>JANMWN010000151.1:0-11412 GCA_031394045.1 Sporichthyaceae bacterium
CCTGCGGTTGCCGTCGAGGATGACGCCGACATGGCGGGGTATGCCGCCCTCGGGCAACGATGACGCGAGACGGCGCTCGTAGGCGCCGTACAACACCTGGGACAGTCCCATCCGGCAGCTGCACCCTCTCCGACCTCGACCGGCGCAACAGTACCGCTGCGAAGCGGGCGCGAGTGGGCACCTTGAGCGCGTAGCCTGGACCGGTGACGACCGAGCCGGCAGGAGCAGCGACCGTGTCGGTCGAGCACGTCACCGAGGTGGTCAAGCCGCGGTTGCGCGGGTGGCTGCACGCCGGCGCTGCCCCGCTGGCCCTGGCGGCCGTGATCGTCCTGGTGTGCCTCTCCAGAGGGGCACCGGAGATCGCGTCGTCGTCGATCTACGCGGCCAGCGCGGTGCTGCTGTTCTCGGTCAGCGCGATCTACCACCGTGGGCGCTGGTCGCCACGGGTGCTCGGATTCCTCAAGCGGTTCGACCACGCCAACATCTTCTTGATCATCGCGGGGACGTACACCCCGTTCGCGGTGCTCCTGCTCAACGGTGGGTCGCGAACGGCCCTGCTGGTGATCGTCTGGACCGGCGCTGCCCTCGGGGTGGGGTTCCGGGTGTTCTGGATCGGGGCACCGCGCTGGCTGTACGTGCCGGCGTACCTCGCGCTGGGCTGGGTCGCCGTCGTCTACCTCCCGCAGTTCACGAGCACCGGGGGCGTCGCCGTCCTGGTGCTGCTCGCTGCGGGGGGCCTGCTCTACACGGTGGGCGGTGTCGTCTACGGCACCAAGCGCCCTGACCCGTCACCGAAGTGGTTCGGCTTCCACGAGGTCTTCCACTCGCTGACCGTGCTCGCCTTCGCCTGCCAGTACGTCGCTATCTCGCTGGTGACCTACCGCAACTAGCTTTGCGGTTCTGCCAGCTGGGGCGCTGTGCTAGATGGGACCGTCTGCGCGGACCTTGGAGACCTGCTCCATCGCGGTACGCAGGTCGGCGAGCCAGCCGTCGGCGTTCTTGCCGACCAGCTTGACGCACCAGGCCAGCGCCTCCGAGCGCGACCGCGCGACACCGGCGTCGACCAGCGTGTCCAGGACGAGCCGCTCGGGCTGGCGGAGCCGGGTCATCACTGGGATCGACAGCGTCGTGAACAGCTCGGTGCGGTCGCCGACCTGGACGCCCCAGGCGACCTTGCGGCCGATCCGGTGCTCGAGCTCTCTGGCGATCTCGATGCGGTGCTCGCGGGTGCGCTCGCGGAACTCCTTGATCCGGCCGGAGACGGCTGCGGCCTGCTCGGCCTCGGAGGCGTCGGCTGCGACGTCGGGGGCCGCCAGCCGGCCGACCACGGTGATCTCCTCGCGGTCGATGCGGATGTCGGCGGGTCCCTCGAACCAGTCCTGCGGGAGCCGGCCGGCGAGCCAGCCCCTGATCTTCGCTACGTGCTCTGCGGTGGTTGATGTGTCCATTCACCGATAATTACACGATTACGGCGCAAGTCAAGACGGTCTGCCGAGAGCGGAACCGAGCGTGTCCGGGTCGGTCGTGGGCAGGTCGCACACGAAGCCGCGGCAGACGTACGCGGCGGCCCGGCCGTCCACGAGATCGCGGCCGCGCAGCAGCGGGACGGTGTCCTGGTCAGCTGCCGCCCCCGGAGCGAGCCGGTCGGGCGAGCTCGGCGCGCCCAGCGCGACGACCAGACCGGGGGCGGTCGCCAGCAGCGCGACCCGGCGCAGCCGCTCGAACCCGGCGTCCCCCGGCAGTCCGACGACGGCTACCTCGCGCGGGCCGTCGAGCGCCGCCTCGGCCACCGCCAGCCCCCAGCCGGCGAACCTCGGGTGCTGCCGGGCGAGGGCGGCATAGACACCCAGCGCCGACTCGGCGGCCTCACGGTGCCGGGCCGATCCGGTGTACGCGGCGTACGAGAGCAGGGCGCCGGCCGCCGCCGACGGTCCGGACGGGACCGCGTTGTCGCTCGGGTCCTGGGGGCGGCGCAGGAGCTTCTCGGCATCGTCGGCGGTGTCGAAGAAGCTGCCGGAGCCATCGGCGAAGTGGTCGAGCACGGCGTCGAGCAGCACCCCGGCCAGGGTGAGCCACTCGCTGCGGCCGGTCACGGCATAGAGCGCCAGCAGTCCCTCGGCGACGTCGGCCTGGTCCTCGAGGACCCCCGCGTGCCGGCCGGCGACACCGTCCTTGGACACCCGGACCACCCGGTCGGCCCGACCGTCGGCGCCGAGATGGATCGAGAGCAGCAGGTCGGCCGCGGCCTCCGCGGCCTCGACCCACTCCGGGCGTTCGAGCACCGCACCCGCCTCGGCCAGTGCTGCGATCGCCAGGCCGTTCCACGCCGCCACTACCTTGTCGTCCCGCCCGGGCTGCGGCCGTCGGGCGCGGGCCGCCAGCAGGGTGGCCCGCGTACGCGCCCAGCGGTCGGGGTCGTCGGGGTCGGACAGCAGCTGGAGCACGGAGGAGCCGTGCTCGAACGTGCCCGCGGCCGTCACCTCGAGCAGCTCGGCCGCCCAGCGACCGTCCTCGTCGCCGAGGAGGTCGACCAGCTGGGCAGGGGTCCAGACGTAGGTCCTGCCCTCGACGCCATCGGTGTCCGCGTCGAGCGCGGAGGCGAAGCCGCCCTCAGGCGTACGCAGGTCGCGAAGCAGGAACTCGGCAGTCTCGGTGACGACCCGCGCGGCCATCGGCTCGCGCGTCTCGCGCCACAGGTGGACATAGACGCGGAGCAGCAAAGCGTTGTCGTACAACATCTTCTCGAAGTGTGGGACCACCCAGCCGGCGTCGACGGAGTACCGCGCGAAGCCGCCACCGAGCTGGTCGTAGATGCCGCCGCGGGCCATCGCGTCGCAGGTCGCGGCAGCCAGGGCGAGGGCCTGCTCGGAACCGGTACGCGCATGGTGACGCAGCAGCATCTCCAGGACTGAGGACGGCGGGAACTTGGGCGCCCCGCCGAACCCACCATGTACCGGGTCGAAGCCACGCGCCAGTCCGGTGACCGCGGCCTCGAGGTCGTCGGCGGTGGGCGGGCCCGCACCGGCCAGGCTGGCGAGCTGGCCCCGGTCGGCGAGCCGGGCGGCGATGTCCTTGGCCGCGGTCTCGACCTCGCCGCGACGGCTCTGCCAGGACGACGAGACTGCGGTCAGTACCTGGCTGAACGACGGCATCCCCTGGCGCGGCCGCGGCGGGAAGTACGTACCCGCGTAGAAGGGCTCGCCGTCCGGGGTGAGCATCGCCGTCATCGGCCAGCCGCCGTGGCCGGTCAGCGCCTGCACGGCCTCCATGTAGACGGCGTCGACGTCCGGGCGCTCCTCGCGGTCCACCTTGATGTTGACGAAGCCGTCGTTCATCAGCTCCGCGGTCGCCGGGTCCTCGAACGACTCGTGCGCCATCACGTGGCACCAGTGGCAGGCGGCGTACCCGACGGAGAGCAGCACCGGGACGCCGCGCTCGCGGGCCGTATCGAACGCGTCCGGCCCCCACTCCCACCAGTCGACCGGGTTGTCCTTGTGCTGCAGCAGGTACGGGCTGCTCGAGAGCGCCAGACGGTTGACCACGGGCCCATCTTCCAGGGTCGATCCGGCAGGACGCACCAGATCATTCCCTTGCCGCCCTCCTTCCAACGGTCACACCATGCCAGCTCAGCGCGGGTCGGGGCCGAGGATTCTGTGACCTCCTCAGAGCGGCCCGAGCCCGAAGCTGTCGTGTTGAATTTAGCTTCAAGCAACCACAACAACTTCGCGTAGTGACCTCACCCGCGGATCGTGATGCTCCCCTGCCAACGACGACGATCGGTTTGATCTAGGCCCACCAACCGTCGTCGCTATCGCCGCTGGGGCTTGACGAGGGGTGCCTACTCGGTATACATATCGGGTATGTCCATCAGGAACGGCATCCTCTCGCTGCTCGTCGAGGCGCCCAGGCACGGCTACCAGGTCAAGACCGACTTCGAGGAGCGCACCGGGGGGACCTGGCCGCTGAACATCGGGCAGGTCTACACCACGCTCTCCCGGCTGGAGCGGGACGGACTCGTCCGCGTCGTCGAGTCCGGCGACGAGGGGGACGCGAGCCGGATCGTCTACGCCGCGACCGATGCCGGCCGCGGGGTCGTGCACGAGTGGTTCACCACGCCGGTACGCCGGACCCAGGCCCCGCGGGACGAGCTGGCCATCAAGCTCGCCCTCGCCGTAGGTACGCCCGGGGTCGCGGTCGCCGAGCTCGTCCAGGCCCAGCGGACCGAGGCCGTCCGCGGCCTGCAGGAGCTGACCCGGCTCAAGGCCAACGCCACGAGCAGTGACGACCTGGCCTGGCTGCTGGTCGTCGAATCGATGGTCTTCCAGGCCGAGGCCGAGGTGCGCTGGCTCGACCACTGCGAGGCCCGGCTGGTACGGGCGGCCCAGGCAGGCCCTAGGTCGGCTCGGACACCGAGCACCGACCGTCAGGAGGCGACTCGATGAGGGGGTTGAGGGATATGAACGGTACGACCGGCCAGCCCGCCGAGCTGATCCTCGACGTCTCTGACGTGACCCGGATCCACGGTCGCGGCGAGCTCGCGGTGGCTGCTCTCAAGGGAGTCAGCCTGACCCTGTCCCCCGGCGAGTTCGTCGCCGTCATGGGCCCGTCCGGCTCCGGCAAGTCCACGTTGCTCAACCTCGCCGGCGGACTGGACCTGCCGACCTCGGGCAGCGTCGTGGTGGAGGGGCAGGAGCTGACCCGGCTGTCCCCGACCGCGCTGGCCAAGATCCGCCGCCGCCACGTCGGGTACGTCTTCCAGGACCTCAACCTGGTCCCGTCCCTCACCGCCATCGAGAACGCCGCTCTCCCCCTCGAGCTCGACGGCATGTCCCCGCGCCAGGCCAGGGCCGAGGCGCTCAGCTCGCTCGCGTCGCTGGAGATGGACAAGCTGGCCGATCGCTTCCCGGACGACATGAGCGGAGGTCAACAACAACGAGTGGCGATCGCCCGCGCACTGGTCGGCGGGCGGCGACTGCTGCTCGCGGACGAGCCGACCGGCGCCCTCGACAGCGAGACCGGCGATGCCGTCATGAGGTTGCTGCGTCAGCGTTGTGACGCGGGCACGGCGGTCCTGCTCGTGACGCACGAGGCCAGGCACGCCGGCTGGTCCGACCGCGTCGTCTTCCTGCGCGACGGCCGGGTCAGCGACCAGACCACGTACGCCGCCGAACCCCTCCTGCCGGCATGAGCGTCGCCGAGCCAGAGGTGCGGGAAGCGCCCGCGCCGGGGACGGGCGCTTCCCCGAAGCGCACCAACACGTTGCTGGACCGGCTGGTCCGGCCGTTCACGGAGAACCGGCACACCTCGTGGCGGGTACCGCTGCGGATGGCCCGGCGGACGGCCTGGCGCGAACGAGGGCGGGCCTCGATGGTGGTGCTGCTCATCGCGCTGCCGGTCGGTGCTGTGGCAGGTGCATCGATCGCAGCCTCGACCAGCGGTGTCGTCAACCTGCGCGCCGCCGCCGTCTCGCTCGGAAAGGCCGACGCGGTCCTCGAGTGGTCGGGTGTCCCGGCTCACTACATCAGCGTCTTCGGCGAGCCCGCGCCCTCGAGCGAGCCCATCATCCCAGGCGACCCGCACGTTCAGGGGGTTGCGGGTGACTCGCCGCCCTCGTCGCTTCCCGCCGGGCTGCTACCTGGCGTTTCTCGTACGGTCGTCCGGCTGACCGGTGGCGGGACCGTCACCTACGACGGACGGCCGTACCGGCGCACCACCCTGGTCGAGGTCGACCTGGCCGACTCGCTGCTGGCCGGCACCTTCGACCTGGTCAGCGGCCGGCTCCCCGCGACGTCCGATGAGGTCGTCGTCTCCCAGTCGTACGCCCAGCGCATCGGGCTCGGCTCCCGCCCGATCCTCACGATCCCGGGACAGGGGACGAACCAGCCAGCCGGAGTACGCGTCGTCGGCGTGGTCCGCGACACCGCGTTCCGCGACACGACCGGCACCGTCTATGCCCGGCCAGGTGCGTTGCACCTGTCAGTCGGCGACTCGGTCCGCCATCAGTACTGGGTCCAGACCGCAGCCGCTGTCCATTGGAGCGAGGTGCTGCGCCTGGGTGGGCTGGGCTGGCGCACGACATCGGCCGCCGTCCTCGCCGACCCGCCGAACGGATGCACCGATCGCGACCAGTACTGCGACGCCAAGGGCCGGCAGCCCGCCTTCGGCTACCAGAGCGGTATCGACTCCGGCGGGACGACCGTGGCGGCGCTCGCGACCGTGATGGCGTTGCTGCAGGTCGTGCTTCTGGTCGGGCCGGCGTTCGCGGTCGGCCTGCGCCGGCGGCGGCGCGACCTCGGGCTGCTGCTCGTCAGCGGGGCCCGTCCCGGCCAGCTGCGCCGCGTCGTGCTCGCCGAGGGTGTCGTGCTCGGGATCGTCGGCTCCCTCGTCGGAGTGGTCATCGGCTGGTTGGCCGTGCTCGGGCTGCGCGGCCAGCTGGAACGCGGCGGGTCCACGTACTGGCTGGGGTTGCCTGTGGTGAGCCCACTGGTCCTGGTGGTCGCGGCGTTCGGTCTTGCGACCGCGGTCGTCGCCGCAGCCCTGCCGGCCCGCGCGGCGGCACGCACTGACGCGGCCAGCGCCGTCGGGCGTGGCACGGTGCACCAGACCACCCGCGAGGGCACCCGTCGGGTCCGGATCCTCGGCGCGCTGGCCGTCGTCGGGGGCACCGCGGTGGTTCTGGCTGTCGGGGTGGGCCGCGCCGGCGAGGACGGGTTCCGTGGCCAGACTGCACTGATCGCGCTGCTGACCGGCTGCATCGCCGCCGAGCTCGGCGTGGTCACCTTGACGCCCACCCTGATCGAGTACGTGGCCCGGCTGGCCAGCCAGCTGCCGCTG
This sequence comes from Sporichthyaceae bacterium, assembly GCA_031394045.1. Taxonomy (GTDB): domain Bacteria; phylum Actinomycetota; class Actinomycetes; order Prado026; family Prado026; genus JANYIP01. The sequence goes on from JANMWN010000151.1 coordinate 6,835, forward strand.
ACGCCGAGGCTCGCGCTGCGCGACGCTGCCCGCAACCGGCTCCGCTCCGGGGCCGCGGTCGCGGCGGTCACCGCCGCGATGGCGGCAGCTGTCGCCGCGCTGCTCTACTCGACCAGCACGGCTGCGGCGGCCGACCGGGCCTACCAGCCCAGCAACCCGATCGGCTCGGTCATCGTCAAGCTCAACGGGCCGGCCGACGCCAAGGAGTCGGACCAGATCCGGGCCGAGGTTGGCCGCGCCATGCCGCTCAAGGCCTCCTGGACGGTACCCGTGCTGCAGGCGTACCTCGACGACAGCAAGCCGAACGACGCAGTCACCCTGGTCACGCCGCTGGCGGAGCAGTGCCCGGCAGCCGTGCTCGTCAACCAGGGCGTCACCGACCAGGCCCGGCTCGATGCCGCCGCGCAGGACCCGCGCTGCCAGCGGGCCGACCGGGACTTCAACCCCACCGGGTTCTTCGGCCTCGTGGTCGGCGACGGCAACCTGCTGGCGGCCATGACCGGCGTGGACTCGCCCGAGGCCCGCATGGCCCTCGCCGACGGCGGCGCTGTCGTCTTCAGCAAGCACCGGATCGCCAACGGCAAGGTCACCCTCGAGGTCGATCGGGGGACCGGGACCAAGGCGTCGGGCCAGGGCGTGGTCGTACGCACCGTGGTCGCCGAGGGGGCAGTGATCGAGGACGGGTTCGTCCCCTCGACCGTGTTCGTCTCGCCCGCACTCGCGGCCCAGCTGGGGGTCCCGGCCGCCAGCATCGGCGTGTACGCAATCGTGGCGCACCCCGTCTCGGGCGCCCAGGTCGATGCGGCGAACGTCGCCGTCAGTCGGCTGACCGGCGAGGACAGCGGCGTGACCATCGCGGTCGAGCAGGGCCGGTCGCGTACCAGTACCGATCTGCTGCTGCTGGCTCTCGTCCTGATGGCCGTGGTGCTCGCCGCTGCCGCCGCGATCACAGCCGGCGGGCTGGCGCTCGCCGACAGCCGGGCCGACCTCGCGACGCTCGCGGCGGTCGGTGGTCCCCCTCGCGTACGCCGCCGGCTGGCAGCGGCTCAGGCCGGGGTGCTCACCCTGATCGGCTGCTGGCTGGGTGTGGGGGCTGGGTTCCTGCCGGGCTGGTCGATGGTGCACTCGACCAACGACGTCTCGGCGCCGAACGGTCCCACGCCGATGCCGCTCGCCGTGCCCTGGGGCTGGATCGGTGCGCTGACCCTCGGCCTGCCGGTGGTGACAGCGCTGGTCGTGGGGCTGGCCGTACGCTCCCGGATCCCGCTCAACCGGCGTACCGACTGAGCGGCGCCTCGGACCGGCAGGTGGCGGGTCAGACCGCCGCGGGGCGCAGGCCGTGCACGACGTTGCGCTCGGCGAAGAACGAGGCGAACGGCACGGTGCCCGCGAGCGCGATCAGCACGGTGCGCTTCAGGCTCCACCGTGCCCGCCGCGACAGGTCGAGGGTGAAGAGCACGTAGACCGGGAACAGGTACCCGTGGATCACGCCGACCACCGCGACTACCTGGTCGTGACCGGAGATCTTGAGCGGGATGCCGACGAAGACCAGCACCACCAAGGCAACTCCGGTGATGTAGGCGAGGGTGCGGTAGCGCAGGACGGCGCCCTTGGTGACCGGTGGCTGCATGTCTTGAAGCCTAACCGTGCGTCACGGGCTCGCCTGTCGGCGGCTCCCGTCGCTGCGCCGCCCTGACCTCGTCGCGTACCAGCCGCCACCAGAAGAACAACGCGAAGGCCGCGAAGAGCCACCACAGGGCCACGTACGCCACGTGCTGGACGTAGAAGCCGGGTACGTCGTTGCCGATCCGCGGCGACGGCACGAGGGCGAGCACGGCGGGCGCGGCCGGCAGCTGCGAACGCAGCGTCACGAAGCCGTCGTACAGCGGGTACGGCACCAGGGAGAGCAGCGCGACCGGGCTGGCCGCCGCCACCTGCCCGGCCGGCAACGTCGTACCAGGCGGCAGCCTGCCGCCTGGGTCCTCCGAGATCATCAGCCGACCGGTCACCACAACCTCGCCCGTCGGCGCTGGGACCGCGGCCGCGTCCGCCGCCGACGGTACCCAGCCGCGTACGACGAGGACTCCGGCCTTTGGAGCAGCCGACGTACGGACGATTCCGAGCACCCAGAGCCCCTGCTTGCCGTCCTGCGCACGGCCGGGGACGAGGTAGGCGTGCGCCGGGTCGAAGGTGCCGGCCACCGTCACGAGCCGCCCGACCGCGTCCGCGGCCACCGACCCCTGGACCTGGGTCACCGACGCGATCGGCACCGGGGCCGGTTCGGCGGTGGCATCGGCCGACTGGCGAAAGCTGTCCGCCCGGTCCAGCTGCCAGTGCCCGAGCCAGCCGAACGAGACGACCAGCACGAGGGTGAGCAGGTGGATCGCCAGCCAGCGTGGGGACAGCAGCCGGCGCACCATGGCGCCCATCTTCCCCCGAGGTCGGTGCCGCTGCGATCAGCCGGGCTCCACGTCGGTGCGCAGCGGGACATCGGCGGTGCGGCGACCGGCGCGGCCACGACCCGGTCCCCGGCCCTCACCCGCGTCCTCGTCCTCGTCCTCCTCGACGTAAACCAGCACGCCGAGGTTGCTCCGCTTGGCGACGTACATCGCTATGTCGGCGCAGCGCAGCAGCTCACCGACGTCGCGGCCGTGGTCGGGGGCCAACGAGACGCCGACGCTGCCGTCGATCGTGAGCACCTGTCCCTCGACCTCGAACGGGGCCTGGAGCGACTCGCGCAGGATCGCGGCGCGGCGCAGTCCGGTGGCGGCGTCCGCAACGCCGGGAACCAGGATCGCGAACTCGTCCCCGCCGAGCCGCGCGGCGACGTCGTGCGTACCCACGACGGACCGCACCCTGGTGCCGACCTCGCGCAGCAGCAGGTCCCCGGCATGGTGGCCCATGGTGTCGTTGACCTCCTTGAACCCGTCGAGGTCGACGAGGAGGAGCGCGAACCGGTCGTCCGGCTTCGCGTTCTCGAGCAGGTCAGCGCTGCGCTCGAGGAAGAGCCGGCGGTTCGGGAGCCCGGTGAGCAGGTCGTGCAGGGCCACCTCCTCCTGGTTGCGGGAGAAGGCGGCACCCTTCCAGACCGCGGCGAAGGGCGCGGCGATCAGCAGGAGCAACGGCGGGCTGGCCGTCTGCGCGAGCACGACGACCAGCGGCGACAGCCCCACGACCACCAGGTCGGAGATCACGTAGAACCAGAACTCGTCCACGAACCCCGCGCGAAACTGCCGATAGGCCGACGGGCCGCGCAGCAGGGTGGCCCCCTCGTTTACGAGGAAGTGCACGACGAGGAAGTGCACGCTCCACGCCAGGAACATCCAGAGCAGGTCGACGACGAAGATCGCGTGCACGGGCGCCGCGATCGAGGGTCGTACACCGAGCAGCGCCATGGTCCCCGCCGCCGAGCAGAAGCCGAGGGCCAGCGTGGCGATCATGAAGACGGCGTCGCGCAAGGGGTTCCGAGAGCGCAGCTCGGACAGCGCGTTCCCCACGGCCATCACCACGACGGCCGGCCAGGCCCCCCACAGGAACAGGGTCGCGAAGATGAATGCCGTGGACAGCAGGATGCCCTCGGGCTGCTGTCTGGTCGCCAGGATCGGGCGCAGCTCAAAGACGATGGCCTGCGCGGCGATGACCCAGAACGCGGCGTGCAGGTCGCCCAGGTGGTGGGCGGTCACCCAAAAGGCGACGCCGACCAGCGCGAGGCCCGGGAGCACCACCGCGAACCAGTCGATGCCCGGCATGCGGTGACTGGACCCTGGTGTGGGCAGCCCGGGAGACGGCGTGTGCTCAGACAAGTCCCGTTGCCCCCTCGGCCCGGCTCCGCTCCCGGGTACTTCGGCTGGATGGACAAGCGGCCGCAAGCGGGCACGGCCGTGCTGTCTGCATCGGCGTAAGCGGCTCGACTCTTGACGGGACGCGCCCTCCGACAGCCTGGAGATCGAGGTATTTCCTGGCGCACTCCCAGGATTCTCCGAGCCGCTCAGGTGCCGGGTCCTGGGCTGGCGCGCCCTCCGATAACGACGACGGTTGTAGGGCATAGATCAAACCAGTTGCACTCGTTATGGGTGACTCGAGGCAACCAGGTCAGCCGACGTCGATGATCCTGGCGTCCTCGTGCGCCACGTTGCCGATCTCGCGCCAGATGGCGACCAGGATGACGGCGCACCCGAAGAAGCCGAAGAAGTACGGGGCGGTGATCCCCCACACCGCGGCGAGGATGCCACCGAGCGCGGCGCCGACGACGAGCCCTCCCAGGAGGGCGAAGTTGTAGACGCTGGAGACCCGGCCCTGGAGCTCCTGCGGTACCGCCCGCTGCCGGACGCTGGTCGCGGTCGTGGCCCAGTACACAAGGTGGATGCCGAACAGGAACAGGATCACCATGGCCACCGCCGGCCGGGTGGTCAGAGCGAGGACGAGATGGGTGACGGTCTCGAGGACCAGGCCGTAGCGCATGATCGAGGCCAGGCTGACGTGCCGCTCCAGCCACCCGTACGTCATCGTCCCGAGCAGGCTGCCGAGACCGGTGGCCGTGGTGAGCAGGCCGAACCCGACCGGGCCCAGGTGCAGCCG
>JANMWN010000179.1:0-8351 GCA_031394045.1 Sporichthyaceae bacterium
GCCGAGTTCGCGGTATTCACCGACCAGCTCGGAATCCGCCGGTCTTTGGGGCGCACCGGAACGTGCTATGACAATGCGTGGGCGGAATCGGTAAATGGCACTATCAAAGTCGAACGGGTCAACCGCACCACATATCCCACCCGCGAACACGCACGTATTGACATCACCCGATACATCGAACTACGGTACAATCAGAAAAGACTGCACTCCGCCCTGGGGTATCAAACCCCCAACGAGGCAGAAGCAGCCTGGTATAGAGACAACACCGCAGCGTAAATCACCCAAAAACGACTGTCCGGAATTCGGCGGGCGGCTCACTTGAGCAGGTTGCGCGAGACCACGACGCGCTGGATCTGGTTCGTACCTTCGTAGATTTGGGTGATCTTGGCGTCGCGCATCATCCGCTCGACGGGGTAGTCACGGGTGTAGCCGTAGCCGCCGAGAAGCTGAACGGCGTCGGTGGTGATCTCCATCGCCGCGTCCGACGCGAAGCACTTGGCAGCGGCGGCGAAGCCGGTCGCGTCCGAGTCCCCCCGCTCGCTCTTGGCGGCCGCCGCATAGGTCAGCTGGCGAGCGGCGTGCAGCTTGATCTGCATGTCGGCAAGCATGAACTGCAGGCCCTGGAACTCGGCGATCGCCTTGCCGAACTGCTTCCGCTCCTTGACGTACCCGACCGCGAAGTCGAGCGCCCCCTGAGCGATCCCGACCGCCTGCGCCGCGATCGTCGGACGGGTCTCGTCGAGGGTCTGCAGCGCGGTGGAGAAGCCGGTGCCCGGGTCCCCGATGATCCGGTCGCCGGGCAGGCGGATGTGGTCGAAGTAGAGCTCGCGGGTGGGAGAGCCCTTGATCCCCAGCTTCTTCTCGGGGGCGCCGAGAGAGAAACCCTCGTCGTCGCTGTGCACGACGAACGCCGAGATGCCGTGGCTGCCCCGGTCCGGGTCTGTCACGGCCATCACGGTGTAGTACTTCGAGATGCCGGCGCCGCTGATCCAGCGCTTGCCCCCGTTCAGCACCCAGCCGTCACCGTCCGGCACCGCCCGCGAGCGCATCGCCGCGGCGTCCGAGCCCGCCTCGGGCTCCGACAATGCGTACGAGAACATCGCCTCGCCCCTGGCCACCTCGGGCAGGTAGCGCGCCTTGAGCTCCTCGGACCCGGCCAGCAGCATGCCGACCGTGCCGAGCTTGTTGACCGCAGGGATCAGCGAGGACGAGGCGCAGGCCCTGGCGACCTCCTCGATCACGATGCAGGCCGCGACCGCGTCGCCACCAGCGCCGCCGTACGCCTCGGGCACGTGGATCGCGTGGAAGTCGGAGGCGACCAGGGCGGTGTAGACGTCCCACGGGAACTCGGCGGTCTCGTCGATCTCGGCAGCGCGGGGGGCGATCTTGTCGGTGGCGAGCTGGCGGACCGAGTCACGGAGCTGCTCGTGCTCCTCGGTGGTCGTGAAGCCGCTCATCTGACACCGCCTGTCCATGGGTGCTGCCCGGCAGATCCTTGGATGTCCTGCTTGGGTGCGGAAAGTGTGCCAGTCAGCCCTCCAGGTACGCTCGCCGGGTGACTCTTCGCCTCTCCGTCATCGGCACCGGATACCTCGGCGCCACCCACGCGGCCTGCATGGTCGAGCTCGGTCACGAGGTGATCGCCATCGACGTCGACCCCGAGAAGATCAAGCGGCTGGCCGACGGCGACCTGCCGTTCTACGAGCCCGGGCTGCCCGAGCTGCTCCGCCGCAGCCTCGACACGGGACGGCTGACCTTCACCTCCGACCCGGCCGAGGTCGCCGCCGAGGCCGACGTCCACTTCGTCTGCGTGGGGACGCCGCAGAAGGCCGGCAGCAACGCCGCCAACATGGCCTACGTGGATACGGCCGTCGACACCCTCGCCCCGTACCTCGACCGCCCCGCCCTGATCGTCGGCAAGTCCACCGTGCCGGTGGGCACCGCCCAGGGCCTCGCGGCTCGGCTGCGGGCAACGGCGCCGGCCGGCGCTGACGTCGAGGTCGCCTGGAACCCCGAGTTCCTGCGCGAAGGGTTCGCCGTCAAGGACAGCCTCGAGCCCGACCGGCTCGTCTTCGGTGTCGCCTCGGCCGCCGCCGAGGCCACCCTGCGCTCGGTCTACGCCGACGTCATCGACCGGCCCACCCCGGTCGTCATCAGCGACCTGCCGACCGCAGAGCTGGTCAAGGTGGCCGCAAACTCCTTCCTGGCCACCAAGATCTCCTTCATCAACGCGATGGCCGAGCTCTGCGAGGCCACCGGCGCCGACGTCACCGTGCTGTCCGAGGCGCTCTCCCACGACACGCGGATCGGCGGCCAGTTCCTGCGCGCCGGCCTCGGCTTCGGCGGCGGCTGCCTGCCGAAGGACATCCGCGCCTTCATGGCCAGGGCCGGCGAGCTCGGCGTCGACCAGGCCCTGACCTTCCTGCGCGAGGTCGACGCGATCAACCAGCGCCGGCGTACCCGGATGGTGGACCTGGCCAGGATCGAGCTCGGCGGGTCGCTCGACGGGCGTACCGTCGCCGTCCTGGGCGCCGCCTTCAAGCCCGACTCCGACGACGTACGCGACTCCCCCGCCCTCGACGTGGCGGCCTCGGTTCACGAGCAGGGCGCCCACGTACGCGTCTACGACCCGCAGGCCATGGCCAACGCCCGCGCCCGCTTCCCGGTCCTCGAGTACGCGCCCGACATCGAGACCGCCTGCGCCGGCGCCGACCTCGTCCTGCACCTCACCGAGTGGTCGCAGTTCCGGGCGATCGACCCGCTGGTCCTCGGCGAGGTCGTGGCCCAGCGCAAGGTCCTCGACGGTCGCAACGTGCTCGACGCGGAGCGCTGGCGGGCGGCGGGCTGGACCTATCGTGCGCTCGGTCGCCCGTGACCTACGGCGACCCCGAGGTCATCCGCCGACTCCTCACCGATGCGCACGTGTGGGCGGTGGTCGGGCTCGGCGACAACCCGCGCCGGGCCGCCTATGGCGTCGCGTCGTTCCTCCAGGCCAACGGCAAGCAGGTCGTGCCGGTCCACCCGTCGGCGGCCACTGTGCACGGTGAGCCCGGGTACGCCTGCCTCTCCGACATCCCGTTCCCCGTCGACGTCGTCGACTGCTTCGTCAACTCCTCGCGGGTGGGGGCCGTCGTCGACCAGGCCGTCGCAGTCGGCGCCAAGGCGGTCTGGCTGCAGCTCGACGTCATCGACGAGGCTGCTGTGGCCCGCGCCGCTGCTGCCGGCCTCGACGTCGTGATGGATCACTGCCCCGCCATCGAGGCACCGCGGCTGCGGATCTGGGGCTAGCCCCGGAAGCCGGTGCCGGTCCCAGAACGCTTGCGCCGCAACGCTTCTCCCTTGGCCGCGGCCTTGGCGCCCAGCTCGACCTGGAACGCCTCCATCCGGGCCCGCAACACCTCGTCCGAGGTCGCCAGGATGCGTACCGCGAGCAGTCCGGCGTTGCGCGCGCCGCCCACCGCAACGGTCGCGACTGGTACGCCAGAAGGCATCTGCACGATCGACAGCAATGAGTCGAGCCCGTCGAGGTTGTCCAGAGGCACGGGCACGCCGATCACCGGCAGCGGCGTCACCGAGGCGAGCATCCCCGGCAGGTGGGCCGCTCCGCCCGCGCCGGCGATGATGACCCGCAGGCCACGACCGGCTGCCGAGGACCCGTACTCGAGCATCGCCTGGGGCATCCGGTGCGCGGACACGACATCAACCTCGTGGGGGATGTCGAACTCCTCGAGCGCCAGTGCCGCGGCCTCCATCACCGGCCAGTCGGAGTCCGAGCCCATGACCACGCCAACCAGCGGCTCACTCATCGGGCCCATGGTCGCGCTCGCCTCTTCTCTCGTTCCTCGCTCATCGGCTCACCGCTCCAAGTCACCCCTCAAGAATCCCACGGCGTGCCGGCCCCGCTCCTGCAGGTCTTCGAGGGTGTCACCCAGGACGGTCACGTGGCCGATCTTTCGTCCTGGGCGTACTTCCTTGCCGTAGACGTGGATCCGCAGTCCCGGGTCGCGGGCCAGACAGTGCAGGTACGCCGGGTAGAGGTCGGCCAGGTCACCACCGAGCAGGTTGACCATCACGGCGACCGGCGCGTGCGGGGTCGGCGCACCGAGCGGCAGGTCCAGGACCGCACGCAGGTGCTGCTCGAACTGGCTCGTCAGGGCGCCGTCGATGGTCCAGTGCCCGGTGTTGTGCGGGCGCAGCGCGAGCTCGTTGACCAGCACGCCGTCCGCGGTGTCGAACAGCTCGACCGCCATCAGCCCGGTGACCTCGAGCGACTGGGCGATCCGCAACGCCGCCTGCTGGGCGGCGAGCGCGTGCTCCTCCTCGATCCCCGGCGCCGGCGCGTACACCTCGCGGCAGACCCCGTCGACCTGCACCGACTCCACGACGGGGTAGACCACGGCCTGGCCGGACGGTGACCGAGCCACGAGCACGGCCAGCTCACGACTGAAGTCCACGAGCTCCTCGACCAGCAGGGGTACGCCGGCGTCCAGCCAGTCGGCGGCCTCGGTGACATCACGCACGACGCGTACGCCCTTGCCGTCGTACCCCCCGCGGGCGGTCTTGAGCACCGCGACACCGCCGGGGCTGGCCGCGAGGAATGCTGCTAGGTCGTCGGCCGATGCCACGGGTGCCCAGCGCGGGACGGGTACGCCGATCGAGGCCAGCCGCCGGCGCATCACGAGCTTGTCCTGGCCGTGGACCAGGGCCGCCGAGCCGGGACGTACCTGGACGCCCTCGGCCTCGAGCGCCTGCAGGTGCTCGGTCGGGACGTGCTCGTGGTCGAAGGTGATGACGTCGCAGCCGACGGCGAACGCGCGCAAGGTGGTCAGGTCGCGGTAGTCGCCGACGGTCACGTCCGGGATGACCTGGGCGGCCGGGTCGTCGGCCCGCTCGGCGAGCACCCGGAGCCGGATGCCGAGCGCGACCGCAGGGGGCGCCATCATGCGGGCGAGCTGGCCGGCTCCCACGATGCCGACGGTCGGGAACTCCGCGGGCAGCGGGGAGGTCGTCACGGGAGCGAGCCTAACGACCCCCGCCTAGACCGAGATCGCGGGCGATCAGCAGGCGCTGGATCTCGGAGGTGCCCTCGCCGATCTCGAGGATCTTGGCGTCGCGGTAGAACCGACCCACCGGGAACTCGTTCATGAACCCGTAGCCACCGTGGACCTGCGCCGCGTACCGGGCGTTGTCGACCGCCGCCTCGGACGAGTACAGCTTGGCGATCGCGGCCTGCCGCTTGAACGGCTCGCCGGCCAGCATCCGCGCGGCGGCGTCGTAGTAGGCCAGCCGCCCGGTGTGGGCGCGTACCTCCATGTCGGCGACCAGGAACTGCACGGCCTGGTGGCCTCCGATGACCTGACCGAACGCCTCGCGCTCCCCGGCGTACCGCACCGACTCGTCGACGCAGCCCTGCGCCAGCCCCGTCGCCAGGGCGGAGATGGCGATGCGGCCCTCGTCGAGGATCGAGAGGAACTGCGCGAAGCCCCGCCCGCGCTCGCCGACGAGGTTGTCCGCAGGGACCCGGCAGTCGACGAAGGACAGCTCGTGCGTGTCCGAGGCGCGCCAGCCGACCTTGGAGTACGACGGCCCCACCGTGAAGCCCTCGGTGCCGCTGGGGACCAGGATCGCCGAGATCTCCTTGCGGGCGGCCGCAGCGTCACCGGTGACCGCGGTCACGATGACGAACTCGGTTAGGTCGGTGCCGGAGTTGGTGATGAACGCCTTCGTGCCGTTGATGATCCAGTGGTCGCCGTCCAGCATCGCGGTGGTACGCGTCGCGCCGGCGTCCGAGCCCCCGCCCGGCTCGGTCAGGCCGAACGCGCCCAGCGCCTCGCCCGAGCAGAGGCGCGGCAGCCAGCGCTCCTTCAGGGCGTCGCTGCCGAACCGGTAGATCGGCATCGCGCCGAGCGAGACCGCCGCCTCGAGCGTGATCGCGACCGACGAGTCGACCCGCGCCAGCTCCTCGATCACCAGGCACAGCGCGAAGTAGTCGCCGCCCATGCCGCCGTAGGCCTCCGGGAACGGGAGCCCGAACAGGCCCATGGCGCCCATCCGCCGGACGATGTCGTACGGGAAAGCGCCGCGCTCGTACAGGTCGCCGATCTGCGGGGCGACCACCTCGCGGGCGAAGGCCTCGACGGTGCCGCGCAGGGCCTCGTGCTCGTCGGCGAGTCTGAAGTCCACTGGTCAGCTCCTTGCGAAGGCGCTTCGCCGTCCACCGGTGGGCGGACCGGTCGGGTCGCGGTCGATGCGCGGGTCGCGCGCGTTTCGTCATCGTGACACGGCGGACGTACCCTTGCGCGATGTCCTCCCCGAACCTCGTGTCGCGTGTCTCCAGCGCGATCTGGGAGAAGTTCGGCCACCTGCGCCACGAGATCGCCAAGTTCGGCGTCGTGGGCGGGGTCGCGTTCATCGTCGATGCGGGCACGTTCAACCTGCTGCTCCACTACGGCGGGCGCGACGGTGCGCTGCTGTACGACAAGGTCACGACGGCCAAGATCGTGTCCATGGTGCTGGCCACGCTGGTGGCGTACCTCGGCAACCGGTTCTGGACCTACCGGCACCGCGAGCGCTCCGGCTACTCCCGCGAGTACCTGCTGTTCTTCGGGTTCAATGCCATCGGGCTGCTCATCACGCTGGCCTGCCTGGACTTCTCGCACTACGTGCTGGGGTTCAAGACCGGGATCGCCGACAACATCTCCGGCATCCTGATCGGCACGGCCCTCGCGACGCTGTTCCGCTTCTGGGCGTACCGCAAGTACGTATTCCCCGACTACCCCGAGGACGACGAGCTCACCACCGAGCTCCGCCAGCCCGTCTGACCCCCGCGCCGTTCGCGTCCTTCGCGCCATTCGCTCGTGTCAGACTGAGCCGGTGCCCAGGCCTCCGTTGAGTCTGACCCGAGAACGGCTGACGGCGAACGCCACAAAGTCCGTCCGAGCCCTTAGCCCGGTCAGCTGGGGGTGACGCCATGGCGGCGGCGGGAGAACGCGCGGTCCTTGCCCTTGGCGGCGGCGAAGCGCAGGACCAACTCGCGCCGCAGCTCCTCCGGCTGGATCACCGCGTCGACCACGAGCTCGCTGGCGAGCCGCACGATGTCGATGTCCTCCTCGTACTCGGCCCGCAGCCGGGCCACATACTCGGCCCGCTCCGCCTCGTCCTGCACCGCGGCGATCTTGTTGGCGTAGACCGCGTTGACCGCAGCCTCCGCACCCATCACCGCGATCTTGGCCGACGGCAGCACCAGGGTCGCGTCCGGCTCGAACCCGGGGCCGGCCATCGCATACAGCCCTGCGCCGTACGCCTTGCGCACGACCACGCAGATCTTGGGCACCGTCGCCTCGGCGATCGCCGAGATCATCTTGGCGCCGTGCCGGATGATGCCCTGCTTCTCGACCACCGTGCCGACCATGAAGCCGGGTACGTCGGCGAGGAACAGCAACGGCACGTTGAACGCGTCGCAGAGCTGCACGAACCGGGCCGCCTTGTCGGCGCTGTCCACGAACAGGACGCCACCCTTGAACATCGAGTTGTTGCCGACGACTCCGACCACTTCGCCGTCGAGCCGGCCCAGCCCGACGACCAGCTCGCGCGCCCACAGCGCATGGATCTCGAGGAACGAGCCCTCGTCCAGCAGCCCCGCAACGTACCGGCGCATGTCGAAGGCCTGCCGCTCGCTGGCCGGAACCAGCGCCGCGAGGTCGACCGAGGGCGGCGGCACCGGCGGGGCGGCCGGCGGTGCCCCCTCGAAGCTCGACGGGAGGTACGAGAGGTAGCGCCGCACCACCAGCAGCGCCGCGTCCTCGTCGGCGCACAGGAAGTGCCCGACCCCCGACTCCGCGCAGTGCACGCGGGCCCCGCCCATCTCCTCCAGCGTCGTCTTCTCCCCGGTGACCATCTCGACCATCCGGTCGGAGCCGAGGTACATCGAGGCGTTCCCCTCGACCATGGCGACCACGTCGCAGAACGCCGGGATGTACGCGCCACCCGCGGCGCTCGGCCCGAACAGCGCGCACACCTGCGGGATGGAGCCGCTCGCCCTGACCTGGTTCCAGAAGATCCGACCCGCACCTCGGCGGCCAGGGAACAGGTCCACCTGGTCGGTGATCCGCGCCCCCGCCGAGTCGACGAGGTAGACCATCGGGACGCCCGAGGCGTACGCCCGCTCGACGATCCGGATGATCTTCTCGACGGTACGGGCGCCCCACGAGCCGGCCTTGACCGTCGAGTCGTTGGCCATCAGGGCGACCGGCCGGCCGTCGATGGTGGCGACACCGGTGATCACGCCGTCGGCCGGCAGGTCGCCGGCGAGCACGTTGGCCAGCTGCCCGTCCTCGACGAACGAGCCCGCG
>JANMWN010000267.1:0-4687 GCA_031394045.1 Sporichthyaceae bacterium
CGCGTAGGTGATGTCCTGGCCGGTGCCGGTCAGGGTGTCGACGCGCCACGACGTCGGAGACGCCCACCAGGTCCGCGCCCGCGTCGTACGGTCCAGGATCGCCACGTTGTTGCTGGCGACCGGGAGCTTGGGGATCCCGAGAGTGGCCTCGATCTCGACGAGGCCGTCGTGCGGCACCGCTGCCGAGAGCTTCGCGCCGGTCACCACCTCGTCGGCCGAGAGCCCAGTGGTACCAACAGGTCTGGCGCTGATCAGCAGCGGCGTGACACCGATCAGCCCAATCGCGACGAGCAGCGTGACCCAGCGTCGCGTCGTGTCTCCGCGTACGACGCTCATGCCTCACCGTACGTCGGCATCGGGCTGCCGGCCACGGCGCAGGTCTGCGCAAGCAGAGCTCTACGCATCTGGCCCCCCGATGCAGAGCAAGACCTTGCCCTCGGTGCCGATGACCAGGGCGCCGTCGGCAGTGAGGGCCCCGGTGGAGTAGACGGCGGCGCCAGCCGGCAGCGCCCAGAGCTGGCGGCCGTCGGCGGCGTAGCCGTACACGTACCCGTCGCGGGTGCCGTAGAAGACGTTCCCCTGACCGTCGACGACGGGGGAGGACCAGAGGCTGGACTCGTCCCGCTTCCCCTTGGCTGGCGCCTGGATCCGTCGCAGCACCGTGCCGTCAGACGTACGGACGACGTACACGACCCCGTTGTTGTCACCGAAGTACGCGGTGCCGGCTGGCGTGACAGCGGGGGAGGAGTAGGTGAATGTCCCGAGGTCGACCTTCCATCGCTGGTCCCCGGCTGGGCCGATGCCGTACTCGGCGCCGTCGTTGGTGCCGAAGACCGTCGTCCCGTCCGGCGCGACCCCGGCCGTGACCTCGCTGATGTCGTGCGCACTGAAGCGCCACAGCTCGTAGGCGCGGTCCCCTCCGTCCCGGATGGCCACCACCGAGCTGTTCGACGGTCTGCCGCAGGCTGCCGTCGGGCGCGACGACGGGGCCGCCGTACGACTGGTCGCCGAGGTCGATCGTCCAGCGCTCGCGCAGCGACGACCCATCGAGCCGGTACGCCGACAGCTCGCCGGACATGTCCGCGAGGTAGAAGTCGGTCGGGCCGACGACCGTGGGCGACAGGACGGGTCCGGCGCGGTCGAGCGTCGTGACCAGGTGGCCGGACGTGTCGAGGACGTACAGCTTGCCAGCAGGGCCCGGCCACAGGACGAACCGGTCGCCCAGGAGGGCTGGGCTCGTCGTCAGGTCGGAGCCGTAGAACGCGTGCGCGTCGAACGCCCACCGGTCGCGCCCGTCAGCGGGGTCGAGCGCGTGCAGCACCCCACCGGCCGAGGCCGCGTAGATCGTCCCCTCGGCTCCGATCACCGGCCCTTCGGTGACCCGTCCTTCGAGCTGGCGCTGCCAGCGGACCGCGGTTGTGGCCGGGCCCGGAGCCGAGCTGACCCCGCTGTGCCGGGCATCGCGCAGGACCTGCGGCCAGCCGCTAGGTGAGGGAGCTGTTGTCGCCGGAGCACCGGGCGCGACTGAGGCCAGCGGCAGCGCGGTGGTCGTCGAGCAGCCGGCGATCGCGAGCAGCGTGCCGAGGCCAAGTGCGCGCGCTGAGGCGACGGATCGGGTGCGGCGGGACACCTCGTGACGGTACGCACGAAGACGCCCGTGCCGGCGCCTCGCGGCGCCCGTTCACCGGACCGTAAGACGTTCCTGCGTGCACCACCGGCTGACCACTCCTACTGTCGAAGCATGGGACCAGGTGTGCGCGGGCGCGTTCAGACGATGCTCGACTCGCAGTCTCCGCCACCGTTCTGGCCGAAGCCACCCACGCGGCTGCGCGACGTGGCCTCGGCGGTCGCTGTGGGTCGCTGGCTGGGCCTGGCCTTCGGCATCTGCATGCTCACCGGGGTCTTCAGCCACATGCATCAGCACCCGACGGCGTGGTTCCCCCTGCCGACCGGGCCGACCTGGATCTTCCAGCTGACCCAAGGGCTGCACATCGCGACCGGGCTGGTCGCCGTACCCCTGCTGCTCGTCAAGCTCTGGACCGTCTACCCCAAGCTGTTCTCCTGGCCGCCTGCGCGCACTGTGGTCGAGATCCTCGAGCGCGGCTCGATCGCGGTGCTGGTCGCGGGTGCGATGTTCGAGCTGGTGAGCGGCCTGCTCGACACGCTCCAGTGGTACCCCTGGCCGTTCGGGTTCCTGCAGGTGCACTGGTGGGTGGCGTGGCTGACCATCGGGGCGCTGATTCTGCACATCGCCGTCAAGGCTCCCAAGATGGCGCAGTACTGGCGCAAGTCGGCCCGCGACGCCTTGCCCGTCAACAGCGACGACAGTTCGTTTGATCTAGTGCCCACAACCGTCGTCGTTGATGTGGTTGAGGCCGCGGATGTCGACGCCCATGCGGCCGCCGCCGCGGGGATCAGCCGGCGGACCTTGCTGCTCGGCGCCGGGTCGGCCGCCCTCGTGGTCACCGCGGTCACGGCTGGGCAGACGTTGCCGTGGCTGCGCCCACTGACCGCGCTGGCGCCGCGCAAGCCGGGCGCCGGCGAGAGCGTCGTACCCATCAACCGCACCGCCAAGGACGCTGGTGTGCTCGACCTGGTCAAGGACCCGGCCTGGAGGCTGCAGGTCATGGGGTCGCAGCCGCTCACGCTGTCCCTCGCCGACCTGCAGGGGATGCCGGTCACCTCGTCACGGCTGCCGATCGCCTGCGTCGAAGGCTGGAGCGCAACCGCCGACTGGACCGGCGTACGCCTGAGGGACGTCCTCGACGCGGCCGGGATCGACCCGAGCACGGACCTGCGTACGGTCTCGCTGGAGCCCGAGGGTGGTAGCCGCTCGTCCTTGCTGCCGGCCGCCTTCGCCCGCGACCCGCTCACGCTGCTGGCGCTCACGATCGACGGCGAGGAGCTCTCGCTCGACCACGGCTGGCCCTGCCGGCTGATCGCGCCCGGGCGACCCGGTGTGGCCCAGACCAAGTGGCTGTCGCGGATCGAGGTGGCGACGATATGACCAGGGTCCTGCGCTGGTCGGCCGGCGCCCTCGGCGTGATCGTCATGGTGGTCGCCGTCCTCGGAATCCTCCGCGACCGCGGCGAGACGCACCCGATCGCGCTGCTGGTGTGGCTCGGCGGAAGCATCGCCCTCAACGACTTCTTCATCGCGCCGATCGTGCTGCTGGTCGGCTTCGCGGTCGTGCGGGTGGTGCCCGCGGTGGTGCGACCTGCGGTCATCGTCGGGCTCATGACGGCCGGGCCTGTGGTCTTCATCGGGCTGCCGGTCATCTACGCGGCGCACCTCGGCAGCCGCAACCCCACCGTGCTGCCGCTCGACTACGGCCGAGGGCTGTTCCTCACGCTGCTCGCCGTCGCCGTGGTGACCGCGGTGGGGGCTGGCGTCGCAGTGCTGCGCGCGAGGAGCGGGCGCCGAGTCGCCGGCTGACCGGCAGACTGGTCGGCGTGGATCCTGACGTCGTCGTGGTGGGCAGTGGCCCCAACGGGCTGGTCGCCGCCTGCGTGCTCGCCGAGGCGGGGCGCCGGGTCCTGGTGCTCGAGGCCGCCGACCGACCCGGCGGCGGCCTGCGCACCGAAGAGCTGACGGTGCCGGGGTTCAGGCACGACGTCTGCGCGTCGGTGCACCCGCTGGCTGTGGCTTCGCCCGCGTTCCGGGCCCTCGACCTGGGCCGTGACGGCCTCCGTTTCGCGCACCCGGAGCTGCCGTTGGGTCATCCGCTCGACGGTGGCCGGGCGGCTCTGCTGCACCGGGACGTCGAGGCGACCGCCGCGGGGCTCGGCCGGGACGGCGCGGCCTGGCGTCGGGCGGTCGGAACCGTTGCTGCGCAAGGCCAACGCCTGTTCGATGGCGTCCTGTCGCCGCTCGACGTGCCGCCTCGCGCACCGCTGACCCTGGCCGCGTACGGCGCGGCGGGACTCTGGCCGGCCGACCTGCTCGGCCGGGTGGCCTTCCGCGAGGACCCCGCCCGTGCCTTGCTCGCCGGTCTGGCCGCCCACGCGGTGCTGCCGCTGACTTCGGTGGCGACCGGCGGCGTCGGCCTGCTGCTCGGCGGGCTGGCGCACGGCGTCGGCTGGCCCGTGGCGGTCGGGGGCTCGCAGTCGATCGCCGACGCGCTGGTCGCCCGGATCGTCTCGCTCGGGGGCGAGGTCGCGACCGGCCTCCGGGTACGTTCCCTCGCCGAGCTGCCGCCCGCACGCGACGTCGTCCTGGACCTCACGCCCAGGCAGGTGCTCGACGTGGCCGGCCCGCGGCTGCCCCAGGCGTACCGCGACCGGCTGGCGCGCTACCGGTACGGCCCCGGCGTCTTCAAGGTCGACTGGGCCCTGGACGGGCCGGTGCCGTGGTCGGTGCAGGAGCTGGCCGGCGCAGGGACCTTGCACCTCGGTGGCAGCTCCGTCGAGATCGCCGCGGGCGAGGCGGCCGTCGGGCATGGTCGTACCCCGGACCGGCCGTTCGTGCTGTACGTGCAGGCAACGGTCGCCGACCCGACGCGCGCACCCGAGGGCAAGCACACCGGCTGGGCCTACTGCCACGTACCCAACGGGTCGGACGTCGACATGACCGCGGCGATCGAGGCCCAGGTCGAGCGGTTCGCGCCAGGCTTCCGCGACCGGGTGCTAGCCAGGCACGTCATGGGCCCGGCTGCCCTGGAGGCGCACAACGCCAACGAGGTCGGGGG
>JANMWN010000281.1:0-4639 GCA_031394045.1 Sporichthyaceae bacterium
GGTGCTGGGGTTCGGTTTGGACAGCGGGTCCATCACGACGGCGAGTTCGTGGCCGGTCTCGGGGTCGAGCTTGGCTTTGAGGTGCCACCAGCCGGTCTCGTCCTGGGTCAACGACACCGACCGCCCGGCGTGCATGCGGGCCTCTTCGGCGGCGAGCTCGACGGCCCCGTCAGGATCGAGGACGTACTTCAGGCGGCGGCCGACCTTGGCCAGGTCGGTGGGGTCCATGACCCGCGCGTGGGCGAGCAGGTCGGTCTCGGCGGCGGCCATCGTCGCCTCGTCGACCTCGTCCGGCAGCGCGTCCAGCAGACGCACCACCACGGAAGCATGATCGACCGAGACCAGCCCCGCAGCCAGATCGTCCCCCACCCCGAGGTAGCGGTCGCTGACAGCCCGCGCGAGGGCGACGGTGCGTCTCGCGGACCCGGGGCGTTCCAGGCAGTGCCCCGCAGCCACGCCGCCGTGGAGGACGCGCCGTCAGCGGTAGCGGTGCCGCGGACATCGACCTCGCGGACCGCAGCCAACCGCACCGATGCGACCTTCGCCGTCACGACGGTGGCGGCTTTGACCAGCTCCAGGGTCTGCTCGTTCCCCAGCCGCCACAGTGGTGCGGTGTGCAGCTTGTCGAGCAACCCGTCGACCTGGGCGAGCAACGCCAACGCGTCCTCGCCCGGTCCGGTAGTGATCGACATGACCCGACCCTACGACACTGAACCGACAACGACAGACCAAAAGAGTCGTTATCCACAAACAACTATTGGCCGACCTACGCCATGGCCGAAAGACGACAACCGGACCGTCGAAGTGGTGTGCGCGCCCACCGCTCGCTAGGCGGCCTCGGGCCCGGGGACCGGTGCGGCGTGGCCGCTGCGACGACGGCGTGCGGTCGCCAGGACCCATAGCAGGGGTACGCCGATGATGAGGAACGGCAGCACCGCGCCGAGCGCCGTCAGGAGCCAGGTCGTCGCTGTCGTGAACGCCTTCCAGCCCTGCTTGAGGCCGTGGCCGAAGCCAGTCTCGGCCGGCGTCACGACCGGCGGTGCTGATCCCGATCCGACCAGGGTGGCGGTCACGGTCGCCAGGCTGGTCTGGTCGGCGAGTGCCTTGGACTGACCCTTGAGCGACTCGAGCGCGCCCTCGCGGTTCGCGAGCTCGCCCTCGATCTGGACGACCTGACCGATCGTCTTGGCCTGGCCCAGGAGCGCGCGGATGCGGTTGACGCTGGCCTGCTGCGACGCGATCCGGGCCTGCACGTCGATCACCTCTGCGGTCACGTCGCTGGCCGCCTGGTCCTGCGAGATCAGCGCGCCCAGCCGGCCGAGGTCGCCGAGCAGCCGGGGCAGCCGCGGCCCGGGGACCCGCAGGGTCAGGACGGCACGCGCCAGGTCGGGCTGGTCGGGGTCGGCCTGTGTCTGCTCACCTGCGACGAAACCACCGGCGCCAGCAGCAAGGGTCTCCGCCTTGCCGGCCGACGCGAGCACGTCCTTGACGCGGATGCTGAGGTTCGCCGTACGGATGATGGAGCGGTCCTGCAGGCCGGGGAGGACGGCGCTGAACGCCTTCGTCGCGTCGGCGGGGGACAGTGCCGTGGCCCTGCCTGCCGCATCCTGGGCCGTGGTCGGGACCGAGCCGGGTGCGCTACCGGCCACCCCGGTATCGACCTTGCCCATCGCGGGAGCGGGCGCCGAGCTGGTCTCGCTGGAGCCGCTGCAGCCCGCGAGCAGCATCCCGACAGCCAGCGTGCCGATCAGGGCGTAGGCAACAGTGTGCCCGGGCCGTCGACTCGTCGAGGTGGTGGTGCGGATCATGGCCGTCCCTCTCGGCTGCGGGAGCCGAGCACTCCCGGACACCCGTTGGGACGCGGCCTCCTCGGCGGCGGTTCCCCTGCGCGACCGACCGCGACGCAAGCGTGACCCAACGATCTGCGACCCTGGTGCGATGGGTGGCGGCGCTGGTGATCACGCAGCACTCCCGCACGTCGTGGTGGTCGGCGGTGGTATCGCGGGCCTGGCCGCCGCGCTGGCGGTCCGCGAGCAGTCCGGTGGCCGGGTGCGCGTCACCGTGATCGAGGCCTCGCCCTCGGTCGGCGGGAAGCTCGCCCTGACCGAGGTGGCCGGGATCGCGGTCGACGCGGGCGCCGAGTCGATGCTCGCGCGTCGTCCGGAGGGGCTGGCGCTCGCCGCTGCTGCCGGGCTCGAGGACGACGTGGTCCACCCTGCCGTCGCAGGTGCTTCGCTGTGGTCGCGCGGCAGGTTGCGCCCGCTCCCCAACGGCACCCTGATGGGGCTGCCAGGCGACCTCCGGTCCCTGGCGGCCAGCCGTACCCTCTCCCGCCGTGGCCTGGCCCGAGTACCCCTGGACCGGGTGCTCCGGCGTACCCCAGTGACCGGTGATGTCTCGATCGGCGCCTACGTCACGGCCCGGCTGGGGCGCGAGGTCGTCGACCGGCTGGTCGAGCCGCTGCTCGGCGGCGTCTACGCAGGCCACGCCGACGAGATCTCGCTCGACGCGGCGCTGCCCCAGCTGGCGGGTCTGGTACGCACCGAGCGGTCGCTGCTGCGATCGGTCGAGACGGTCCTGGTTGCCGGGGCCGCCGGGGCCGCCGGGGCCGCCGGGGCCGCTCACCCGGTGTTCGCCTCGGTACGCGGTGGGCTCGGCCGGCTGCCCGAGGCGATTGCCGCGACGTCCTGCGCGGACATCCGTACCGGTACGACGGTGCGTGAGATCACCCGCGTACCCGACGGCTGGCGCGTGGTCGTCGGCTCCGCCGCGGCGCCCGAGACCGTGCACGCAGACGGGGTCGTGCTCGCGCTGCCCGCGGGTCCGGCGGCCCGGTTGCTGCGCCAGCACGCGCCGTACGCCGCGGACGATCTGGCCAGCGTCGAGTACGCGAGCGTCGGCCTGGTGACCTTCGCGCTCCGCGCCTCCGATGTCGTGGATCGCCTGCAGGGGACCGGTTTTCTGGTGCCCCCGGTCGAGGGCCGCGTGATCAAGGCGGCGACGTTCTCCTCCGCGAAGTGGGGCTGGCTCCACGACATAGCCGGCGACCTGGCCATCGTGCGCACGTCCGTGGGGCGGCACCGAGAGGTCGCCGACCTCCAGCGCGACGACCCCGACCTGGCGGCCATCGCCCTGGCCGACCTGGCCGACGCGCTCGGTGTCGGCGAGCTGCACCCGGTCGATGCCGTCGTGACCCGGTGGGGCGGTGCGTTGCCGCAGTACCCCGTGGGTCACCTGGACCGGGTGGCGCGGGTGCGGCGGGCGCTCGCGGACCTGCCGGCGCTCGCGGTCTGCGGAGCCGGCTACGACGGCGTCGGGATCCCCGCCTGCGTCGCGTCCGGGCGGGCAGCTGCTGCCCGGGTCGTGGACTCGGTGGCCGAGCGGAGAGAATGGGTCCATGGCTGACATTGTCGAGAGCGGCAGGCCCAAGGCCCGCGAGATCAACGAGATGGTCCGGTACACGATGTGGTCGGTGTTCCGCGTCGCCCACCCCCTCGGTGAGGGTGCACGCGATGCGGTCGTCGCCGAGGTCGACAGCCTGGTGGAGCAGCTGGCCGCCAAGGACGTCGTGGTGCGCGGCTTCTACGACGTCGCCGGGCTGCGCGCCGACGCCGACTACATGGTGTGGTGGCATGCCGAGACCTCGGATGCCCTGCAGGAGGCGTACTCCTCGTTCCGGCGTACCGCCCTGGGGCGGGCGAGCGAGCCGGTCTGGTCGAACATGGCGCTGCACCGCCCGGCCGAGTTCAACAAGAGCCATGTGCCCGCGTTCCTGGCCGACGAGGTGGCCAGGGACTACGTCTGCGTCTACCCGTTCGTCCGCTCGTACGAGTGGTACCTGCTGCCCGACGAGGAGCGGCGCGCCATGCTGGCCGAGCACGGGCAGATGGCGCGCGGCTTCGCCGACGTACGCGCCAACACTGTGTCGTCCTTCGCGCTCAACGACTACGAGTGGATCCTGGCCTTCGAGGCCGACGCACTCGACCGCATCGTCGACCTGATGCGGCACCTGCGCGGGTCCACCGCCCGCCGGCACGTCCGCGAGGAGCTGCCCTTCTACACCGGCCGCCGCCGCCCGCCCGCCGACCTCATCGCCGCCCTGCCCTAACCGCTACATCGCTGCGGACGCTCCATCGCTGCAGACAAGTTGGGTGTCCTGACCCCCAAAATGTCTGCAGCGATCGGGGCTAGCCGGGCCAGCCGGCTGCTCGCAGGGCACGCTGGAGCAGTGCCGCCACCTGAGGTTGCTCATGTCGCACCTGGTACGAGCTGAAGTGCAGCACGACCCGGCCTCCCACGACCAGCTCGTTCTGCCGCCCGAGGTCGTGCTCGCTCTGCCGGGGATCACGGTGATGAGCGCCGTCGACCTCGACGCCGACGTGCCACGGCTCGAACTCGGCGTCCAGGAAGTAGTTCCCGAGGGGGCCGCGGACCCGAGCCTGGCGGGTGGGCTCGGGAAGTCCGTTGTGTCGGACAAGTCGCGCGAAGTCGTGCTCGGGCAGGGACTGGATCCCGCCGTCGGCGTCGGCCAGAGTCTCGCGGATCAGCCGGGCGTGGCGGATGGGCCTGCAAGGCGAGTGACTCTGCCAGCCGCTCGGGCGTGGTGATCCTTTGCTGCACGGCGGCCAGGATGAAGCCC
>JANMWN010000291.1:0-25809 GCA_031394045.1 Sporichthyaceae bacterium
CCCGAGCTCGGGCGGACCAGGCCGAGCAGCATCCGCAGGGTGGTGGTCTTGCCGGCTCCGTTCGGCCCGAGGAAGCCGGTGACCGTGCCGGGCTGGACGGTGAACGAGAGGTCCTCGACAGCGCGGACGGCGCCGAACTGCTTGCTGAGGTGGCTGACCTCGATCACGGGCCAACCCCAGCCACGGGGTTCGGGCTCAGCCTGACAACCCGGAGAGCGTGGCCACCACGAGCCCGCCGAGGGTCTCGAGGTGATAGCCGCCCTCCTGTACGGCGACCGTCGGCAGCCCGAGGGCGCCCAAGGTCGCGCCTGCCTCGCGGTAGCCGTCCCGGGTGATGAGCAGCGGGCTCTCGGGGTCGTCCCCGGCGGCGTCCACCCCGAGCGAGACGACCAGTGCGGTCGCGCCGAATACCGAGACGGCTCCGGCCAGCCGGTCGAGAGCGGCGAGCCAGGGACCGTCCCCGGTGCCGGGGGCGAGCGGCTCGTTGTGGGTGCTGCCGATGCCGTCCCCCCGCCCGGTCTCGTCGGCGAAGCCCACGTAGTGCGGGAACCAGCCGGCCGCGGGGTCGACGTGCAGCGAGCCGTAGAGGACGTCGGCCCGGTCGTAGAAGAGCGCCTGCGTGCCGTTGCCGTGGTGGGCGTCGATGTCGACGACGGCGACCCTGGTGTGGCCGGTGGCGCGCAGGCCCTCGGCGGCGACAGCGGCGTTGTTCAGGTAGCAGGACCCCCCGAACGAGTTGCGTCCAGCGTGGTGCCCTGGCGGTCGGCAGAGGGCGTACGCCACCCGGGCCTCGCCGCGCCGGACCAGGTCGACGGCTGTCAGGGTCGCGTCGACCGCCCCGCGGGCCGCCTCCCACGTACCCGGCCCGACCAGCGTCATCGTGTCGTAGCAGAAGCGGCCGGCGCGGGCGTGCACTGCGGTGGGGGTACGCAGCGGGAGCCCGGCCAGCAGCCCTTGCGTCGGGAACACGTAGGGGACCACCCGGTCCTGCCCGGGGTCCACCGGGAAGCCGGCCTCGACCCAGGCTGCGTGGATGGTGCGCAGGTGCTCGAGCAGCGACTGGTCGTGGACCAGGTCGAGCACCGCGTCGTCGTGTGCGGTCGCTGCGACGACGGGCGCCCCGGCGGCCTCGACGGCGCTACGGATCACCTCGGCCCTGGCCGGGACCTCCGTACCCTTGGTCCGTACGCCGACCCAGATCTCCGCGAGCGGCTCGTGCCGCAGGCAGTCCGGCGACCACACGACAGGGGTGCGGAGTTCACTGACGTCGCTGTCCTCGATGACCATGTGGGGCAGGATGCCACCATGTCGCGCGCCACTGACCTAGGAATCAGGATCGGGTCGCTGCCGGCCGGTCCGACCAACTCCGTCCTCGACGTCCCCGGCGTCGGTCTGGGCCACGCCACGGTCTGGCGGGACGAGCCCGAACCCCCCGTCGGGCGCGGGGTCGCGCGTACCGGAGTGACGGTCCTGGTCCCCGCGCACGACGCTTTCCGTCGGCCCGTCCCCGCTGGTGGGGCGGTGCTCAACGGCGCCGGCGAGTGCACCGGGTTCATCACGGCCGCCGAGTGGGGCCTGCTCGAGACCCCGATCTTCCTCACCTCGACGATGCAGCTCGGGCGGGTCTACGACGCGGCCTGCGAGCTGATCGCCGAGACCGAGCCGGAGATCGGCGCCGACGTCGTGATCCCGGTCGTCGGCGAGTGCGACGACTCGGACCTGAACGAGGTACGCCGGATGCAGGTGACGCGCGCCGACGTCGAGTCGGCCTGGGCCGAGGCGACCGCATCGATCGGCTCGCTGCTGCCGCCGCCGGAGGGTTCGGTCGGCAGCGGGACCGGGATGTCGTGCCTGGGGTTCAAGGGCGGGATCGGCACTGCGTCACGCGTCGTACCGTCCGGGCACACGGTCGGCGTCCTGCTCATGACCAACTTCGGGCAGCGGGACCGGCTGACGATCGACGGCGTGCCGGTCGGGCGGCTGATCCACCCCGACCCGTACGAGCCGGCCCAGCGAGAGGCCGGCTCGTGCATCGGCGTGGTGGTCACGGACGCCCCGCTCGACGGCGCTGCCTGCTCGCGGCTGGCCCGCAGGGTCGGGCTCGGCCTCGCGCGTACCGGCTCCACGGCCCATCACGGCAGCGGGGAGATCTTCATGGCGTGCGCGACCGGCATCCGGGCCGACCGGCTGGGCCAGCTGACCGGGCCGGCCGCGCTGACCGCACGCGACCTGAACCCGTTCTTCGAGGCGGTCGTCGACGCCGCCGAGGAGGCGGTGCTGAACTCGATGCTGGCCTCCCCGACCGTCACCGGCCGTGCGGGCACCACCCGCGAAGGCCTCCCCGCCGACGAGGTCCGTCGCCTCCTGAATTCGAGTCGATCTTGAGAGATCACTGCTCCGTACCGCGTGTCGCCCAGTGATCTCTCAAGATCGACTCGGAAAGTCAGCGGCTGGGGGCGACGCCCTGGTAGCCGCGACCGACCATGCCGACCCACTGGTGCACCGCGTCCTCGCTGGGGGCGAGCGGCCCGGGCTGGAAGTGCGGTGAGGTCAGCCCGCGCTGCACCGACTCGCACGCGCCCCAGTCCTGGCGGTTCGTGAGGTCCCAGAAGTCGACGGCGTACGCCGGGTCGACGGCGTCGGAGACGAAGTACCAGGAGCACTCGATCCAGGTACGGTCGGGCGCCAGCGGCACCATCCGGTGGGTCATCATGTAGTCGGGGTGCAGCGAGATCAGCAGGTTGGGGAACAGCCCGAGGTACTCCACGGCCCGCGGGTCGACGCCCTCGATGTTGACGCCCTCAGACGCGCCCGACAGCGACATGGTCACGGCCTTCGGGTCCAGCTCCATCGACCCGCCGACCCACGCGCCGGCCATCGAGTGGTTCTCGCCCGACGTGGGCGGCGACACCTGGCAGAGCTCGGGGTGGATCAGCGGGCAGTGGTAGCACTCGTGGTAGTTCTCGACCACGAGCTTCCAGTTGGCCGCGATCTCGTACGAGTGCCGGTCGCGACGGACCAGCTTCTCCGGCGCGTACGGCGCGACGATGCGGTCGAGCTCGCCCAGGTGCTCGCTGAAGGGCGGCGCGTCGCCGGTGGCGTTGACGAAGACCCAGCCGTGCCACTGCTCGACCGGCAGCGCGACCAGGCCGTAGTCGGCGCGGTCGAACGTCTCGACGTCGCTGAACTCCGGCGCCGCGATGACCTGCCCGTCCAGGCCGTACGACCAGGCGTGGTACGGGCAGGTGACCGCCCGGGTGTCGGCGGTGCCACCGTCCGGCAGCAGCTCGTGCCCGCGGTGACGGCAGGTGTTGGCGAAGGCCCGCACCGTCGACGAGAGGGTGAGCAGCACCGGGATGTCGCCGACCATCAGCGCCCGCTGGCTCAGTGCGCGGCCGCTTTCATCGACGGCGAGGTCCTCGATCCGTCCGACGCACGCCCACGAGCCGGCGATGAAGTGCCGCCGCTCCCAGGCGAGCACCGCGGGATCGGTGTACGCCGCCGACGGCAGCATGGTCGACTCGCCGAACGGCTGGAGCGCCCTGGCGAGCAGCTCGGGGTCGATCGGTGCCTGCACGGTCTGGGTGCTCGCGGCGGCCATCGTGGCATTCGTGGCCTGCGTGGCCGGTGTCACGGTCATAGGTTTCCCCTTGCGCAGTGTCGGGACAGTAGGGTCCGGATGTGGCCCGGAGAAAGGTAGAAGTCCGCCGAGAGGAAATTCTCGCCGCGACCGTGACCGAAGTGCAGAAGGCGGGGTTGGCGCACACCCGTGTCTCGGACATCGCGGGTGCGTTGGGGGTGTCGCCGGCTCTGGTCTTCTACCACTTCGACACCAAGGACCGGCTGCTCGCCGAGGCCTTCGCGTACGCCGCAGAGCGTGACCTCGTCCGGCTGACCGAGGTCGTCGAGGGCCCGGGTACGGCCACCGAGCGGCTCCGCGCCGTCCTGCGGCTGTACTCCCCGGTCGGGTCGACGCCGCCCGGCTGGACGCTCTGGGTCGACGCGTGGGCCGCGGCCCTGCGGTCGCCCGAGCTGCGCAAGGTTTCCAAGCGGCTCGACCTGCGCTGGAAGGACGCCGTGGCCGACATCATCGCCGACGGCGTGGCGACGGGAGAGTTCAGCTGTCCCGACCCGCACGCGGCTGCCTGGCGCATCACGGCGCTCATCGACGGGCTGGCCATCCAGGTGACCGTGCACCGTGGCCTGCTCACCCGTGGCCAGATGGCGGCCTGGGTCACCGGACTGGCTGCACACGAGCTGGGCCTGGCGCCCGGCACGCTCGGCTGAGTGCACGCTGCGCGCGCTCATACCAGCCAGCTCACCGGGTGGTCGGGGTCGGTGAGCGCCGGCCGGTCGAGGCGGAACTGCGTGATGTCGACGGGCGTACCTGCCACGCCGGTCGTGGCGAGGTCGGCCAGCAGTCGACCGAACGTCGGGGCGAACTTGAAGCCGTGCGCCGCGCCCAGCCCCACGACGGCGGACTCGTGCCCCGGCACCGCGCCCAGGACGAAGTCACGGTCGGGGGTGAGCGTGTAGAGGCAGGTCTTGGACCGGGTCGCCGGCCCGCTGCCCGGAAAGGTCTGCGCCATGAAGTCGGCGAGCAGCTTCATCCGCACCGCGTCCGGCTCGAACGAGCGGTCGTCGCCGGTGACCACCGGCCCGCCGCAGTCCTGCGCGGCCTTGACCGTCGCCTCGCCGTACGTGGGGAAGCCGTAGAACGACGGGTCGTCCATCCAGATCCAGACCGGGAAGCGGTCGGGCCCGAAGTCGGCCGGTGCCTGCGGGGTGAAGTACGTGACCTGCTCCTGCGTCACCGTCAACGGGATCCGCGCGTCGAGGTGGCGCAGCACGTCGTTGCTCCAGGCATCGGCCGTCACGACCATGCGCCGGACGCGGTACGCCTGCCCGCCGGCCTCGATCTCGAGACCGGCGCTACCGAGGTCGCGTACGCCGGTGACGGGAGAGTCGCCGCGCAGCACCGCGCCACGGGCCGTCGCCTGCCGCTGCATCGCCGCCGTCCCGCGCGCTGCCGGCACCATCGCGGTGCGCTCCTGGTAGACGGCGAGCGTGCCGTCAGGGAGCGAGAACTGGGGCCAGCGCTCACGTACGGCGGCTGTGTCCAGGGTGGAGTAGGCCACGTCGCACGCCGTCATCGACGAGGTGTAGTCGTCCGTGGGGATGGCGCAGCCGGGCGGGAACAGGTCCAGCCCACCGGTCACCGTCACGAAGCTCTCGCCGGTGTCGGCCTCGAGCGTGGCCCAGTCCTCGTACGCCTCGAAGGTCAGCCGGACGTAGTCGGGCGTGTGGTAGCTGTGCCGAAGGATGCGTGAGCTGTCGTGCGAGGCGCCGCGCTCGTGGCCCAGCTCGAAGCGCTCGAGCCCGACGACGCTGTCGCCCCGGCGGGCCAGCTGCCACGCGGTGGCGCTGCCGAGCGCCCCCAGCCCGACGACGGCGTACTCGTACCGCTCGGCCATCAGGACCCCGCCAGCCGCGGGAGCAGCCAGCGCCTGATGTCGAGCGAGGCGTCCTCCATCGGCGCGTACCAGCCCTGGCGGTACGCGCGCGAGGTCATGCCCCGCTGGACCGACGCGCAGATGGCCCAGTCCTGCCGGTTGACGACGTCCCAGAAGTCGGCGGCGTCGCTCGGGTCGAACGAAGGTCTGGCCACCTCGGCCGGGGTGAAGAGCAGCTCGCAGGTGACCCGCGTACGGTCCACCGCCAGCGGCTCGAGCCGGAACGCCGCAACGTGGTCGGCGGACAGCGACAGCAAGAGGTTCGGGTAGACCAGCTCACCCTTGTGCCGCTCGCGCTCGTCGGCGTCGAGGTCGGGGAACCGCTCGCGGGCCGAGGTGCCCGAAGCGGTGAACGTCCATGCGCCCTCGCGGTGGGGTACGCCGCCCTCCCAGTCGAGGTCCTGCCCTCCGCCTCCGAACGCGGGCACCAGCTGCACGAGCTCGGGGTGCACGGGGCCGCAGTGGTAGCACTCGTTGTAGTTCTCGGCCACGAGCTTCCAGTTGGCGTCGACCTCGTAGACCAGCCGGCCCCCGACGACCAGCGACTCGAGCGGGTAGCGCTGGATCCGCTCGGGGATCGCGCCGAGCTCGGAAAGGAGCGAGGGACCGTTGCCAGGCACCAGGTTCAGCCACACGAAGCCGCCCCAGACCTCGACGCCGACCGGCTGCAGCGAGAACTCTGCGGGGTCGAAGTCGTCGACGTCGTCGGTGTGCGGTGCGTAGCGCAGCGAGCCGTCCAGGTCGTACGTCCAGGAGTGGTACGGGCAGCGCAGCGCCCACGACTTGCAGGGTGCGGGTGGCTCGGCACCGGGCTCGACGGGGACCAGCTGCGAACCGCGGTGCCGGCAGACGTTGTAGTGCGCGTGCAGCCCGCCGTCCTTGGCCATGGTGACCAGTACTGACTCGCCGAGCACCTCGACGACGGCCAGCCGGCCCGGCGTCGTGAGCCCCAGCTCGTGCAGGCGCCCGGCGCAGGTCCATGACCGTTGCAGCACCTGCTCGCGCTCGACGCGGAAGGCGTCGCGGTCGACGTAGTGGGCCCGGGGGAGCGCCGCCTGGAGTCGTCCCATCGGCGTCAGCCGGCCCGGCCGAGACGACGACGGATCGACGCCTTCTTGCGGTCCGCCAGCACCTGCTTGACGACATTGCGCCCGGGCACCCCGGTCACGCCACCTCCACCGTGGGTGGCCGAGCCGGCCTGGTACAGCCCGCGGATCGGCGTACGCAGGTCGGCGAAGCCTGCGGCCGGCCGGGCGTGGAACATCTGCCCGACGGTGAGCTCGCCGTGGAAGATGTTGCCGCCGATCAGGCCGTACTCGTGCTCCATGGTGTGCGGGCCGATGACCTGGCGGTGCAGCACCGAGCCGGCGAAGCCGGGGGCGACCTCGTCCATCCGGGCGACGAGGCGGTCGGCGTACGACTCGAGCTCGGCTGCGTGCGGCTCGGCGTTCCAGGTGTGGGGCACCCACTGGGTGAACATCGAGACGATGTGCTGACCCTCGGGCGCCAGCGAGTCGTCGAAGACGCTGGGGATGCAGATGTCGGCGAAGGGCAACGTGGCCGGCCGGCCGGACACCGCTTCCTGGTAGGCGTTCTCGATGTCGTCCATCGACTCGGCCAGGACGATCGTGCCCCCGTGCACCTCCGGGTCGTAGCCCGGCTTGGCCGCGAACTCAGGCAGCCGGTCGACCGCGAAGTTCACCTTAACGGTGCCGCTGCGCGACTTCCAGGTCTCGATCTCCTCGACGAAGTCGGCCGGCAGGTCGCGGCGGTCGATCAGCTGCAGGAACGAGATCTGCGGGTGCGCGGTCGTGATGACGGTGGGCGCGGTGAGCACCTCGCCCGACTCGAGCACGACGCCGGTCGCGGCACCACCGGTCGACGTGATCCGGCTGACCGTCACGTCGGTACGGATCTGCGCGCCGAACGAGCGGGCTGCCCCGGCGAGCGCGTTGCTGACACCGCCCATGCCGCCACGGGGGAAGCCCCACTCGCCGGTCTGGCCCTCGCCGCTGATGTCGCCCATGTGGTGGTGCAGCATCACGTACGCGGTGCCGGCCGAGCGCGGCCCCGCCCAGGTGCCGATGACACCGGAGACGGCCAGCACGCCCTTGATGGCGTCGGACTCGAAGGCGTCGTCGACCAGGTCGGCGATGCTCGACGTCATCAGCCGGGTGATGTCGACGGCCTTGCGCGCGTCGACGTCCTTGAGCCGTCGTAGCAGCAGTGCCTGCCGGGCCAGGTCGGCCGGGCGGCGTGAGCCGACCTTGGGAGGGATGTCGCCGAGCAGGGGGCCGAGGATCTTGGCGATCTCGTCCAGCTTGCGGTCCCAGACATCGATCGCGTCGGCGTCCTTGGACGAGAACTTCTGGATCTGCTCACGGCGCCGGGCGTGGTCGGCGGGCAGCTGGAGGTACTGCCCGTCGCGACGGGGCGCGAAGTAGGGCCCCTGGGGGTAGACGTGGTAGCCGTGCTGCTCGAGGTCGAGGTCGCGCACCAGGCTCGGCGGCAGCAGCGAGACGACGTACGACAGGGATGTCACCGTGTAGTCAGGACCGAACGGGTGCTCGCTGACCGCCGCGCCGCCGACGATCCCGCGCTTCTCCAGCACGACCGTGCGCAGCCCCTGCTTGGCCAGGTAGGCCGCGGCGACGAGCCCGTTGTGACCACCACCGACGACGATCACGTCGTAGGCGTTGCTCATCGGCGCTCCCGTGGCTGCTCGTCGGTACGTGCTCGCTCCTTACTGACTCACGCAACAGTAAGCATCGCACGACTAGGTGCCTGTGAGGAAGCAGGATGCCAGATGTCCTTGCGACGCGGGCAGCACCGGCAGCTCGGTGCCGCTGCAGTGTGCGTCCACCCCGGCGGCCGCGGCGGCCCCGGAGGCCAGTGCCGGGCAGCGCGGGTGGAAGCGGCAGCCCCCGGGGATGTTCGTCGGGTCCGGTGGCTCGCCCATCAGGACGACCGCCTCCACATGCTCGATCTCCGGAACCACCGAGAGCAGGGCTCTGGTGTACGGATGCTTCGGGTGCGCGAGCACGTCCTCGGTGGGGCCGATCTCGACGATGCGACCGAGGTACATCACCGCGATGCGGTCGGCGATGTTCCACGCCAGGCCCAGGTCGTGCGTCACGACAAGCACGGTCAGGCCCAGCTCGTCCCGCAGCTTCAGCAGCAGGGCCAGGATCTCGCCGCGCACAGAGGCGTCCAGCGACGACACCGGCTCGTCGGCGACGATGACCGACGGTTCGAGCACGAGGGCGCCGGCGATGACCACGCGCTGCCGCTGGCCGCCGGAGAGCTCGTGCGGGTAGGACAGGAAGAACCGCTCGGGCGGGCGCAGGCCGGCCCGCGAGAGTGCTTGGGACACCAGGGCCTTCTCGTCGCCGGGCACTTTGTGGATGCGCAGCCCCTCGGCGACGGCCTCGTACACCGTGTGCCTGGGGTTGAGGGCGCCCGACGGGTCCTGCAGCACCATCTGGACACTGCGGCGGTAGGCCTTCAGCGCCCGAGCGGAGTAGCCGAGCACGTTGCCCAGGTGGACCACACGACCCCGGGTCGGGGGGACGAGCCCGAGGATCGCCCGGGCCAGCGTGGTCTTGCCGCAGCCGGACTCGCCGACCAGTGCGAGGATCTCGCCCTTCGCCACGGCCAGGCGTACGCCGTCGACAGCCCTGGCAGGGCGGTTGCCGCCGCGAGCCGCGAACGTCACGGCCAGGTCCTCGACCTCGATCGCGGCGCGGGACCCCGTCTTGGTCAGGCTCGGCCCGGTCGTACCGGCGTCCGGCACCCACGGATCGCTCATGGTGCCCCCGTCCCGACGAGGTGACAGGCAGCGGTGCGTCCGGCGGTGGCAGCTGCCAGGGGTGGGTCGTCGGTGGTGCACACCGGCATCGCGACCGGGCAGCGTTCGTGGAACGCGCAGCCGGTCGGCAGGTGGGCCGGGTCCGGCGGGTCGCCGGGCAACCCCTTCGGCGCACGGCGCGAGGAGGGGTCGCCGACCGTGGGGAACGCGGCCGAGAGCGCGCCGCTGTACGGGTGGAGGGCCTGGGTGAACACCTGTTCGGCCGGTCCCTCCTCGACGACCTGGCCGGCGTACATGACGGCGACGCGGTCGCAGGTGGTACCGAGCACCGAGAGGTCGTGGCTGATCATCAGCAGGCCGACGTCGAGCTCGCGCACGAGCGAGGTCATCAGGTCGAGCACCTGGGCCTGCACCATGACGTCCAGGGCGGTGGTCGGTTCGTCGGCGATGATCAGCTTGGGGCTGCAGGCCAGCGCCATCGCGATCATCACGCGCTGCTTCTGGCCGCCCGAGAGCTGGTGCGGGTAGGCGTCGGCCCGGCGGGGGGGAAGCCCCACCTGCTCGAGCAGGGCGGTCACCCGCTTGGCTGCGTCGCGCTCGCTCACCTTCTCGTGCAGCAGGATCGGCTCGGCGATCTGCCGCCCGATGGTGCGTACCGGGTTGAGCGAGTGCAGCGCCCCCTGGAAGATGATCGAGGCCTCCGCCCAGCGCACCGCGCGCAGCCGGCCGAACTTCATCGTCAGCACGTCCTCGCCGTCGAGCAGCACCTCGCCGGTGACCTTGGCGTTCGCGGGCGAGAGCCGCAGCACGGTGGCAGCGATGGTCGACTTGCCGCAGCCGGACTCGCCGGCTACGCCGAGGATCTCGCCGCTGTCGACGGCCAGGGTGACCCCGCGCACCGCGGGGACCGGCCCCGCGCCGGTGCGGTACGTGACGCTCAGGTCCTTGAGCTGGAGCAGGGTCACCTCAGCGCTCCCGCAGCCGGGGGTTGAGCACGGTCTCCAGCGCACGTCCCACGAGGGTGAACGCCAGCACCACCAGGATGATCGCGATGCCGGGCGGGTAGAGGTACCACCACGCACCGGCCGAGATCGCTCCCTCGTTGAAGGCGCTCTCGAGCATGGAGCCCCACGAGGGGTGCAGCGGGTCGCCCTGCCCGAGGAACGAGAGCGTCGTCTCCGTGAGGATCGACCCGGCGACCGTCAGGGTGGTGTTGGCGAAGACCAGCGGGGTCACGTTGGGCAGGATGTAGCGGGTCATCTGCCGCCAGTGCCCGGCACCGAGCGCCTTGGCCCGCTCGATGTACGGCCGACCCTCGATCGAGAGCGTCTGCGCGCGGATCAGCCGTGCGGTCGAGGCCCAGCTGGTCACGCCGATGACCAGGATGAGGACGGCCAGCTGTGGCAGCCGGTCCTTCAGGACGGTCGAGAGCACCAGGGCCAACGGCAGGAACGGGATCACCAGGAACCACTCGGTGAACCGGCTGAGCGCACCACCGACCCAGCCCGGGAAGTGCCCCGACGCGATGCCGATGAGGGTGCCGATGACCATCGCGACGATCGAGGCGGAGAAGCCGACCGTCAGCGAGATCCGGGAACCCCAGATGAGCAGGGTCAGGATCGAGCGGCCCTGCTTGTCGGTGCCGAGCCAGTAGTGCGTGCCGGTGTCCGCGTCGGTGTACGGCGGGTGGATCGGCTTGCCGGTGGCCAGCGTGACGTCCAGCCCGCTGCTGTCGGCCAGGACCGGCGCCAGGATCGCGACCAGCACGAAGAACAGCAGCACGACCAGCCCGACCACGCCGGACCGCTGGCCCCTGAACTCCTTCCACACCCGGGCTGACGACGCCCGGCGCCTGGTCCAGGCCAGCGAGCTGGCCGACTTGGCGGCGATGTCGGTCTTGACCTGCGTGCTCATGAGGGCCGTACCCGCGGGTCGAGCCGGGGGTAGGTCAGGTCGGCCACCAGGTTGGCCAGGATGATCGCGCCGGAGAAGAGCAGGAAGAGCCCCTGGAGGACAGGGAAGTCAGGGACGCTCAGCGCGGTGTACGACAGCAGCCCGAGCCCGGGGATCGAGAACACGGTCTCGATGGTGATGGCACCGCCGACCACGAACCCGATGTTCAGGATGATCAGCGTGAAGGACGGCAGCAGCGCGTTCGGGACGGCGTGCTTCTTGCGTACGTCGGAGTCCCGAAGGCCCTTGGCCCGCGCGGTGACCAGGTAGTCCTCGCCCATCTCGTCGAGCAGCGAGGACCGCATGACCAGCGAGTACTCCGCGAGGTAGCCAAGGGTCAGCGTGATCACGGGGAGCGTAAGGTGCTGCATCACGTCGAGCACGCCCTGCACCGAGGCGGCATCGACCCCAGGGGTGATCAGCCCGCTGGTCGGGAAGATGCCCGGGATCGGGCCGAACCCCTGGGCGAACAGCAGGATCAGGATCAGGCCGAGCCAGAACTCGGGCATCGCGTAGAGAGTGAGCGTCGCGCCGGTCGAGATCCGGTCGAACTTGCTGTCGCGCCGCCAGGCCGAGTGGATCCCGATCCACAGGCCGATGATCGTGCACAGGATCGTGGAGATGCCGACCAGCAGGATGGTCGGCCAGATCCGGTCGGCGATCACGGTGGTCACCGGCTGCCGGTACTTGTACGAGATCCCGAGGTCGCCGTGCGCGAGCCGTTCCAGGTACTTGAAGAACTGCACCCAGAGCGGGTCGCCGAGCCCGAACTGCTTGCGGATCTCGGCGATCTGCTCGGAGCTGATCGCGTGGTTCCGGGTCAGCTGCTTGACCGGGTCGGCCGGCAGCACCCGGAAGAGGAAGAAGTTGAAGACCGCCACGAAGAACAACGTGCCCACGGACGAGAGGATCTTGCCGAGGACGTACCTCAGGTTGCCGTTGCCACCGCCGCCACCTGAGGGGTCAGGGGCGGCGGCGGTGGCCTCGGCTGCGAGCGTGACCGCCACCGGCTACTCCCGGTCGTCGGCCGGCCGGCGGCTGCGCGCCATGAACAGCCCGCCCAGCCCGAGCAGGACGATCACTCCGGCCGCGACCCCGACGATCAGCCCGGTCGAGCTGCTGCTCGACGCGGCCGCGGCTGTGGTCGCGCTGACCGGCTCGATGTTGCGGTAGCTCCATGTCCCGTACTGGAAGAGCAGCGACCCCTTCGGGTCGGGCTGCGGCTTGAAGCCGGTGAAGCGGTCGCTGCGGTAGGCCTCGAGGTTGGCGTAGTAGTACGTCACGACGTAGGGCGCGTCGTCGTAGAGCATCTGCTGCATCTGCTTGACGATGACGTCCCGTGCCTTGAGGTCGGTCGTGGTCGACTGCTGGGCGTACAACGCGTCGTAGGCAGGGTTGCAGTAGAAGCTGTCCGAGAGACCGGCCGAGATGGTCGAGCCGTCCTTGGTGCTCCGCGAGGAGCACAGGAAGGTCGACAGCTGGTAGTCGGGGTCGGGCTCGACGACCCAGCCCCACTCGAACAGGTCGAAGGCGCCGTCCCCGATGATCTGGGTCAGGTTGTCCTCGGACACGATCTGCGTCTTGACCTCGATCCCGATCTTGGCCAGCCAGCCGGCGATGTACTGCACGGAGTCCTTGGACGTCGGGCTGTCCGACCGGCCGAAGAGCCGGAAGCTGAGCCGCTTGCCGCCACCGGGCATCGTCCGGATCCCGTCGGCGCCCTTGGTGTAGCCGGCGTCGTCGAGGATCTGGTTGGCCTTGTCGAGGTCGAACTTGCGGGTCTGGTCGCCCGGGTCGTAGTGCTCGTCCGCGTAGATCGTCGGGATGATCGAGGTGCCTTCCTCGCCGTAGCCGCCGAGGACCTTCTTGACCAGGGTCGCCGTGTCGACCGCGTAGTTGATCGCCTGCCGGACCCGCTTGTCCTTGAGCGCCGGGTGGCCGTCGCCGATCGGGACGCCGGCGTCCGTAGCCGCTCCGGTGTTCATCGAGAGCTCGTCGAAGCCGGTGTACTCAGCTGGGACCGTCTTGATGTTCTTGACGTTCTGCAGCGACTCGTACGCCGTCGACCCGATGCTGTCCGCGAAGTCGATCTCGCCCTTCTTCAGGGCGGCGACCATGGTGTCCTCACTCTGGAAGATCCGGAAGACGAGCTCCTTGATCTTCGGCGCGCCCGCCCAGTAGTTCGGGTTGGCCTTGAAGCGGATGAACTGGCCGACCACGTGCTCCTCGAAGATGAACGGACCGGAGCCGACGATGGGCTCGTTCTTGACGGTCTGCGCCTGCTTCTCGCTGATGTTCTTCCAGATGTGCTCGGGCAGGATGTAGACGGCCAGCCGCAGCATGATCGGGGTCGGCTTGCTGGTCGTGAGGATCAGCGTGGTGTCGTCGGGCGCCTCGGCCTTGGTCATGTTGGTGACGTAGCTGCCGTAGTTGTTCTGCTCGAACGAGCCGTTGATGATCCGGTTGAACGTGTACGCGGCGTCATGCGCGGTCAGCGGCACTCCGTCGGACCACTTGAGGCCGGCCCGGATCTTGTACGTCCAGACCAGGTGGTCGGCCGACTCGGTCGGCAGCGCCTCGGCCAGCTGCGGGACCGGCGAGAAGTCCTTCTGGCTGTAGCCGAGCAGGGTGTCGTAGGTCACGCCCCAGGCCTCGTACGACGACGACAGGATGCCGACGAACGGGTTGAGCGAGTCGACGTCCTGCAGGAACCCGACGGTGAAGGTCGACTTCGCGGCCGCAGCCGGCGATGCGGCGCTGCCGGTGGGGGTCGGTGAGGCGGAGTCCGCGAAAGCCACGGACGGCGCGAGGGCCAGCGCCGCGACAGCGAGGGCGGCGGCGAGCCGCCGCCGCCGACTACTGGGGAAGACGGTCATCCATGCCTCCGGATTTGGGGGGGGGTCGAGATCATCGTGCGTGCTGGCGGGACTGTTTGACGGGTCAGCAGGCGGGTCGTGGCCGAACTGTTGTCGTTCCGTTGGCAAGGGGCGCTAGGTTCCCGCCCATGGACAGAGTGGGAAGTGCACCGGTAGCGCCTCGCGAGCAGGGCGTCCTCGACCTCCACGGTGTCCGTCGGGTCGACGACTACCTCTGGCTGCGCGATCGCGACCGAGCGGAGACCACGGCGTACCTGGCGGCCGAGCGGGGGTTCTACGACGCGCAGATGGCGCATGCCCGACCCCTCCGAGAGTTGATCTTCAACGAGATGAACCAGCGAACCTTGCCTACTGACCAGTCAGTCAGGTGGACGCGCCGGGGCTCTGTTTACTACACCCAGACGGTCGCAGGGAAGGAATACGAGCAGTTTCTACGGCTTGGAGCGGAAGAATTTACGGCCGAGGTGCTCCTGGACGAGAATCTCCTGGCCGCCGGGGCCGAGTACTTCGCGCTCGGGGTGCGCGCCGTCAGCCCGGACGGGCGCCTGCTCGCGTACTCCGTCGACCACGAGGGCAACGAGGTCTACGCGATGCGGTTCCGCGACCTCGCGACCGGGCTCGACCGGCCCGACCTGCTGCCCCGGACCTACTACGGGGTGGCCTGGTCCGCGGATTCCGGCACGCTGTTCTACGTGGTCCAGGACCTCGCGCTCCGGCCCTTCCAGGTCTGGCGGCACCGGCTGGGCACCCCCGCCGAGTCCGACGTCCTGGTGCTGCAGGAGGACGACGACCGGTTCGAGCTGATCGTCGAGGAGTCGCGCTCGGGCGGTTACGTCGTGATCACCATCATGGCCAAGGACTGCAGCGAGACCTGGCTGGTGCCCGCCGACCGGCCCGACGAGCCGGCCACCGTGGTCTCCGCTCGGCGGCCAGGGGTCCTCTACTCGGTCGCGCACGCCCCTCGACCCGACGGCGACCGGCTGGTGGTCGTCACCAACGACCAGGCCCGCGAGTTCCGGCTGATGAGCGCGGCCGTGGCCGCTCCCGGTCACGAGGGCTGGACCGAGCTCGTCGGCGAGGACCCGGCGGAGCGGCTGCTGGCGGCTGACGTCTTCGCCGGCCACGTCGTCCTCTCGCTTCGACGGGACGGTGCCCCGTTGCTGCGCATCCTGTCTCGCGACGGGAGCGAGACGGCGCTGGACGTCCACCCGGGTGTACCTGCGGGGACCATCCGGCTGGTGCACAGCGACGACTACCAGAGCAGCTCGTTCACGGTCGCGGTGGAGTCGTACACCGAGCCCACCGCCTGGTACGAGGTGGACCTGGCCTCGGGCGAGCGGACCCTGCTCAAGCGGCAAGAGGTCCCGGGGTACGACCGTTCGCAGTACGTGTCGGAGACCTACCCGGTCGAGGCCGCCGACGGCGAGATCGTCCCCGTGACGGTCGTACGCCGGGCAGACGTGCCGCTCGACGGCCGGGCCCCGTGCCTGCTCTACGGCTACGGCGCGTACGAGTACACGTTCGAGCCGGAGTTTGACCTGGGGCTGGCGTCGCTGCTCGACCGGGGGGTCGTCTTCGCCCACGCGCACGTGCGTGGGGGTGGTGAGCGCGGCCGCCGCTGGTGGCTCGACGGCAGCCTGGCCCGCAAGCAGAACACCTTCAGCGACTTCGTGGCGGTGGCCGACGCCCTGGCCGACGGGCTGGTCGACCCGGACCGCATCGTCTGCCGGGGGCTGTCCGCCGGCGGCCTGCTAATGGGTGTCGCCTACTCGCAGGCGCCGCGACGCTGGCGCGGCGTCGTGGCCGAGGTCCCGTTCGTCGACGTCGTCACGACCATGCTCGACGAGACGATCCCGCTGACCGCCCAGGAGTGGGACGAGTGGGGCGACCCGCGCCGCCCCGACGACTTCGCCTGGATGCTCGACTACTCGCCGTATGACAACCCGCCACCGCTGGCCGACCGGCCGCGGATGCTGGTCACCGGGGCGCTCAACGACCCGCGGGTGGGGTACTGGGAGCCGGCCAAGTGGGTGGCCAAGCTGCGCGCGTCCGGCTCGACCGGGCCGGACCTCCTGCTGCGGATGGAGCTTGGCGCGGGCGCCCACGTCGGCCCCTCGGGCCGGTATGGCCACCTGGCGTACGAGGCCGAGGTCTACGCCTGGATCCTGGACGCTGTGGGTCGATCGGCCAGCCGGTAGACGAACTTCAGCCCGCTCCACACCTCGTCGATGGCACAGATCTTCACGTCGACCAGACCTGCGGTGAGGCCGTGATCGCGTACGCCGCTCTCGTCCAGGTCGGTCGGCACCTTGCTCGCCTTCTTGGGCCAGGCCACCCAGAGCGCCGACGCCGGGCCAAGGCTGGCCATCAGCGGCTCGAACCAGTGCTCGAGCGTCGCGCGGTGGGGGCAGAACACGAGCACCACGTCGTACCTGATCCGGCCCCGCCGGCCGTGGACGCTCGCTCCCTCGGGCAGCTCACCCAGGTCGAAGCCCGCCGGTGCGCCGACGACGAGCACGAGGTGGTCGGGCTTGATGCCGAGCTTGCGGACCAGGGGAGTACCGGAGTAGCCGGCCGGCTCGGGCATCCCGCGACGATAGTCTCGTGGCCCGAGCGAACGGGCAGGAGGTTCCCAGATGCACGCCAACGAGCAGCTGATCCACGACTTCTACGACGCCTTCGGGCGGCTGGACTCGGCAGCCATGGCCAAGGCATACGCCCCTGACGCGCATTTCTCCGACCCAGTGTTCGCCGACCTGAACGGCGCCGAGGTGCCCGGCATGTGGGCCATGCTCTGCGGACGTTCCTCCGGCCTCCGGCTCGAGGTCTCGGGCGTCGAGTGCGACGACCGCAACGGCCGGGCGCACTGGGTGGCGCACTACGCCTTCGGCCCGAAGCAGCGACCGGTGGTCAACCGGGTCAGCTCGACGTTCGGGTTCGCCGCCGGGTTGATCCGTCAGCAGCAGGACACCTTCGACTTCCACGCCTGGGCGGCGATGGCGCTCGGGGCCAAGGGCCGGCTGCTCGGCTGGACGCCGCTGGTCCGCAAGGCCGCGCAGAAGCAGGCGGCGCTGGGCCTGCAGGAGTTCCTGGCCAAGTCCCGCTAACGCGTGCAGCTCGTTTGATCTATCACGACAAAGCGTCGTCGTTGTTCGCGAGTACGTCGGCCAGCGACGACACCGAACCCGGCCCGCGACGCCCTGGCCTCGTCGAGGGTCTCGTTCTCGAAGCGCACCTGCCGAGCCATGAGCCTCGACAGCTCGGCCGCGATCTCGGTGGACGTCATCGCGACGGGTCCGGTCAGGTCGTAGGTCTGCCCCTCGTGGCCGTTGCCGGAGCACCGCGACCGCGACGTCGGCGACGTCCTGCCGCGCGACGCAGGCAACCCTGCCGTCATCTGCCGGTCCGCGGATGACGCCGTCCTCCCAGACCGCGAACGGCAGGACGTCCAGGTAGAGGCTGTCGCGCAGGAACGTGAAGTCCATCCCGGTCGACCGGATGGCCTGCTCGGTCGCGTCGTGATCCCGCCCGAGCGCCCCCGTCGCTCCGGTGATGACCACGGGGGTGCTCGTGCTCATGGCGTGCTCCCTCGGCTCTCAGGGGTGCTGCGCTCCGGGCCGGTCGAGACCAGGTGCCTGGCGAGGAAGGCGAGCGAGAGGTCGGCGTGCAGCAGCTGCTCGTCGACGGAGTTGGCGTGGTGCCCGGCGGGGTAGATGTGCGCCTCGATCGCACCGCCGAGCGCCTCGCGCGCGGCGACGTAGTGGCGCACCTGCCGGACAGGGCAGGCGCTGTCGTGCTCCCCGGCGATGATCAGGATCGGGGCGCGGACGCGGTCGACGTACGTGATGGGGGAGCGTTCGGCGTACAGGTCGGGCAGGTCGGCCGGGCTACCGCCCATGATCGCGAGGTCGTAGGCCTGCTGGGGTGGCGAGCAGTCCTCGTGGCACATCACCGAGTCGCACACCGGGATCCCGGCGACGGCGGCGGCGAACAGCTCGGGGTGCAGTCCGGCGGCGAGCAGCGTGATGTACCCGCCCCAGGACCAGCCCTCGATCGCGACCCGCGCGGCGTCGACCACACCCTCGGCGACCAGGTGCTCCAGGCCGGCCACGACATCGGCCACCTCGGGGAAGCCGATGTTGCCGCCGTGCAGCGCCGTTCGCCACGCCACCGTGCTGCCGGTCGAGCCTCGGTAGTTGACCTTCACCACGGCGTAGCCGTGCTCGGCCAGCGCCTGCTCCCAGGGGTCGAGCTCGTCGGGGTAGGCCCACTCCGGACCGCCGTGGACCATGAGCACGGCCGGGTACGGCGGCGGGCCATCGGGCAGCGTCAGCAGCAGGTGCGTCGGCCCTGCGGGACCCTCGAACGTGACCGACCGGTGTGGCCGCCCCGGTGGCGGCCGCTCGCCGGGGGCTGCCAGGACCTCGCGGCCGTCGAGCGTACGGATCCGGGCCGGCCGCTCGGGTGACTCCTCGCGCAGCCACACCTCGCCGTCCGGGCGTACGGCCGCCGCGGAGATCCAGCCGCCCGGGTCGTGGACGAGGGTGAGGGATCCGGTGGACGTGTCGAGCCGGTAGGCCTGCCGCCGGGCCTCGTGCTCGTGCAGGAGCAGCAGCGCGGAACCGTCCGGCCACCATCCGGCGACGTCGGCGGGGCCCGGGAGGTCGAGCCGGTAGTCGCGTCGTTCGCCGGTGCAGAGGTCCCAGACGGCCGGGCGTTCGATTCCGTCGCGCTCGTGCACCAGCGCCAGCCGCTGGTCTCCGGCCACGGGCGACCAGGCCGCGACGCGCAGGGTCAGCCCCCGGTCGAGCAGGTCGCCCACGGTGGCTCCGCTCGCGACCTCGACGA
Source organism: Sporichthyaceae bacterium (assembly GCA_031394045.1). Taxonomy (GTDB): domain Bacteria; phylum Actinomycetota; class Actinomycetes; order Prado026; family Prado026; genus JANYIP01. Next base: position 18,999 of record JANMWN010000291.1, read on the forward strand.
CCCGCAGGCCGAAGTGCAGAATGTCGCCCTGCTCGCTCTGGCGGAAGCAGAGCAGGGCTCCGTCCGTGGAGATCCCCCCCGAGGTCTGCTCCCACTCGCGCCCGATGCCGGCCGGGGACGTGGACTCGTACACCAGCCGGGTCGGAGCTCCGGCGGCGGTGTCGCTGACGTAGACCCGGTAGGAGTCCTCGTCGGCCAGCCCGACGGCAACGGTCGTGCCGGCCATCGACAGGCCCTGGCTCCAGCCCGTCGGGAGGTCGGGCAGCAGGCGGCGGTGGCCGGACCCGTCGGCCGCGGTGACGACCCAGGCGCCGTTCTCGTCGCCGGTGTCGTCGCTCCACCAGGCGGCGCCGCTCCCGTCGGGGGTGACCACCAGCTGCTCGACGCCGACGGACTGGTCGGTGATCTGCACCCTGATGCCGGAGTCCGTCTCCAGTACCCATCCCTGCATCGAGCCGCCCTCGTCCGAGGTGAACCAGAGCCGGTCGGGACGGGCCTCCGACCAGGCTGGGAAGCTCACCTTGGCCGCAGTGAAACGCTGGCGCCACAGCGGCATCGGGGGATCGTCCACCGCACGAACCTACCGGGGCGTACGCGGCACGGACGGGTACCCGGTGTCGAAGTGCTGGTAGTCGATGCTCGAGTTGTCCTGCCAGGTCCAGCCGGCCTGGGTGAACACCGTCCAGGTTGGGCCGCCCTTGCTGATCACGCCCTTGCCGACCCGGTGGCTCCCGTAGAAGGCGTCCGGCTGGAAGCAGTGGCACCGGTCGTCGACCCACGGGTTCTCGTACGGGTTCAGGTCCACGGCCCGCCCGTTGGCGTGCGGCGACGCGGTCGGTGGGGCGTTGGCCTGCGAGGCTCGGCGGCAGTTGTAGGCCGAGGTGTTGTCGGCGGCCATGCTCGCGTTGTCGTCGCCGTGGTAGACCTCGATCGGTTGCATCCGGTGGATCGCGAAGCCCTGGACGAACAGCGCGGTGAAGATGGCCGCGACCTCGGTGGCCACGTCGGCGTTGACCACCAGGACGCCGCGGTGCGCCGCCCCGTCGAAGCCGTGGAAGTTCACCTCGACCCGGCGCAGCCGCGACTGCGAGGCGGGGCAGCCCGGGTGCCAGGCTCCGGCCGCGACGATCGCCGCCCACTGCGAGTCGGGTACAGCCCGGATCACGGCGTCCGCGTGCGCGGCGGTCCGGGTGGGGGTCGGCGTGGGCGTCGGTGCGGAGGCCGACGGCGTACCCGTCGCTGTTTGCGTCGACCTCGACGTCGACGTCTGCGACGGTGCGGGAGTCGTTGACGCCGGTGTGCTCGCAGCCGCCTGCGGGCCGCTGCCCCCCGAGCAGGCAGCCAGCGCCAGCGCCAGCGCGGTTGCGACCACCGAGGCGACCACCGAGGCGCGCGCCGCGCGGATGCACAGGAGTCGGCGACTCACTCCGAGCGGCCGAACTCGACGGCGGCGACGGTGAGCAGGCCCACGCCGATGACGGTGATCAGCAGCAGCTGTGCGGCGATGGGGACGGTCCACCCGCCGATCGTCAGCGGCGGGTTCAGTGCGGCCACCGCCTCGGGCGGGAGGGCCAGGTGGTCGAACACCGTGGTGCGGACGGCATGCACGCCGTACGTCAGCGGGTTGAGGTGCACCAGCACCGACAGCCAGGTGGGCAGGTCGCGCAGCGGGTAGAGCCCACCGGACAGCATCGTGAGCGGCAGCATGATCATCTGCATGATGCCCATCACGGCCTGCATCTGCTTGATCCGCGCGGCGATGACCAGGCCGAACGCCGTGATGGCGAACGAGATCAGGAACACCTCGAAGGTGAGCTCGAGCACCAGCGGCACCGAGAGGGGTACGTGCACCAGGGGCGCCAGCGCGATGACGAGGAGCCCTTGCAGGGTCGCCACCGTCGTACCGCCGAGCGCCTTGCCGATCATGATCGAGCTGCGACTGACCGGCGCGACCATCATCTCGCGCAGGAACCCGAACTCGCGGTCCCAGACGACCGAGATGGCCGCGAACATCGCGGTGAAGAGTGTCGAGGTGGCGAGCACGCCAGGGAACATGAACGTCTTGAGGTCGACGCCGACGGTGGAGCCCGCGGTCAGGCTGGACAGGCCGTTGCCGAGGACGAAGAGGAACAGGATCGGCTGGATCAGCAGCGCGACGATCCGGGTGCGGTCCTTCCAGAACCGGATCAGCTCGCGCCGCCAGACGATCGCAGCGGCGCGCAAGTCGTGGCTCAGCCCTGGTTGGGCGACGCGGACGGGCACGGTGGTCGCGGTCATCGGGTCATCTCCTGCCGGCGAAGCCGGGCATCATCGGGCGGGCGGGTCCCTCGGAGTCACGGATCGTGCGCCCGGTATAAGACATGAACACGTCGTCGAGCGACGGCCGGGCGACGCTGACCGACAGGATGGGTACGCCGAGCTCGGCGAACAAAGTGGGGACGAACTGCTCGCCGGCCTCGACGCCGAAGGTGACGGCTCCCTCGTGCACCGCGGCGCCGAGGTGAAAGTGCTCGGCCAGCCGGGCGATCGCCGCGGTGTCGTCCGCCGTCCTGATCTGCACCCGGTCGGTGCCGACCGAGGCCTTGAGGGTCTCGGGGTCGTCGAGGGCCACGATGCGCCCGGCGTCCATGATGGCGATCCGGTCGCAGTGCTCGGCCTCGTCCATGTAGTGCGTCGTCAGGAAGATGGTGATCTGCTCCTGCTGGCGCAGCTCGTGGATGTAGCTCCAGATGCTCGCGCGGGTCTGCGGGTCCAGCCCTACCGTCGGTTCGTCGAGGAAGAGCACGCGTGGCGAGTGCATCAGGCCACGGGCGATCTCGAGCCGGCGCTTCATCCCGCCCGAGTAGGTCTGCACCTCGTCACCGCGCCGGTCCCACAGGCCCACCATCTCGAGCACCTGCCGCAGCCGGCTGCCGAGCACGTCGCGGGGGATGCCGTAGAGCTCCGCGTGGAAGCGCAGGTTCTGCTCACCGGTCAGGTAGACGTCGAGGGTGGTGTCCTGGAACACCAGCCCGATGTGGCGGCGTACGTCGGGGCGCTGGGTCACCACGTCGAACCCGGCCACCCGGGCCGACCCTGCGGTCAGGGACGCGAGGGTGCACAGGATCTTGATGGTCGTGGACTTGCCCGCGCCGTTGGGCCCGAGGAAGCCGAACGTCTCGCCGGCGGCCACGTCGAAGTCGACGCCGTCCACTGCAGTGAGCTCGCCGTAGCGCTTGACCAGCCCACGCACCTCGATCGCGCTGTCCACCTGATGCCTCCATCGGTACGGACGGTGGCGCCTCGATGGTCGACGCGTCCCCGTCCGGATCGTACGCAGGCCGCGGGGACACGGGTGCGGCGAGAGGATCGTGACCCGCCTGGGTCAACGTTTCGGCGCCCTCGCGCGTCCATAGTTGGAAAGAGGAGGCGTCAGTGCTGACATGGACGCGTGCGGGTCGCCGTCGCGTGGGCGGGCGACCGGTCGGCATCGGTGCCGCGCTGCTCGCTGCCACGCTCTCTGCGGTCCTGCCTGGGCTGGGCCAGCTGTTCGCGGGTCGTCGCCGCCGCGCTGTCCCGTTCCTCGTCTTCTCGGCCGTCACGATTGCGATCGGTCTGGCCGCCCTCTTCAAGGGACGCGTCGAGCTGCTCGAGCTCGTCGTCCAGCCGGCCTGGCTCGATGCAGCGATGGTGGCCAGCGTGGTCAGCCTGCTCGTCCGAGCGGTCGCAGCCGTGGACGCGTACGGCTGCGTGCGCCCGCTGCTGGACGCCCCTCGCGGTCGCTCCGCGGCGGGTCTGGTCGCGCTGCTGGCCGTGCTGCTGGTCCTCGCGGTGCCGCACGCCGTGCTCGCGCGTGACGTCGCCGCACAACGAGTGCTGGTCACCAGCGTCTTCCAGGACCAGGCTGAGGAACCGGTGGCGCCCGGTCCGGAGCCGAGCCAAACCCCTACCCTGACCGTGACCTCTTCGTCGCCCTCCTGGACACCCACCCCGTCGCCGACCAGGACCGCGGCGAACGTTGCTGCGTGGCTCGGCCGGGACGGCCGGTTCACGGTGCTGCTGCTGGGTTCTGACGCTGGCCCGTCCCGCGACGGGGCGCGTACCGACACGATGATCCTGCTGAGCATCGATCCCAAGACACGGTCGGCGCTGATGATCGGGGTGCCCAGGAACCTGCAGGCGATCCCGTTCCCGCCGGGCGCGATGCACGACCGGTTCCCGGACGGTTTCAACAACCTGGCCAACGCCGTGTACCGCTACGGCACCGACAATCCCGAGCTGTTCCAGCACACCAGGGACCCGGGCGCGCGGGCCATCGAGCAGGGCGTCGCGGCGGCGACCGGGCTCGAGATCGACGACTGGGCGATGGTCGACCTCGACGGTGTGGTCGGCGTGGTCAGGGCGCTCGGGGGCATCACGATCGACGTCCCGGAGCACCTGGCCGACCGGGTGTCGCCGTACGTCGAGGGCGGACCGTGGATCTCGGCCTCGATCGATCCCGGTCGCCAGCACCTGACCGCTGACCAGGTCTACGTGTACGTGCGGTCGCGGCACGCGGACAGCGACTACCAGCGGATGCGCCGGCAGCGCTGCGTCCTTGAGGCCATGGGCGACCAGCTCACCGGGCCCTCGCTCGTGTCGGTCTTCCCCGGGCTCGCCGGCGCCGTGTCGCACTACGTCTCGACCGACATCGCCAAGAGCCGGCTGCCGCAGCTGGTCGGCATGGGTGCCAGGCTCAACACCTCGCGCGTGCGCACCCTGCTCCTGACGCCGCCCCTGATCGACCCGCGCAACCCTGACTACTCGCTGATCCGGTCATTGGTACGCAACGCGCTCGCCGGGCACCTCCCCTCGAGCAGCTCCGGGTCGAGCCTGTCCGCCACCTGCGGCTGACCAGCCCACGTCACAGGGCGATGATCTCCAGGACGTCCTCGAGGCCACGAAGGTCCTGGGCATTGCGGGTGTACAGCTGAGCGGCATGGGCGTGTGCCGTCGCCGCGATCAGCAGGTCCAGGGCTCTGGCGCGGGGCTTTCGTCCCACCTTCGCAACGCGCGCTGCCAGGGTGCCGTAGCTGTCCGCGACAGCGTCGTCGACCGGTAGCGGATCGAATCGGCGCTGCAGTCCGCTCAGCCGGGTCAGTCGCAGGTTCCTCGCCTCGCTGCTCTTGGCCACGAGAACCCCGAAATGCAGCTCGGCCAGGCTGACCACGCTGATCGCAAGCTCACCAGGGAGGGCCGAAAGGTTGGACGAGACAAGGACACTCGTGTCCAGCACGCCCCGACTCATGAGCTGCTCCAAGGGTCGACGAGGTCCTCGTCGATGTGCGCGCGATCGACCTCCCAGTCGTCGTCCACCGGCGCCCGGAAGATCTCGGCGACCTCGTCCCAGTGCCTCCATGTACGCCCGGCCACTGGGCCGAGAACCGCTGCGGGACGACCAGCGACAGTGATGGTCAGCTGCTCGCCTGCCTCAGCCCGGCGGACGAGGTCGCTGGCATTCTGACGCATCTCGCGAAGCCCGACCTCTGTCATGAGAAGACCGTAGCACCTGTGCTACTTCGAAGCGGCCGAGCTAAGACGGCTTGGTGAGAATGACGATGTCCTGGAACTCTGCGCCAGGCTTGACGCCGATCTTGCCGCCGGCCCAATAACCCAGCTCGATGCTGGCCACCTCGAGCCCTGCCTTGCCCGCCATGGCCGCGACCGCGTCGCGTTCGAAGCCGATCGCCCGCAACGGATCCTCCTCGAGCATGTATCGGGAACCATCTGCGTGCTCCAGCCGAAGCGGGTACGCGGCGGAGTCCGAGACGACCTCCGGGAGCCGCTCGTCGTCGAACACCAGCCACGAAGTGACCGCCACGCCGCCTGGTCGTAGGACCCGTTCGATCTCGTTGAGGTAGTGCTCGACCGTAGGCCGGTAGAGGTGGGTGAAGACGCTGAAGAGAGCGCACATGTCGAACGAGCCGTCAGCGGCGGGGTACTCGGCGACGTCGGCGTCGAGGAGGCCCGTCGGGTTGTACCGCTGGTTGAGCAGGTCGAGGTGCTTGAACGTGTACCGGGTGCTGACCCTGCCGATCGTCGCGTTGCACCACGCGATGTGCCTCGGCAGGATGTCGAAGCCGAGATAGCTCCCGGCGAAGTCGCCGCTGCGGAGCAGCCCTACGGCGAGCCGCCCGTACCCGCAGCCCGCGTCCAGCACGCTGGAGTCGGCCCGCAGCCCGTTCGTCAGCAGCAGACGCGCCAGCTGGTCCGCGGTGGTCAGGAACTTCTCGTCCGTCTCGCGCATGAACCGCAGCTGGTCCGGCGGCAGCGGGATCCCGTCGACCCACTTGGTGGCCGCGAGGTCGCCGTCGCCGGCTGTGGCGCCGCTGCCCTGCGTGGTCCACCGGGCCTTGTCCATGTTCCGGTCCATGCGGTCCAACCTGCGCCGAACGCGTCGCAGGTGCTCGACGACCAGCACCTGGAGGCCTCCGAGCAGCAGCACCGCTGCGGCGACGCAGAGGGAGGCGACCGCACCAGCTCCGGCGACGCCGGTGGCCACACCGGCGAGTACGCCGGCCGCGACCGCAGCAGCGGGAACAAGGAGTCTGATCCGATTTCGCACGGGCAGACGGTAGCAGTGGCACCGGGCGCATCTTTCACGCCCGGACTCTGCTCTCGAGGTGGCCATGGGCGAAGACTGTGCTGTGTCGAATCGGTGCCCCCGGTAGGATTCGAACCTACGCTCCCGCCTCCGGAGCGCTCTGAGTAGGTCTATCCAGTTGATCACGCAAACCCTAGACTAGGCCTCTGACCTGCGGTTATTAGTGTTTCCTCGTGTTGGTCAGGGTTG
>JANMWN010000303.1:0-5568 GCA_031394045.1 Sporichthyaceae bacterium
AGAAGAGATCCCATGACGGCACAAACCCTGGTGCCGGTTGTCGCACGGGTAGGCCAGACTGTCCGCTGACCCGGGGACCCCTCGCCCCGACACGCCTCTGATCAGGGAGCCCGCATGACCAGGCTGGCCGCGTTCGTCCTCCATCATCGTCGCTGGGTGATGCTCTTCTGGGCCCTGATGTTCGTCGTAGGGGTCTTCGCCTCGGGCAAGGCGACCGACCGGCTCACCGTCGACTTCTCGTTGCCCGGCCAGCCCGGCTACGAGACCTCGACCAAGATCCTGGCCGAGTACGGCAACGGCGCCGGATACCAGCCCTACATCCCGGTGGTCACCGTTCCCGCGGGCACCACGGTTGCGGAGCAGCAGGACAAGATCTCGGCGGTCTTCGCCGAGGTGCAGAAGTCCACGCCCGGGCTGCGCATGGTCGACTACGCAGTGACGAAGGACCAGGTGTTCCTGACCAAGGACAACCGCACCACCTACGCCCTCGTCTATGCCCCGCCGCCGGTCGGGGGGTTCGCGGCGGTCACGCCGGACAAGGCGATCCAGCCGGTCCTAGACAAAGCCACCACGAGCACCGGCTTCGTGTGGAAGCTGACCGGGTACGACATCCTGGCGCGCGGCACCGGCGGCAGCGATACGGGCCCGAGCGTGCTGTTCGAGACCGCGTTGGGTGGTCTCGGTGCGCTGGCGGTGCTGTTGTTCGTGTTCGCGTCGTTCCTCGCGCTGGTGCCCTTGCTCATCGCCGCGGTCTCGATCCTTTCCACGTTCACCGTCGTGCTGCTGCTCACGTACGTCACGGACATGAGCTTCATCGTTCAGTTCCTGATCGCGCTGGTGGGGCTCGGTGTCGCAGTCGACTACTCGCTGCTCTTCGTCACCCGATGGCGGGAGGAACGCGACCACGGGCATACCAACGACGAGGCCGTGACGATCGCCATGACCACGGCTGGACATGCGGTGGTGTCCAGCGCGGGCACAGTGGCCATCAGCCTGATCGCGCTGCTGGTGCTCCCGGTGCCGTTCCTTCGCAGCATGGGGCTGGGCGGCATGCTCATCCCGGTGGTGAGCACGATCGTGGTGCTCACGCTCCTGCCGGCGCTGCTCGGTGGGATCGGCCCGCGGGTCGACTGGCCGAAGATCAGGCACGAGAACAACGCGTCCCGCGCGTGGTCCGGCTGGGCCGCCATGATCGTCCGACGCAGGTGGTGGGCCGCAGGCGTCGCGGTGGTCCTGCTGGCGCTGTTGGTCGCGCCTGTCTTCGGCCTCAAGATCGGGCAGGCGCAGACGGACTCGCTGGCCAGCTCCGGCCCCGCCCACGAGGCGCTGCAGACGCTGCGCGTAGGGGGCGTACCCAGCGGTGTCGTGTCTCCGCTGGAGATCCTGGTCCACACCAATGACGCGGCCGGTGCGGCAGGCGCGATCGTCAAGGCGTCCCAAGGAGTTACCGGGGTCAGCGCTGCCTTCGCTCCCGACAACGACCAGTGGCGTAGGACAGGCAGCGCCCTGGTGGCAGTCATCCCGACCAACGAGACCGTCGACAGTCAGAACGCCCAGGTGGTCAACCGCGTCAGCGACGCCGTCTCGGGCCTCCCCGGCTATGTAGGCGTCTCCGGCGCCGGTGCGATAGTGCTCGACTACATCAACGCGGTCTACGGCAACTTCCCGCTGGTGCTCGCGCTCATCGCGCTGGTCACGTTCGTCCTGCTGGCACGGGCGTTCCGGTCACTCGTGCTGGCCTTGAAGGCTGTGCTGCTCAACATCGTCTCGGTCGCGGCGACGTTCGGCGCGACGACGTGGTTCTGGCAGGAGGGGCACGGCTCGCAGGCGATCTTCGGGATCTCCGCGACCGGGGCCATCACGTTCTGGCTCCCGGTGCTGATCTTCGCCTTCCTGTTCGGCCTGTCGATGGACTACGAGGTCTTCATCCTGACCCGGATGCGCGAGGAGTACGACAAGACCGGAAGCACGCCACAGGCCGTCGTCGAGGGACTGGGCCGTACCGGCCGGCTCGTCACGTGCGCCGCGCTGATCCTGTTCCTCGCGTTCATGGCCCTGACGTCCTCACCGGGCACGGACATCAAGGTGTTCGCGACAGCGCTGGGGATCGGGATCCTGCTCGACGCCACGATCGTGCGAGCCCTGCTCGTCCCGGCGCTGGTGTCGCTGTTCGGCCGCTGGAACTGGTGGCTGCCGGTGCCGGCCGCCCGGATCCTGCGCGTGGAGCCGCACGATGCGGTCGTCGAGACGGCCGCAGTCGTCGCGCCGGCCGGGGCTCCGGCGCCGGCCTAGACGGGTGCGAGGGGGTGGTTTGGCGGAGGCGGCAGCTCGACCGTGATGGCGTCGCCGGGCCGCACCTCGCCCCCGGCGAGCACCACGGCCATGATCCCGGCCTTGCGCACCAGGCCGCCTTGCTCGTCGCGTCCGAGCACGGCGGCCATCAGTCCAGGCTCGAAACGGTCGAGCTGCACGCACGGGTTTCGCAGCCCGGTCACCTCGACCCGGGCGTTGGCGCCGAGGTGCAGCACGGTCCCGGTCGGGAGGGCAAGCAGGTCGATGCCTCGGGTCGTCACGTTCTCGCCGATGTCGCCCGCGGTCACCTGGAAGCCGGCCGCCACGAGCTCGTCGTGCAACTCGGCGTGGACCAGGTGCACCTGTCGCAGGTTCGGCTGGCTGGGGTCCCGCGCCACCCGTGACAGATGCTGCACCGTGACGCTCAGATGTGCGTCGCCCTCCACGCCGAGGCCCGCCAGCAGGCGGATGCAGTCGCGGTGGGCCTTGCTGAAGGAGTGTTCGGTTCCGCCGTGCACCGAGACGACCGAAGGACCTTCGCTCATCCGCCCGGCCACGGCGTCGAGGTGATGACCTGGACGCCGACCGACAGCACTCTGGCCGGACCGAGCGTCGACAGCGGGTACGCGCCCGCCACCGGCCCTGTGGTCTTGCCCTTGAGCTGCAGCCTCGCGTACACGTGCACCTGCTGCCCGGTCTGGCCGGGCACGTCGTACCCGCCGAGGTCGCACAGATCGGCGGCTCGAACCGGCGCGTACGCCAAGGTGCCGCAGCCGATCTGGCGCTCGAGGTCTCCGACCGGGCTGCCGAGGCCGGAGGTCGAGGCCCAGGCGTCAGCGGCCGAGACCAGGGCTGCGGTCGTCATGCCCCCAGCGGGAAGGTACGTGCGAGCGGCGCTGGCGCAGTACTGCTGCTCGCAGTCGACCATCGCCAAGGTGTCTGTGCCTTGCCTGATGAGCCCGGAGATCACCGGGTCCAAGGTAGTCAGCCGGGTGGCGGAGCTGGCCCGGAGCGTCGCCGGGTCGACCGAGTGGTCGAGCACGTGCCGGATGACCAGGACGCCGCTCACGACCAAGGTGATCGCCGCGACGACGAACACGGCGATGGCCAGCCGCTTCACCCAGGACATCGGCCGGTCGGCCGGGTCGCGGGGCGGCCCGGTCTGGCCCACGGTCAGCTCTGCCTCCCCGGCGTCCAGCACCGTCTCAGCATGGGTTTGACCTTGGTGGGTGTCAATCGGTCCGAGCCGCCGATCTGCGAGGTGACACCGGTCGAGGCGCCGGGCAGGATCAGGGGATGCTCGTCGTCTTCGGTGGACTCGCGGATTCGGGTCGCGCGGCCCTCGCGCAGGCGGTGGCCGAGGAGGCCGCGGCTGCCTTCCTGCGGGTGGCCGACGCTCCGGCGGCGACGGTGGCATTGGGACTTCGGTCGATCAGCGGCACCGTCGTGGTGGATGTCGGCCTGGCCCCTCCGGACGTACGAGCAGCCTGGGGCGAGCTCGCCGTCCGCTCGGCTGCGCCGATCCTGCTGGTGGCCGTCACACGATCTCCCGGCGGCGAGCCGTGGGCGGAGTCGCACCTGACCATCGACAACGTCGGCCCCCAGCGACGTCAGGTCAAGCGCGTCCTCAACGCGATGAACGCCCTGGCCGCCCTGGCGGTCCCGCCTTCGTACGGCCCGGACGAAGGCCCGGGCCGAACAACTGGCGCTTCCCCTTAGCCGGCCCCGAGGTCGACGTCAGCGCCGGGCTCGGGCAGACTGCGAGCAGAGCAGAGCAGAGCAGAGCGAGGCCCCTCGACGAACCCGAGCCAGCAGGAGTGCCGATGTCACCGGTGACCGATCAGCAGCGGCAGGAGATCGACGCGCACCGGGCGGTTCTCAGGGACAAGTACCTCAAGCCTGCGAGCGAGCGTGCGCCCTCCAACGGACGCGGCATCCACCACGCGGCGCTGATCTGCCGTGACGTCGAGCGAACCATCGACTTCTACCAGGGGCTGCTCGGCTTCCCCCTGGTCGAGCTGGTCGAGAACCGTGACTACGCCGGCTCGACGCACTTCTTCTTCGACCTGGGGAACTCCACGCTGCTGGGCTTCTTCGACTTCCCCGAGCTCGGGCTCAAGCCGGGTGTCGAGGCCATCGGCACGGTGCAGCACATCGCAATCTCGGTCACGCCCGAGCACCACGCCGAGCTGCGCAAGAAGCTCGACGACGCCGGCATCCCCTATGGCGGCCCGGAGCAGGGGATCCCGGAGTCGATGTACTTCCGCGACCCCGACGGCATCCAGATCGAGCTGCTCCGCGATGAGCTGATGCTGTTCGGCGGCCGCCGCCTCGACGAGGACTAGGCGAGGACCGCGTTCGACGTGTGGCCCGAGGGGACGTAGGGGCCTGCTCAAGTCCTCGGCACGCTCGGCCGATGTCTCCCATGATTGGGGACCTGTCGGATCAAGCACCACGTGTCTGGGGCAGACGTACTCATGGCTGACCAAGCGACCAAGCGCCGCCGCCGTCGGGCGCTTCGTGGCGCTGCCCCGCTCGTGGGTCTGCTGGCCGCAGGCCCGCTCGTCTGGCAGGGCAGCTACGCGGCCTTCTCGGCGACCACCCAGAACAACACCGACGCATGGACGTCCGGCTCGTTGGCGCTGACGAACAACGGCGGCACCGCGGTGTACGCGGCCACCACGACGGCGACCTTCAACGAGCTCGCGCTCAAGCCCGGCAGCACCGGCACCAAGTGCATCACGGTCAAGAGCACAGGTACCGCGGCCGGGTCGCTCCGGTTCTACCGCAGCGCCCTGGCCGACTCGGCCCCGTCGCTCGGTGCGCAGATCCAGGTCACCATCGACGCGGCTCCGGTCGCTGCTGACGTCCTGGTCGGCTGCGCCGGCTTCCCCGCGGTCGGCCTGACCAGCGTCACTGCCGGTACGGCACTGACCGGCCTGGCCACCACGTACGCGGCCGCGACCGGACCAGTTGCCGTCGCCGCGGGCACCCAGCTGGTCGCCTACCGGATCGCCTGGACCTTCGCGACCACCGGCACGACCGCCGGTGACAACGCGCTGCAGACCAAGACCGTCACGGCCGGCTTCACCTGGGAGATCCAGTAGGGCTTGACCCTCACTTCGCGTTGAGCCTCTAGCGTCGCTGGAGGAGGTGCAGGACATGACACACATCCACCCTGGCCTGGCCCGGATGTACGTCGAAGACCCCCGGTTCACCGCTCATTACGAGCAGCTTGCCGAGGGTCTTGCGACCTACGTGCACGACGCGATCGTT
>JANMWN010000304.1:0-11090 GCA_031394045.1 Sporichthyaceae bacterium
GAGCAGGTGCTCCTCGTCGGTGCCTTCGTCGAGCCAGACCTGGATCTCGCGCGCCGCGGCCACGACGTCCGCCGGGTGCGAGCGCTCGCAGAACTCGCGGATCGTGACCCACTCGTCCTCCTGCCCGTCCAGGTGGGCGTCCGGGACCAGGTCCCCGAGCAGTCGCACGCCCATGCCGAGGGTGCTCATCGGAGCGGGAACGCAGTCTCGACGTGGAACCCCAGGGGCGAGTCGTCGTAGACCAGCACGACGCGGACGACCGAGGACGCGGTGGGTACCGCCGCGCCCCGCCGCAAGGACATCCCGATCTGCTCGCCCATGTCCTGGGTGAGCTTCAGCGACGGCACATCCCTCGCGCTCGCCGCGAGCCTGATGTTCCTCTCCCGGTCCGCCAGCCACAGGGCGATCTCGGCGGACTTCGCGTCGAGGGTCTGGGCAACCAGCCGCTCCGCGCTGCTCCGGTCGACGAACGTCGAGGCCACGTACAGGTTGCGATAGCGCTTCATCCGCTGACGGAGCTGCTCGACCGAGAGGCCGACATGGCGGTCGATGGAGTGACCGCCGGCCAGCTCGTGCGCGAGCAGTCCACCGCCCTGCACGAGTACGGACGTGTCGTGCCCGCCGTTGGCCGCGACGATCCTGGCGATGTCCGCGTGGTCGGCGAGATCTGCCAGCCGGCGGACCTCGGCGGCGACGGTGTCGGCACGCTCGAAGACGCCGAGGCTGCTGACGACGCGTACGGCGGAGTACCCGCCCAGGCTTGCGACCGTTGCCGCCGCCCCGGGACCGACCGTCCCCGCCCAGTGACCCCAGTCGCCCTTCTCGATGTCGGACCAGTCGATCAACGCCTTGCCGGTCTCGACCGGATGCGTGAGTCCCTCGGCGATCCCGTGCCCGAGGGCGGACCAGCTGTCGGAGAGGTCCCCGTTCAGGCCGACCAGCCTGCCCAGCCCGACCAGCCCAGCCACCGGTTGGGTGATGTCGTCGCCGAGCGCCGAGAAGAAGCCGCCGATGCGGGAGCCGAGGCTGCCGTCCTCGGCGGGAACGGACGGATCGGGCGGCTGGGCCGCTCGGGCGGCCTCGGCTGCTCCAGAGCGAGCCGCCTGCGTCATGCTCGCCACCCGGTCGAACGCGGCCGCCGCTCGTGCGTCCGCGGTCCGGCAGTCCTGCTCGAGGGCGTCGACCTGCGACCGCAGCAGCATCGACTCGTGCGCCAGCTGATCAGCCCAGGCCTGCAGCCGGTTGATCTCCGGACCCTCGGCGCCGAGGCCGGTGAACAGGGTCAGCGACCCCGCCCCGCTCGACGGGGCCGAAGCGAGCCGCTCGTCGACACGGCGGACCTGCTCGACCAGCCGGGACCGCTCGGCCTCGAGCCGGCGTGCCGTCGCGGCCGCGGCGCGCGCCAGCCCGGCCGCCTGCTCCAGCTCGTCGGCGTACCGGCCGCAGGTCGTCCCCGCCAGCCCGAGCGCCGACCAGGCGTTGAGCAGCCAACCCCGGGCATCGGCGCAGGCGCCCAGATAGGCCGACGACGCCGGGCCGCACCAGCCCAAGCCGCCGGAGAGCGCGGCCGCCGACCCATCCAGCCGCCAGGCCGCCGCACCGAACCGGTCGGACACAGCTGCCAGCGCACCGCCCAGCTGACGCACCGATCCCGCGTCGGCTGCGGCCGTGAGGGGCACCTCGACCTCGAACACCGGCAACGGCACCCGGACAGCGCTTGCGGACCTCGCAGTGCTCGACATGACGCTGCTCGACATCGCCCGGCTCACCTGCCCGCAGCCATGCGGAGCGCGGTGGCATCGGTCCGTACGTAGTCGCCGGCTGCAGCCTCGGCGCCGTCGCCGAGGCGGGACAGGGAGACGGCCAGCCGGGACAGCTCTCCCGACCAGGCGGCATGCAGACGCAGGTACGCCGCCCCGGCAGCCGGCCGGAAAGCCTGAGCTGCCAACGCGTGCGGAGCTCCGGACCCCGTACCGATGGTGTCCTGCGCCTCGAGCGCCGCCTGTCCTGCTGCCCGCGCTGTCGCCGCCGCCTCGACGACGACAGGCGGGAAGACGAGCAGCGAAGTGTCGGGGGTCACCGGCCGAATCGCGAAGCCACGGAACGCTCGTTGGCCTCGTAGTCGGAAGCGGCGCCCTGCATGAGCACCGCGATCTCGGCGAGCGCCTGCTGCAGCTGGCGCGAGCTGGTCTGCCACTGGTCCCAGAGCTGCTGGAACCGCACCTGGGCGACACCGGCCCAGTCGGCGCCGAGCGGTGCGACGTTGCCGGCCAGCTGACCGAGCGTGCCCTCGATACCGGTGGCACCGCCGCGTAGTTGGCTCGCTACCCCGGCGAGCTGCTCGGGCGAGACCTTGATCAAACCTGCTGACATGGACGGAACCTTCCTGTGGATGACGATCCGGGTGGATCGCTGACTTCCGGTAGAAAAGATCACCAGCAGGAACCAGCGCAAGATCGTCTTGCCGGCCTGTGGACAACCGACCAGGACCGACGACCTGTGGAAGGAGGACGAATGGACACGTCTGGAGCAACCGGCGGCACGGTCTCGGTGCACCGCCCCGAGCGCACGTTCCCGGTGCTGCCCGACCGGGCGATGCTCGCGCTGGCGGCGCCCCCGGAACCCGCCGAGGGCGAGCCCGCGAGCATCTGGGGCACCCTGCTGCCGGTCGTCGGGTCGATGTCGGCGGTGGCGTTCGCGCTGATGTCGCGCAACCCGCTCTACCTCGCCGTCGCCGGCCTGGTCGTGGTCGCCTCGATCGGCAGCACCTTCGGCGTACGCCGGGCCGGCAGGCGGCGCGACCAGCGGCGTCGCGATCGCCAGCAAGCCGCCTACCGAAGCCATGTCGGAGCCCTGGTCGCCGGCGTGCGCGACGAGGGGGCGGTCCAGCGCGCGGCCCTCGAACAGCTGTACCCGCCCGTCCCCCGGCTGCTCGAGGTCGCCCGCGACCGGGGCGCGCTCTGGGAACGGCGGCCGGAGCACGCGGACTTCGGCGCAGTCCGGCTCGGGCTCGGCAGCGTGCCAGCGCTGGTGGGCATCGAGCCGGCCCTGGGGTCGGGGCCGGTGAGCGAGCGGGACGAGGCGCTCGTCGAGCTGGCAGCGGCCGCCGTACGCAGCGGGTCCACCCTTGACTCCGCACCGCTGACCCTCGACCTCACGTCCCTGTCGTCGGTCGCCGTCGTCGGGCCGTCGGCGCCGGCCCGCGCCCTGGTCGTGAGCTGGTTCGCCCAGCTGGCCGCGTTCCACGCCCCCGGCGAGCTGCGGTTCCTCGGCTGGGTCGACGCAGGGTCAGCCGCCGAGTGGGACTGGACGAAGTGGTTGCCCCACACCGTCGATCCGCTGTCGCGATCAAGCCGGTCCATGACGGTGGACCTGCGTACGTTCGGCGTCGCGCTCGGCGAGCTGGTCACCGCTCGCGACCGGCTGCTCGTACGCACAGGGGCGCAGGGCCAGCACAGCCAGCAGGGCCAGCACAGCCAGCACGGCCGCTTCCAGGTCGCACCTGGCCAGCCCTGGGTGATCGTGCTCGTCGACGGCTATGGCCCGGACGCGGAGGTCGCCAAGGTCCCCGCTCTCGACGAGGCTCTGCGTCGAGGCATCGAGCTCGGCATCACGGTGGTGGCGCTGTGCCCCGACCGGCGCTGCGTACCCGTCTCGTGCTCGGCTCGGGTCGACCGCGAGACCGACGGCACCTGGAGCCATCGCCGGTCAGGGGTGGACCCCTCGCCGGTCTCGGGGATAGTCGCCGACCAGGTGGCCGTGGCTGACGCCGAGGCGCTGGCCCGCTGGCTGGCCCCTCGGCGGGTCGCCCGCGGCGAGAGCGGAGCATCCGACGGCGGTCCCGTCCGCCTGCTCGCCCTGCTCGACGAGAGCCCGCCCGACTCCGCCGCCAGCAGCAACCTCAGCGCCGGCACTGACCTCAGGGGCGTTCCGATCGGCCGTACCGACGACGCGGAGCCGCTCGTCCTCGACATCAACGAGGCGGCCGCCGGCGGCCACGGACCGCACGGGATCCTGGTGGGGGCGACCGGCTCGGGCAAGTCCGAGCTGCTGCGATCGTTCGTCGCGGGGCTGGCAGCCCGGCACCCGCCCACGGTGCTGAACGCCCTGCTGGTCGACTTCAAGGGCGGCGCCGCCTTCGCCGAGCTGGCGGCTCTCCCGCACACCGTCGGGCTGGTCACGAACCTGGTCGACGACCTCAGCCTGATCGACCGGGTGCAGGCCTCCCTGGCCGGCGAGCTGGAACGCCGGCAGCAGCTGCTCGGCAGCACGGGGCACGCGTCGATCCACGCCTATCGCCGCGCCGACCGCGCTGTGTGGCCCGAGCCGCTGCCGTACCTCGTGGTGGTCGTCGACGAGTTCGGGGAGCTGCTGACCGCCCGGCCAGAGCTGCTCGACACGTTCGTGCAGATCGGCCGGCTCGGCCGCTCGCTGGGCATCCACCTGCTGCTCGCCTCGCAGCGGCTCGAGGAGGGTCGGCTGCGCGGGTTGGAGTCGCACCTGCGCTACCGGCTGGCCCTGCAGACCTTCACGGCCGGCGAGTCGATCGCGGTGCTGGGCTCGGCCGCCGCGTACGAGCTGCCGGCCCGTCCTGGCATGGGCTACCTCAAGGTCGACTCAGCGCTGACCCGGTTCCAGGCAGCGCTCGCGACGCTCCCGTCCGGTCAGCCAGCAGGGCCAAGCGCCGGACCGGTCGTCCAGCCGTTCACCCTGGGCGGGGTGAGTGCAGGCCAAACCCCTGCCGCCGGTCAGGATCAAGCACTGGACGGACCGACCGAGCTGCAGACACTCGTGGCCGAACTCTGTTCCCGCGGCGACGCAGCTGGTCGCCCGGTGTGGACTCCGCCGCTCCCCGGCACCCTCGCGCTCGCGGTCGCGCCACGGACGGCCGGCGCGGGGCTGCGCGCCACCATCGGCCTGGTCGACGAGCCGCACCGGCAACGGCAGACCCCGCTGGAGGTCGACCTGCGTGCGGCCGGTCATGTCGGGATCGTCGGCGGGACCCGCTCGGGGCGTACGACGGCGTTGGTGACCCTCGTCCGTGCGCTGGCAGCCGACCACGACCCGAGCGCCCTGCAGGTCTACGCGGTCGCGCATGGCGGCGATGGGCTCGCGCCGCTCGCAACCCTCCCCCATACCGGCGCGATCGTCGGACGCGGTGAGTCAGACCTGTTGCTGTGCCTGGTGTCTGAGCTCGAGGCGGTGGTGGATGAACGCCTCGAGGCCACCCGCCGCTCGGGTGCCGAGAGCTTCGATGCACTCAGCGGCAGCACCGACGCCGACACCCTGCTCCCGCAGCCGTTCCGGGCCCACGTCCTGCTCCTCGTCGACGGGATGGGTCAGCTGCGGACCGAGCAGCCCGAGGTCGAGGCGCGGCTGGTCGAGCTGGCAGCAGGCGGCGCCCACCTGGGCATCCACCTCGTCGTAACGGCCAGCCGCTGGTACGAGCTGCGCCCGGCCGTGCTCGACTCCCTGGGCCTGCGGCTCGAGCTGCGACTCGGTGACCCAGCCGACTCCGACGTCTCGCGCACCCTCGCGGCCGCCGTCCCCCCACTCCCCGGGCGGGGCCTGACCAGGGACGGCCGGCACTTCCAGCTCGCAGTCGCGCCCAGCGACCATCCGGTCGCACACTCACCCGACGGGCACCGCGCCCCCCGGGTGGTACAGCTGCCCGTACGGGTGCAGCCACCGATCGAACCGCACGATGCGTTCGCGCTCGGCCTCGCGGAGCACCGGCTGGCGCCGCTCGACCTCGACCTGCTGTCTCCCGGCGGCCACCTGCTCGTCTACGGCGACAGCGGGAGCGGGCGCACCACCCTGCTCCGCAGGCTCGTGACCTGGCTCGGCACCCGCAGCGCGGGGACGGTCGCGGTCCATGTGGTCGACCCCGGCCGCGGGCTCGCTGCGCTGGCTGGCCGGGCCCCCGTCGTCGACTACGCGTACGAGGCCACCGGCGCACGCGGGCTCGTCGAACGGCTGGCCACCGAGCTGGCCAGCCGAAGGCCACCACCGAACCTCCCGCTCGCGCAACTCGTCGAACGCTCCTGGTGGCGGGGCCCCGAGCACGTCCTGGTCGTCGACGACTACGACCAGCTGATCCGGCCCGAAGGATCGGCGCTGTCCCCGCTCGTCGACCTGCTGGCGGTCGCCGTCGACCTCGGCTGGCACGTCGTCCTCGCCCGCCGGGTGGCCGGCGCGGCAAGGACCGCCTACGACCCGTTCGGCCAGCGGCTGCGCGAGCTCACCCCGGCCACCCTGGTGCTTTCGGGCGAGCGCGGCGAGGGTCCACTGGTCTCCGACGTCAGCGCCGGACCGATGCCACCAGGGCGCGGGCGGCTCGTACGCGGCGGACACGGTGCGGTCGTGCTGCAGACGTACCTACCCGACCGAGAGGGTCGTTGACCGCGGCCCGGCCCACGCGGCGCGTGACGGTCGTCGCCGGCGCGGCGCGGGCCGCCGCAGCAGACGTGGTCCTGTCCGCAGACTCCACCCTGCACGAGCTGGCCGAGCGGCTGGCGCGCCTGATGGCCGACGCGACCGAGCCGACTGAGCCCGCCGGCTGCTGGGCACTGACCCGCGCCGACGGCCGGTGGCCGGACCAGGAGGCGACGCTCGCAACGGCCGGGGTCCTCGACGGCGAGTACCTGCTGCTGGTCAGCCGCGCCAGATCATGACGAGGGCACGGTCGTCGTTCTCGCCGGTACGCAAGGCGTCGATCAGCCGCCGGGCACCGCGGCGGAACCCGCGCGGCACCAGGCGCTCCGCCTCGCCGAGCAGCTTGTCGATCCCGACGGTGATGTCCTGACCGGGTCGCTCGACCATGCCGTCGGTGTAGAAGAGCAGGGCGTCCCCGTGCCCGAGCTTGCCCCGGCAGACGTCGTAGGTCGCGTCCGGGTCGATGCCCAGGGCGGTCCCGGCGGCGTCGAGCAGCCGCCACGTGCCCGAGCCGGTGCCGAACTGGGCGGCGGGCGGATGGCCGGCCGAACCGACCAGGTAGTCGCCCGTAGCCAGGTTGATGGCGACGTGCACCGCGGTGGCGAAGCCCTCGTCCCAGCCCTGCCTGAGCAGGTACGCGTTCGCGGCGCCCAGGAACTCCTCCGACGGCAGCGCGCCGAGCAGCCCGCCGAAGGCGCCCGAGAGGAGCAGCGCCCGCGTACCGGCGTCGACACCCTTGCCCGACACGTCGACGAGGACGATCTCGAGGACGTTCTCGTCCTCCTTGCTCGCGACCAGGAAGTCCCCGGAGAACGAGGCGCCACCCGCAGGGCGCAGCACGACGTCGGCGGACCAGCCGACCGGCAGCTCGGGCAGCTCCCCGTGCGCCCGCAGCCGGTCACGCAGATCGACGAGCATCGACTCCCCGCGCAGCCCCTGGACGCCGAGCCGCGCCCTCGACCGGGCCACCGCGAGCACGACCACCCCGGTCACGGCCACGATGGCGATGTTTCCCGGGCGGACGTTCCACAGCCCCAGGTGCCCGATCAGCCAGGCCAGCTCGCCGGCCACCACGGCGAGCAGCAGGATCAGGCTGCGCACCGAGAGGGTGAACCCGCCGATCAGCACGAGGACGACCGGGGACGCGGGCGGTACCCAGGTGGGGATGTGTGCGTTCAGCACCCCCATGGCGATGACCAGCCCGACCAGCACGAGCAGGGCGAAGCCGTCGGTCCGCAGGAACCCACGCCGCAGCCGGGTCCAGGCCCGACGCGCGACACGCGTCAACCGCACCGGTAGTGAGGGGGTGCTGCCGGTAGCCATTAGACGGGCGACCCTACCCGGGGCGGCGGCGGCCTTCGGGGCTTTCAGCGTGAACCCCGAGGCGGATCACCCGCCCGGCCGAAGCTAAATGCGTAGGCCGCGGACGGATTCTTCCGATAGGAAGGCCGCATGACGGAAGTGAGCGTGCGCCGCTGCACCGAAGCCGACTGGCCGCTGATTCTCGGCGTTGACTCATCGGTGTTCGGCTTCGACTTCGACGAGGAGGCCGACGCGCCGGATCGGGCGGTGCTCGAGCTCGACCGATCGCTGCTGGCGCACGTCGGCGACGAGGCTGTCGGGCACTGCACCGCGTACACGCTGGCGATGTCCGTGCCCGGTGGCGAGGTCTCCGCCGGCGGGGTCACTTGGGTCAGCGTGCTGGGCAGCCATCGGCGTCGGGGCGTGCTCACCTCGATGATGGAGCAGCTGACCACGGACATGTACGAGCGCGGAGAGCCCGTCGCGGCCCTTTTCGCCTCGGAGCCGATGATCTACGGGCGGTTCGGGTACGGGCCTGCCAGTAGCGACCTCGCGCTCACGATCCCCACGGCCCGCGCCTCGGTGGTCGGACCCGAGGACGGCACGCTGCGGGTCCGGCTGACCAACCTGGCCGGAGGACGCGCGTCGGTCGAGCAGGTCTACGCCGCGATGCGAGGCCGTCGGGCCGGCATGCCGTCTCGGGACGGCCGTTGGTGGGCGCGCTGCATGAACGATGCCAAGCCGCGACGTCACGGCGGGTCCGCCCGACAGTGCGCGATCGTCGAGGGTCCGGACGGGCCGCGCGGGTACGCCGTCTACACCGTCGTCGAGAGGTGGACGGACGGGTCGGCGGAGGCGGCGGTCCGGGTGCACGAGCAGGCCTGCCTGGACGCTCCGGCCGTGGTCGCCCTGTGGCGGTTGCTGCTCTCGCTCGACCTGGTCGCAACGGTCAGCTGCGAGTCCATGGCGGTCGACGACCCGCTGCTGCACCTGCTCGCCGACCCACGCCGGACCAGGCCCCAGCTGAAGGACGCCGTGTACGTACGGCTGCTCGACCTGCCCAAGGCACTGGCCGCGCGCACGTACGACGTGGCGTACGACGGTGTTGTCGAGGTGATCGACGAGAAGGCGCCATGGAACGCGGGGCGCTGGCGGTTGGCCCTGCACCCGGACGGGGCGCAGTGTGAACGCACCGGCACGGAGCCTGACCTCGTGCTCGATGTGCGCGAGCTGGGCGCGGCCTACCTCGGCGGCATCTCGCTGCTCACCCGCACCCTCGCGGGGCACGTCGTCGAACGCACTCCCGGAGCCGCAGCCGCAGCGGCCCGCGCGTTCCGGCACGACCCCGCGCCGTTCTGCCCGTACATCTTCTAGGCGCGCGAGATGATAGTCCCGGGGAACGCCAGTCGGGGGCGACCGGTGCTGGCCGGGTCGGTTATCCACAGCACAAGAACGGTGCCAGTAGGTGCGGTAGACGCCGACGTCGGCCGGAGGACCCCCAGCCGAGGGGTAGCAGCGACGACGCGGGTTGGGTTGTGGGCGGCAATGCGCGGATGAGTGTCCTGCCCCCGATGTTCCCGGACTCGGCCACACGGGTAACGGCGTAGCGCCGGGTAACCGCATCAGTACCGGCTGCGGCTTCCCAGGGTGTGGCCGGGGGAGTAGGAATAGGGATGGCAACGGTCGGGGCGCTACTTCGGCCACCTTGGCTACTGGAGGAGGCACGATGGTCGGCAAGCGATCGATGGTTCAAGGGCTGGTGTTCGGTGCGATAACGGCAGCCTGCTTTGGGCTGGTGGGTGCTCCTGTCGCGTTCGCTGCTAACCCCGGGCACACGGTGACGATGACTGAGCACCAGCACGGCACATTCACCGACGACCAGGCCACGAACCCCTGCACCGGAGCAGCGGGCGTAGCCACGTTCGTCGGAAATAGCGTCGAACATGTGACGTACTTCCCCGCCGGGGACGAGGTGTGGGCGACCTTCACCGAGACCGGCAAGGTGACCGTCACTTGGGTCGGCGTGACTTACACCGGCCACGCCACGGCGTGGGGCAACTTCAACATGAACGAGAAGAATTCGAACTCGACGTTCACGCTGACTATTCGAGTGTTCGCGGCTGACGGGTCCAGTGTCACCGGCCACGAGGTGACTCACTTCGGCCTGAACGCCAACGGCCAGGTCACCGCCAACTTCGACAAGGTCAGCTTTACCTGCACCTGAGCGACACCACATCGAACCCCCGGTCGCACTCCTTGACCGGGGGTTCGATGCTCTCTGCGGACCGCACCGAAGTGCCTGAAAAGGCTCGCTGTCTGGGAAGCGCAACCCGGCAAGATGATCTCGTGACCGTCGAGGACCAGGAGCGTGAGACCAGGCAGCTCTCCCTGATGCGCGAGCGGATCGCGTCGTTCCGAGGCGGGTCGCTTTCGATTGGGCCGACCATCGCAGACCTAGAGGGACTCGTTAACGCTCTGACCCTGACCCCCGAGGAGTGGCGGGACCGGTTCATCGAGGAGTGGAGCGTCCTGAAGATCGCCTACGCGGTCGCGCTGGATCGCCAGTCGCCGATCCCAAGTGCCTCGACCGACCACGAGGTCCGCGAGGCGCTGGACGCCCTGGATGCTCTGATCGACGAGCAACTCCCGCGAACATAGGTGCCTAGTGCCGCTCCGCGGCGCCCCGCGTGCTCCGGACACGACGAGCTGGACCGCCACCGACGGACGTTTCCACGGACTGCCACCCAGCCAACGAGCTTCTAGGTGGATTGGCAGGTCGGGCACCAGTAGAGGTTCCTGGCGGCCATCTCCACGGTGGCAACCGGTGTACCGCACACCCGGCACGGCTGGCCGGCGCGGCGGTAGACGTAGTACTGGTCCCCGCTGCTGACCGCCCCGCGCGGCTGGTCTCGGTGCTCGCATAACGTCGTGACGATCCGGTTGGCCTTGACCCCGGTGCGCATCAACGAGACCAGGTCGGCCCACAGCGCGTCGAACCCCTCGCGGCCGAGCTCGCTCGCGGGAGCGAAGGGGTTGAGCCGCTGTCGGAACAGCAGCTCGGCGCGATAGGCGTTGCCCACGCCGGCGAGCACGGTCTGGTCCATCAGCGCGGCCCCGAGCGGGGTACGACTGCGGGCGAGCCGCGAGCGCACCTGCTCGACGTCGGCGCCCGGCCGCAGCGGGTCCGGGCCGAGGCGACCGATCACCAGCGTCCGCTCGGCCTCGGTGATCAGCGCGCAGGCGGTCGGGCCGCGCAGCTCGGCCCAGGAGCCGTCGGCGACCAGCCGCAACCGGATCGCGCCCCGCGGGGCCGGCGCGGTCCCGGGACCCTGCCGGAACGTCCCGTACAGCCC
>JANMWN010000311.1:0-3252 GCA_031394045.1 Sporichthyaceae bacterium
CGCCTACCACGCCCACCCCGAACGATTCGGCCGACGCCCGCACCCCCCAGTCATGCCAACCCAGTCCTGGATCAACGAGCCCATCCACGAACGCCAAATCAACTGACCACAACTGTCTCACTTGACTTGACAGATTCCGGACCGCAGCCAGTCCCAGCCATCCTCGGTCAGCCCGTTCGCCCGGGCCAGCTCCTCCATCGTTCGGACGAACCGCAGCCACTGAGTGACGTGCGGGTTCGGCGTGCCTTCGAGCGGTACTTCGGTCACGTCTGTCTCCTTGGGTTGGGGGCGGGTCTGCTCTTGACCGCTCGTCGACGACGTAGCTCGTCCAGCGGGGTCCAGGACTTCGGTGCATCCTTGAGGGCTTCGGCCAAGATGCGGCCGTGCTCCTTGATCATGGCGACCATGCCGTGACCGTTGTCGTCGCCAGAGTCGATGCGCAGCGCCAGGACAAGCGCCATAGCGCCCCGACTGCCGTTCACCCGGCCGGCGGCCTCCAGGTCCCGAGCGGTGGCCTCGTACACCGGCCCCGGTGTCAGCTCACGGGCAGACGCCACCGACAGGGACGGGTGCAGCCGGTTCCGCTGCCGACAACGGTCCGAGCAGAACCGCCGGGTCGATCGCTGGGCGATGAACTCGGTCCCGCACGCCACGCAGGCCCGCGTCATCGGGGGGTACCCACGCGGTTACCCGGTACCCCCAGGCTCGGGGAGGGAAACGAAAAGACAGTCGCGGCTTCCAACGGGTTCGGCTGGGATCCCGATCGAGAAGTACGCCATCACCCGGGCCGGCAACGACCGATTCCGCTGCTCGGTCCGCCCGACCTGCGCGATCACCTCATCGACCAGGTCCGGCGGGAACACCCGGGTCAGCACCCCCACCGACACCAGATCCGACAACCGACGATCCGACTCCGGCCTCTTCCATCCAGCTCTAGGCATGCCACGAAACTACACCGACGTAACCTTAACTGAACGGTAATGGGGCTAGGACCGGGTTCGCCATCCCGGCCCGGTCGAGCACGTCGCGCAGCCAGCCGCGCTGCGCAGGGTCGAGCACGGCGGCCGGGCACCAACACCCGGACCAGTCTCAGCTCGCCGCCCACGACAGTACTTTGCCAGGCACGCGAGAGTGGTCAGCATCTTGGCGACCACGACCGGGTGACGCACCACCGACAGGGTGTTGCGTACCGAGTGCGTCCCCCGCCCCTGGTTGGTCTTTGGATCCACCCCGTCGACAAGGACGTGTTGGGCATCTGGCGCGTTCGCGCTTAGCCGACGCGGTCCATGAACTGCGTCAACAACCGCACTAGCTCTCGAAGCTCGTTCTCGTCCGCGAACGATGAGAGCTCCGCCTGCTCCTCCGCCACGAGGGGAAGGAGACGCTCGTACTTCTTCCAACCGCGCGGGGCGAGGAAGATCAATATTCGCCGCCGGTCGGTGTCGTCGCTCCGCCGATAGACGAGGTTATCGGCCACCATTGTGTCGATCAGTTTCGTCGCCGTCGGCGCGGGCAGGATGGCGATCTCGGCGATCTCGGTCATCGTCCTCCCCGACCGGACAGCGAGACTCGAGAGCAGCCGCCACTCCTTGAGGGAACTGTCCGTAGATGCAAGGAGCCGCACGAGCCGCTGGGAGACACGCCATTCGAGCTGGCTGAGCATCTGCGCCAACTCGGGGTCGCTGTGGCCGGACACGTGCAGTCCCGTCCTTCGTAGGGGCCTAGTCGGGCGAAGTGCGCCAGACGACTCTTCCATTCTAGGGGCGACGCCCCCGACAAGTCGACGCCACGCGTTGACTCACCAGTAGTGCGCGCGAAGGGTGGGTCGTTGACTCATTTACTGATGCGCGCGTGGGGCGCGCCTTCCGGTCTGGTGGGGTGTGCCGGTAGGTCCTGATGATGGGACTGACTTTGAGCCAGCAGAAGGCAGTGACGAGGGCGATCGGGACCCGTTACCGGCGGGCGAGCAAGGCGGACAACGGTGTGATCTTGGCGAGTTGTGCGCAACGACCCCTTGGCATCGCGGTCATGCCCGTAAGGCCCTGGCGGCGGCCCTGCGGCCGACCCTGGTGCGGGCGGCTCGCCGGCCGCGGACCAGGGGTCTACGGGCCGGAAGTCGTGGCGGCGCTGCGGTTCTGCTGGGCCGTGCTGGGTGCCCCGACCGTTCAGAGACTGGCGCCGGTGATGGCCGAGTTGGTCCCTACGCTGCGCAGGTTCGCCGAGCTCGAGGTTTCTGATGAGGTCGCGGCTGGGTTGGTGGTGATCGCGGCATCCACGATGGACCGACGGCGGGCGCCGGACCGGGCGGCGATGAGCCTTCGGGGGCGTAGTCACACCAAACCGGCTCTTCACAATCCAGGGTGTAGTCGGGGTCTGAAGCCGCCGGTTTCGAGTAGGGATCGGGCGATGTAGTTGGTGAGGTTGCGGAAGCCGAGGGCGGAGCCGCGTAGGTGTTCGAGTCGGCCGTTGATGGCTTCGGTGGGTCCGTTGCTGGTGCCGGGGCGGTCGAAGTAGGCCAGGACGTCGGCGGCTCGTTTCTTCAGTGTCCGGCCGAGGGTGATGATCTCGGTCAGCGCGGTTGGGACCCCGTTGCCGACCGAGGCGATCAGTTGCTCCATGAGCACGCGGCCGCGTGCCCGGTCGGGTTCGCGGTAGGCGGCGATCATGTTCTGGTAGATGCCCCAGGTGGCCTCGACCTCGACGTGGTTGTCGTCGGCGAACAGCTCGTTCAGGTGTTTGGTTTGCTTGTCGGTGAGCAGGTCGGTGCCGGTGTGCAGGGTCCGCCGCGCGCGGTAGAGCGGGTCGTTCTTGAAGCCGCGGTGGCCGTGGGTGTCTTGCTGGACTCGGCGCCTGCACCGGTCCAGGGCGTCACCGGCCAGGCGCACGACGTGGAAGTGGTTATGCCGACGTCGGCATAATCCGTTTTATGCCGATGTCCTGGTTATGCCGACCTGGGGCTTGATCCGCCTGCGGGGTGCGGCGACGCAACGATTGGGGTCGGCATAATCAGAGACCTTGGAGGAACGCCAGCAGCTTGTCGGAGGTCGGCTTGTAGCGGCCGGGCTTGATGCCTGTGGGTGTTGTGCGCGCGAGCGCTCGTTCTTTGGTGCTCATGTCGGCGTGCAGGTAGATCTGTGTGGTTTCGATGCTCTGGTGGCCGAGCCAGAGCGCGATCACGGTGATGTCGATACCGGCGTGGAGCAGTCGCATAGCCGCGGTGTGACGCAGGGTGTGCGGGGTGACGTTCTTGGC
>JANMWN010000344.1:0-21411 GCA_031394045.1 Sporichthyaceae bacterium
CATGTCGGCGTGCAGGTAGATCTGTGTGGTTTCGATGCTCTGGTGGCCGAGCCAGAGCGCGATCACGGTGATGTCGATACCGGCGTGGAGCAGTCGCATAGCCGCGGTGTGACGCAGGGTGTGCGGGGTGACGTTCTTGGCGGCCAGTGTCGGGCAAGACCGGGCGGCGGCGTTGGCGTGCTTGCTCAGCCGACACGCGACGGCGTCGGTACTCATCCGGGTCCCGGTTCTGGTGGGGAACAGGACCGCTGGGTCGGTCTGAAGGCTGGACAGGTAGCGGCGCATCGTGGTGACCGTTGTGGGGTCGAGCGGTGTGATGCGGCGTCTGCGCCCCTTGCCGGTGCAGGCGACGTGCGGCCCTGTTCCCAGGTGGATGTCCTGGGGTGTCAGCGAGGTCAGCTCGCTGACCCGCAGTCCGGTCGTCACGGCGAGCTGGATCATGGCGTGGTCCCGTCGGCCGGCCGCAGTGTTCAGGTCCGGCGTGGCCAGCAGCGCGGTGACCTCGGGTGCGGTGAGGTAGGTCAGGTCGGTGCGGTGGTGACGCTTGGCCGGGATGTTCAGGACCTGCCGGATCGTGTCAGCGTGTTCAGGGTGACGCACAGCGGCGTAGTCGTAGAAGGAGTGGATCGCTGCCAGCCGGGCGTTGCGGGTGGTCACGCTGTTGCCGCGAACGGTCTCCAGGTGGGTGAGGAAGCTGCTGATCAACTCGGCGTTCACCTGTGAGAGGTCCAGCTGCTGCGGGGGGCTGTTGCGGGTCTCGGCGATGAAGCGGAGCAGCAGTCGCCACGTGTCGCGGTAGGCCGCGACGGTGTGTGGGCTGGCGCCGAACTCGCCGACCAGCCGAGTGGTGAAGTAGGCCTGCAGGGTGGGGGCCAGGCGCGTCATGTTCGGTCTGCGCCGTCTGCCCTGGCGGCGCGGTTGAGCCGTGCGGTCGCGGCCTCCATCAGCTCGGCGGTGCCGGTCAAGTACCAGTAGGTGTCGCGGGGGTCGGCGTGACCCAGCCAGGTGGCCAGCAACGGCAAGGTCGCGGCCGGGTCGGCTCCGGACCGGTAGGCGTCGAGCATGGTGTTCACGGCGAAGGTGTGTCTAAGGTCGTGCGGCCGGGGACGGCTTGCCGATGAGGCGGCGCTCAACCCGGCTCGTTCGGCGAGGGCACGAAACGTGGGGTGGATGCTGCCGCGGCCGATCCGGGTCCCTCGGGTGGAGATCAGCAGCGCTGGGCAGTGCGCGGCGGGCAGCAGCTGACTGCGCGTTTTGAGGTAGTCCATCAGGGCGCCGGCGACCGTGGGATGTAGGGGCAGCAGACGGGTCTTACCGTACTTTCCAGTCACGGTCAGCGTTGCCTCGTGCAGGTCGACGTCGCTGACGTCCAGCCCGATCGCCTCACCGGTGCGGACCCCCGTGGCGGCCTGCAGCGACAGCAGGGTCCGGAACGTGACCGCACGGAACTGCGGACGTAGTTGGTCCGCGGCAGCGAGCAGCCCGTCGATCTGTTCCTGGCTATAGATGAAAGGGGTGGGTCGGGTTGCTCGGGCCGGCAGCAGCCGGGCTGGTGGCACTTCGATCCTGTGGTCAAGCAGCTGCGCCCACCGGGCGAACAGCCTGATCGCGGACAGCCGCAGCGCCTGCGAACGGGCCGATGACTCGGCGGAAGCGGTGGCGAACCGCACCGCGTGTTCGACGGTAACCATCTGCGCGTCGCAGCGGTCGAGGTAGTCGGCGAAGGCAGACAACACCCGGCCGTCTCCTTCAAGCTTGTATCCGAGGGCGCGACGCATACCCAGGTAGTCACTGATCAGCTTCCGCAGCTCCGGGACCGGGGCCGAGGCGCCGGTCATCGCGGGTCACCCTTGCCGGCCGCGTGCGGCGCCCTGGGCCAGGGCCGCGCCAGCGCGGCCAGCCGGGAACGGTCGACCTTCGCGTAGATGACAGTGCTCGCCACGCCCTGGTGGCGCAGCAGCTGGGCGACCTCATCCAGACTCGCGCCGGCGTTGAGAGTCTCACTCGCGGCGGTGTGCCGCAGCCGGTGACCGTGCACTGTGCCCAGACCGGCGCGGCGGGCCGCTCGGGCGACGATGCAGCTGACGCTGCTGGGGCCCAGTGGGGTGAACGGTGCGACAGCTCGCACGAACACCGTGCGCTCCGGTGTGGGCGGCCGGCCACTGCGCAGATAACCCACCAGTGCCTCGCCGACATCGGTTGGCAGCGGCATCCGGTCGACACGGCCGCCCTTTCCTGCGACAAGGACCGTCCCGCTGATCCAGTCGATGTCGTCGAGGCGCAACGCAGCGACCTCGGCGTTGCGCAGTGCCAGGCGTCGCATCAGCACAATCACGGCACGATCTCGACAGCCCACCGGATCGGCTGGGTCACACACCTCGAGCAACGCCCTGACCTGATCCGGGGGCAGTGGTTGCGGGAGGCCGGACAACCGCCATCGGGCGATCGAGGGGACCGCCGCGGTCAGGTCCTTGGACAACAACCCTTGGGCGTTCCCGAACCTCAGCAGCGACCGCAGCGCCGTCGTGGTCATCTGCGCCGACTTGCCCGACATCGCCGGCAGGGTACTGGCGAGGAAGGCGACCAGTTCGGCCACGCTGACATCGCGTGTCCGGTCGATGCCCGGTGGGCAAAGAAGCTGCTCAACGAAGGGCCGGACCCAATGGGCGTAGGCGACAGCGACCGGCGCGCTCAGGGCGCGCTCGTCGAGCAGGAACTGCTCGAACTGACCGAGCAGAATCTGCGCCGCTGTCGTTGGGGGCACGGTCAGCGGCTCGGGACCGCTCCCGCCCGACGCAGATAGCCAACGATGGGGTCCAGCGCCCGTGCTGACGTGAGGTTGACGTAGGACTTCCGACGTTCCGTCACGAAGGCGTCGAGCACCACAGGGGTCAACTCGGCCAGGCCAAGCCCCGAAGCGTCCAACCATCGGGACAAGTGCGCCGTCAGTCGCATCAACTCCGACGCTGTCGTCGTTGCGTATCCAAGCGACCGCAGCTCGTGGACCAGGCCTTCTGCAAACCCGACCACCGGCCCGGACATCCGAACTCGCGACGGATCAGAAACACTGTGCATGACTACGTTCCTCCTGGAAGGGAGAGCCCAGCGTCAACCCGCACGCAGTGTTATGCCGACCTCGATCATTGCGTTGCCGCACCCCGCAGGCGGATCAAGCCCCAGGTCGGCATAACCAGGACATCGGCATAAAAGGGATCCCGCACCGGCACCGCGTCAGGGAGTTCCTCGGTGGTGGCGGTCTTGAAGCCGGTGAACCCGTCCATCGCCACCACCTCCACGGCGTCGCGCCATGCCTGCGGCCGTTCGGCCAGCCACGTCTTGAACGCGCTCTTAGAACGGCCCTGGACCATGTCCAGCAGCCGCGCCGGGCCGGTCCCGTCCCGGATGCCGGTCAGGTCGATGATCACCGTGACGTACTTGTCGCCTCCGCGGGTGTGCCGCCACACATGCTCATCGACCCCGATCACAGCCACGCCGTCGAACCGGGCCGGATCGTCGATCAAGACCCGCTTGCCCTCGGCCAGGACGGCGTCGTTGGCGGTGTTCCACGACACCCCGAGCCCTTCGGCGACCCGGGCCACCGTCAAGTGCTGGACCACGATCGCTTCCAGTGCCCACCGCAGCCCACGGCGCGAAAGCTTCGCCCGCGGCTGCGCCGCCAGGCAGGTGTCTTGTCGCCACACCCGCCCGCAACCGGTACACCGGTAACGACGGACCGTGACCACCAACGTGGTCGGTCGCCAACCCAACGGCTCGTGCGCCAGCCGGCGAGTCACCGTGTCCCGGGGCACCCCTACACAGCCACAACGGCGACACCACAGATCCGGGGCCACGACCCGGCACGCCAGGACAGCACGATCGGCTTCGAGCCGCTGCCCGGTCACCTCCAAACCCAGCTCATCCAGGCGGCAGAACGTGGTCAGGTCAGGGCAACCGAAGGTAATGTCAGGCACGTCGAGGTCTTCCTGGTGGGCAGCGTCAGAACTCCCATCATCGGAAGACCTCGACCTCTACCCGGCGACCGACGCGCCGCAAGCTCTACACCCTCGATTGTGAAGAGCCACCAAACCGGGGTCCGCTGCTCAAGGACGCGATCGCGATCCGGTCCTGGACGCATTGGGACGATGCGGTGCCTAGGTTCGTGGAGATCGATCTGATCGGCCGTGAGGGTGGCAACACGGTCGGTGACCACGCGTACACGCTGAGGTGACCGATATCGCGACGGGTTGGACCGAGAACCGGTCGATGCGTAACAAGGCCCAGACGTGGGTGCTGGCCGCGCTGGAGGACACCGGCAAGGTGCCGCCGTTCCCGCTGCTGCGGGTCGACTCCGACAACGGCAGCGAGTTCATCAACTACCACTTACTGGCCTGGTGCGAACAGCGGAAGATCACCTTCTTCCCGCCCGGGGTACAGCAACCACGGTGCGCACGTGGAGCAGAAGAACTGGGCCGTGGTGCGGACCGTGGTCGGCTACCACCGCTACGACGCCCCCCAGAGCTGCTTCTCCTGAACAAGATCTGGGTCCTGCAGTCCAAGATCCCGAACTTCTTCCTGGCCCAGCAGAACTGATCTCCAAGGTCCGTGACGGGGCGAAGGTCACCAAGAAGTACGACCTGCCGACCGCCCCCCACCAGCGGGCCGCAGTTTCGCCCGGGTCGACGCAAAAGGCGCCGCCTGGCAGACCCGACGCTGTACGATTTTGACTCAGGGCGTCGCCCGAGCCTTCGCGGCCAGCGAGCATGAACTGATTCATCAGTGCGGTCGATGTGTCTCCGACGGAGGTATGTTTGTGCCTGTGACGCCCGCCGGGCAGAACAGTACGCGAGGCACTTCCGGCGGCGGCTGTGAACCCCTAGTAATAGCCCTGCTCATCCCCATGCATGGCCCGGCGGGCATCTTCGGTCCCTCCTGCGAGCTCTGTGCCCGGCTGGCAGTGGAGGAGATCAATTCGGCCGGCGGCGTCCTCGGACGGGAACTTCAGCTGCTGGTCGTGGATGGCGGGGCAGCGCCGCAGCGGGTAGCCGACGAGGTAGACCGGCTGCTCCGGGCAGGACATATCAAGGGCGTTGTGGGCTGGCACACCTCGGCCGTACGGCAGGCCGTTGCGGCGCGCATCGCCCAACGGGTCCCATACATCTACACCGCCTTATATGAGGGTGGCGAGGTCACGCCCGGCGTGTTCATGACCGGCGAGACGCCGGAGCGTCAGGTCGTCGCGGCACTGCGCTGGATGTCGCAGGAGGCGGGCGTTCCGCGCTGGAGCATTGTCGGTAACGACTACGTCTGGCCGCGACGCACGGCTGCAGCAGTGCGTGGTTCGGCCGATGCCTGCGGCGTTGAGATCCGCGAAGAGATCTTCGTCCGACTGGGCAGCACGGACTTCAGCCCGGCCCTTCGCCAACTTGAGGAGAGCGAGTGCGACGGCGTCCTCATGCTGTTGTTGGGAGACGACGGAGTGAAGTTCAACCGCCAGTTCGCTGCGACGGGGCTCGACGGGCGTTGCGTGCGGCTGAGCCCGCTCATGGACGAGAACATGTTGCTGGCGACCGGCGCCTCGAACACGCGACGCATGTTCTCTACAGCGGGCTACTTCGAAGCGCTGCCGACGTCGCACAGCCTCGAGTTCAGCGGGCGTTACGCCCGCCGCTTCGGTCAGCAGTCACCCGTGCTGAACAGCATGGGCGAGTCGTGTTACGAGGGCGTGCGGCTGCTGGCGGAGTTGGCCAGAGGGGCCGGCTCGCTGGACGTCCCGCGTGTGTGCGCCGCCGCGTCTGGCGTCTCCTACACGGGTCCGCGCGGCGAGGTCCGGTTGAGGGGCCGGCACCTGCAGCAGCAGGTCTATCTCGCTCAGGCATCCGGGCTGGAGCTCGACGTCTTGGCGACCCTCTGACCGCGCGACGGCCATCTCGGCAGCGGGTTCCGTGGACAGCGCCACCCGCAGTGTCCACGGCCGCTGAGGTCAGTGTGCACCCGGCGAGTCGCCGAGCGCATTAGCCGTCGGAACTGGCGGTCGTGCTCCCGTAGCGGCCTCTCCTGCGCCCGGCTGGGACCGCCCTTGACGGCGGTGACGTTGGCCCGAGCCTGACAGGCGGGTCGGGCTCGCCCCAGTCCAGACGGTGGGAGTCGTGCCGTATCGGACAGGGACGCCGCCCGGCTGGCGTGCCTCTCACGAGCGCTGGGTGGAGATCGGGCGCTGAGTCTCCCGGCCCCCGCTGGGCTTCCAGCGTCAGCCGTGGGCGACTTCAGCCCCAGGCGGCCAGGTGACAGCTCCCCTGCGGCCGGCGCATCGAGGTCCAGGGAGTCTGTTGGGTCGGGGGTTGACGTCCCCTGGCACGCTTGATACTTTCCATTGGAAGTAATCCCGACCAAGTACCTGATCGCTATTCAAGGCAACGCAGCGCAGCGCCGGTAGGACCGGACAGACCAACATGTCTGTGCTGTACCTCGTGCTCCTCCGACCTGTTCGGCCAAGCCAGCACTGATGTTGCGGTGCTGGGGCATCTCCCGATGACTTCCCTCATCACTCCTCCAGCCCTGCAACCCCAGGAGACTTTCGTGCCCGAGGTCATCTTCGAGATCAACCGGGACCTGAGCGTGCCCATGTCGCAGCAGGCGATACCCGGACATAACCGGTGGCATCCGGACATCCCGCCAGCCGCGACGATCCGCCCTGGTGGCTCCTACCGGATCGAGTGCAAGGACTGGACCGACAATCAGGTCAGGAATGACGACAGCGCGGACGACATCCGAGACATGAACATTGACCCCTGCCACGTGCTCAGCGGGCCGTTCGTAATCGAGGGCGCCGAGCCTGGCGACCTGCTGGTGGTCGACATCCTGGACCTGGGACCGTTCCAGGAGCAGGAGTGGGGCTATACGGGCATCTTCGCAAAGGAGAACGGCGGCGGGTTCCTCACCGACCACTCCCCGCAGGCGTCAAAGGCGATCTGGGACCTCGACGGCGTCTGGGCCAGCTCCCGGCACGTCCCCGGAGTTCGCTTCATCGGCAACTCGCACCCGGGCCTGTTCGGCTGTGCACCCTCCCATGACCTGCTCGCGGAGTGGAACCGCCGTGAGAAGGCGCTGGTCGATGAGAACCCCGATCGGATCACTGGTGACCAGCCGACTCACCAGGGCAACGTGCCCACTTCGCCCCAGGTCCCGGCGCTGGCACTGCCGCCGCTGGCCAAGGATGCGCTGCTCGGCACGCTCTCCGGACCCGCGTTCGAGAGGGCCGCCGCCGAGGCGTGTCGCACCATCCCGCCGCGTGAGCACGGCGGCAATGTCGACATCAAGGACCTCGGCGTCGGCAGCCGGGTGTACATGCCGGTGTTCGTGACCGGCGGACTGTTCTCGATCGGGGACCTGCATTTCGCCCAGGGTGACGGCGAGATCACCTTCTGCGGCGCGATCGAGATGCCGGGTTTTATCGACCTGCACTTCGACATCATCAAGGGCGGGATGGATCGGTACAAAACGAACATGCCTTTCTTCAAGCCCGGTCGTGTCAGCCCGAACTACTCCGAGTACCTCACTTTCGAGGGGATCAGCGTCGAGAACGTCCGCAACTACTACTTGAACGCAACCGTGGCGTTCCGCCAGGCTTGCCTCAATGCCATCAGCTATTTGATGCCGGCAATGGGATGGAGTTTCGAGCAGGCGTACCTGTTCCTAGGAGCAGCGCCTATTGAGAGCCGTATCGGCGGCATGGTCGACATCCCGAACAGCGCCGTCTCGCTGAGCATCCCGCTGTCCATCTTCGACCGCAAAATCCTCCCGGACGAGGCAGGCGGTCGTGACTGATCGCCGAGTATGAACCCCAACCCGCTCAAGTGAGAGAGAGCCTCCGTTGCCCCTCTACGAGTACCGCTGTGTTCAGTGCGGCCCCTTTGATCAGCGGCGGCACCTTGAGGAAGCCACCGCAACACCGGTGCCGTGCGCCCATTGCTCGAAACCAGCCCAGAGGGTCTACACCCCCCTCGCCAGCCGCACCCGAAAAGAAGTCGTGGGTGCAGCGAGGTTGAGCGACAGGAGTCGCATTGACCGCGCCCGAACAGGAGAGCCGACCGTGACCGGGTCGCCGGCCGGACGACGGCTCGCCCCCCGCGGATCCCACGCGCATTGACGAACGGCTCAAGTCTCGCCGCACCATCTCGTTTCTGCTTCCGATCTTGAAGTCAAGAAGGCACCCCTTGGGCTTTCAAGGCCGGCGCAACTCGCGCCGGCTCACATCCGGTACGTATCAGTCGGAGGACAGCATGGCGCAGACGGCGGATACTGGCTCGGACTCAACCCAATTCGACCCCACCGACCCGGCCGATGTCGAAGACCGACTGACGTTGATCGAGCAGTACGGGATCGAGTACATACCTGACGAGGAACGGGGCTCTCGTCCAAGTAATCTGTTCTACATCTTGTTCGGGGGCAGTCTCACCTTCAGTCTCATCATCATCGGTTGGTTCCCGATCGCATTCGGCCTGAGCTGGTGGGCAGGGTTCAGCTCCGTCGTCGTGGGATCGGCTATCGGCGCTCTTCTTCTGGCGCCTATGGGTTTGATGGGGCCGCGTAGTGGCACCAACAACCCCGTGTCGAGTGGTGCCCTGTTCGGTGTGGTAGGTCGCATCATTGGAACGCTGCTCGAAGCCACGGCATCGCTCGCCTTCGCCGCGCTTAGCATCTGGACAGGCGGTGACGCGCTAGTCGCGGGACTAAAGGCGCTGTTCAACATCAGCGACGACGCGCTGACCCGGATCCTTGCATATGCGGTGCTGAGCGCCATTGTCACCGTTGTTTCCGTCTTCGGACACAACATGATGGTGGCTGCACAGAAAATCATGGTCCCCACTGCCGGTCTTGCGGTACTTATCGGCTTCTTTGTCTACCTGCCGGACTTCGACGCCGGATACAAGGGAACCGGAAACTATCTGCTCGGGTCGTTCTGGCCGACCTGGCTGTCCGCCATGCTGATTTCCCTATCGACGGTCGCGTCCTACGGTGCCTACGCGGGGGACTGGACGAGGCACATCTCGCGGAAGCGCTTCAGCGACCGCCGTGTCCTTGGCGCGATGTTCCTGGGTGGCTTCATCGGTATGGGAGGCCCGTTTCTTTTTGGCACCTTCACCTCGGTAGCAGTCTTTGCCTCCGGGACCGGCGACGCCAACACGCCATACGTCTTCGGGCTGGTAGCCGACGCTCCGCTTTGGTACGTCCCCTTCTTGATCTACCTCGGATTGGCGTCCGGGACGGCGCAGGCCGTGATTAACACCTATGGCACGGGACTTGACACGTCCTCCTTGATTCCCAAGCTGAACCGTGTGCAGGCAACACTTGCCGCATGCGGGGGTGCGGCAATATTGGTCTACGCCGGGTACTTTTACTCCGAACTAATTAATACCGTGGGTGTTTTCCTGGCACTGCTGGCTATCTGCTCCGTGCCGTGGATCCTGATCATGACTATCGGCTTTGTTCACCGCAGAGGTTTTTACCACGTTGACGATCTACAGGTATTTAACCGTGGGCAGCGTGGTGGTCATTATTGGTTCAATCACGGACTCAACTGGCGTGCCCTTGGTGTTTGGATGGTCGCAGTGGTCGCGGCTTTCTTTTTCACTAACACGGCCTGGTACACAGGCCCTGGCACGGAACTGACGGGTGGGGCGGACGTCGGCTTTATTGTTGGGGGTGTCCTCGCGGCGATTCTGTACCCGCTGGCGCTCAAACTATGGCCCGAGCCGCGCTCGGTCTTCGCGCCGCCGGAGTCGGCCGCTGGTGGGGCATCTGACGACATCAGGACTATCGACGAGCCTTCGAAGGGAACACTATGAGCGACCACCCCCAGCACCCTCATCACCCGAGCCATGACTGGCGGGCGAGCCGACGGCTGACGGTCGGCGACGAGGAGATCGGAATCGATGACCTCCAGGGCGAGCAAGCCAAGCGCTGGGAGCAGGAACTGCCAGATACCATTTACCGCGAAGGACTACGTCGCGCCCACGAGCTGGGGCTCCCGCCGGCGGACTCGGTCGAGGACAAGGATGAGATATCCACCTTCGTGCGCAACGACTCGCTGCGCTTCGCCGGTATACAGACGTTCCTCAAAATGCCGTACGTCGAGGACGTAAACCTCCTGAACCAGCATGAGGTCGCGGTGGTAGGCGTTCCTTTCGACACCGGCACGACATACCGGCCGGGGCCACGCCACGCGCCCCAAGCAATGCGGGCAATCTCCTCGCTCCTCGCCCCTTACTACTACGAGCTTGGCGTCGATTTACGCGAGCAACTCGACATCGTAGACGTGGGAGACATCTTCTGTCTGCCCGGCAGCATCGAGAAGTCCTACGATCAGATTACCAAGGGCATCCAGCACATTTGCGACCAAGGCGCCTTCCCAGTCGTGCTTGGAGGCGACCACGCCATTGGGTTTCCCACAGCCCGGGGGGTCATGAATTCGTTCGACCGCAAGATCGGCGTCATTCACTTTGACCGCCACGTCGACACGGCTGCCCGCGACCTCGACGAGCGCATGCACACCACGCCGTATTACTGGGCCTCGCACGAGAGGCACTTTGATCTCGGCAACCTTGTTCAAATCGGCATTGGCGGCATGCAGGTCTCACGGCCCGGCATCAGGAACGCCCGCGATGGCGGGACGGTCATCATGACCGTCGACGATGTCGAGCGGCTCGGAATCGATCAGGCCGCGGATCTGGCTCTGGAAGTTGCATGGAGCAACGGTGCTGAAGGCGTCTATCTGTCCTTCGACATCGATTGCATCGACCCTGGCTTCGCGCCCGGCACCGGTTGGCCCGAGCCTGGTGGCTTCCTGCCGCGGGAGGCACTGAAGTTCATTCGACGCGTCGCCGCCGAGGGTCTGCTGGGTATGGAGGTCGTCGAAGTGTCGCCGCCGTTCGATGTCTCCGACATCACGAGCCTGCTCGGTGTCCGCATCATCACCGAAGTTCTTTGCAGCCTTGTGCACGCCGGCAAGCTTGGTTCTAGCCGCAGCGGGGAGCCGCACACCGAACGAGCCCGTGAGATCCAGACACGTCGCTCCACTTGAACACCGGAACGGTGGTGCGCGGCGCCTGCACCAACGCCGGAGGATGGCCGACGCGCCCGTCCGGCAACGGGGTTTCCCTCGGCCGGGCTTGCGGCGAGAGACCGGTGTGACCATCTCCTTCGAGCAGTTTAAGGCTCGGCAACGCCACGTAGGGCTATCAGGCCTCGGCCCGCTCGAACTCGACATTGCCTACACCGACGTCGGAGAGGGCGATCCGGTCGTGCTACTGCACGGAATCCCCACGTGGTCCTACCTGTATGCCGACGTAATCCCTAGACTCTCCGCGCACTGCCGCGTGCTCGCCCCAGACCTCCTCGGTCACGGCTGGTCGGACCGGCGGGACCGGTTCGACCGGTCGCTGCCAGCGCAAACCGCTGCCGTGCTGCGACTGCTCGACGTCCTCGGCATCGAGCGTGCAACCTTCGTCGGGCACGACACCGGGGGCGGTATCGCGCTCATCCTGGGAATCGAACATCCTGACCGGGTGACCCGTCTCGTGCTAGCTAACGCCGTGGCGTATGACTCTTGGCCGATCGATGACATGCTCGCGCTCGGCGACCCGCTGTGGCGCCACAAGAATGCGGGAGAAGTGGCGGCGTTCGTCGGAGGCGGGCTGCCCAACGGGATCCACAACAAGGACCGCCTGACGGCCGAGTTCGCCGACGGCATCGTCGCGCCATACATCGACGCGGACGGTGCGCTGAGCCTCATCCGTAACGCGAGTGCACTAAACACCAACCACACGATGGCGCTCGTCGACCGACACCGCTTCATTACGGCGGCCACTCTGGTGGTGTGGGGAGTGCATGACCCGTGGCAGCCCCTGTCCGACGGCGAGCAGCTAGCCCGCGACATCCCCAATGCGCGGCTCCTGCGTATCGCCGCGTCGCACTGGATCCCCCACGACGCGCCCGAGGAGTTTTCGGCAGCTATCCTCGAGTTCCTCGATGCCACGGTGACGGCGCAAGGGCGACGCGACCCGAGGGTCCCGTGAAGGTAGTCGCCATCAACGCCAGCCCCCGGCGTGACGGGAACTCCTCCATCCTTCTCGGGGCCGCGGTCCGCGGGGCGAAAGAGGCTGGTCACCACGTCACGCTGCTGCAGTTGGATGACTTTGTAGCAGGTGCACTGCGCGATTGTCGGGTTTGCCGACGTGCCGACGGCAGTTGCAGCATCCCGGACGACTTCGAGCGACTGCTCATCGACCACGTGCTGCTAGCAGACGGCCTGATTTTCGCTACACCCTTGTACTGGTACGGAATGAGCGGCCAGCTCAAATCCACCTTCGACCGGCTGTTCTGTTACATGTCGCCAAGCTGGCCGAAGTCCGAAATCGTCCTCGAGGGGCTTCCCGGTAAGCGCGTGAGCGTACTCATCGCCTGCGAGGAGAGTTACCAGGGTGCCACAGTCGGCCTGCGTGCCCAGTTTCAGGAACTCACCCGCTATCTCGAACAGGACCTCGTGGACGTCGTTGTCGGCGTAGGAAACAGCCGGGGCGAAGTCGCGCACGATCCGGCAGACCCGCTTGCCGCCGCTGAGACACTGGGGCGCCGCTTGTTCGAGTCCCGCGTCGCGGACTACCGCTTTAACACGCCGCGGAGCCACTCGGTATGGGCGCCGGACTGACCGTCACGGTCACGTCCCATGGAGTGGGGAGTGGTGGAGTGGTGTAGCTCGTCGTGTGGTGCTCTGCCAGTGAGAGCAACTATGCCGTAGCGGCGATCTTCTTCGGTGAGGTCTTCTTCTTCGGCTCCAGGACGGTGGGTGCGGGCGGGTTCAGCTGGGCCATGGACTCCTGGGACAGGTCTCGCCGGGCGACCGTGACCACGATGTTCATCATCGCGATCCTATTCACGCTACGCGGCAACGCCCAAGCGGCCATCGCGACGCTGATCTCCAGCAAGGTCAACCAATGGGGCTCTTCGCTTTTGAGCGGGGTTGACCTCGACCGCTGGTGGTTCATGCGGCCCGGCGGGTCGCGTTGTGCATCATGATGCGCCTTTCGTAGTTGGTCTGGTTCCGGAAGCCGCTATCCGTTTGAGGTTCTTGCAGGTCAAGTTCGCGGCCTCTGACCGGGCGATGGTCACCCGGGTGGTGACGAAGGGCTCGATGGGGTCCCACCGGCGGTCCAAGGTGCGCATCAGCTTGGTCGTCTCGGGCATGTCGGCGGTGTTGATGTACTCGGCGAGGACGACATCAGGGCGGCGCGGGCGTCGGCCACGGGGGTGGTGGTGACCAGTAGCGCCCGTAACTCGCAAGCCCAAGTCTCCCTTACAGGACAGGCACTTTCGCGTCTCTACACCCCGTGTCGCGCCTAACCTCGTGAAAGACGGAGGCTAGGCCGACCGACCAGTCGTAAGACGGTCGCCACACGGATGCGGCGACGCGGGTTGGAGCAAGGGTCAGGCTCTGCCCTTGGTTCTGGCGCGGCTACCACGATGAACCGCGCACGGGCGCCGGGTGTGCTGTCAGCGGCTGAAGCGTTCCGCGTCGGCGGATCCGGTGGTGGCGTTTCCTTCGCTGTAGGAGTGAGCGCCGGCTCCGGCGAGTCTGCCTCCATCAACGATGAGGTACTCGTCGCGGATCGGTCGACCGGCGAACCAGCACTCGAGGATCTCGCGGGTGCCGGCTGCGTAGCGGGCCTGAGCGGACAGCGACGACCCGGAGATGTGTGGGGTCATGCCATGGTGCGGCATGGTGCGCCAGGGATGGTCCTGGGGTGCGGGTTGGGGGAACCAGACGTCTCCTGCGTATCCGGCGAGCTGACCGCTTTCGAGCGCGCGGACGACGGCGTCGCGATCGCAGATCTTCCCGCGGGCCGTGTTGATCAGGTACGAGCCGCGCCGCATGCTGGCCAGCATCTGGTCGTCGAACATGTGCTCGGTCTCAGGGTGCAGGGGCGCGTTGATAGTGACGATGTCGACCAGCGGCACCATGGCCGCCGCCGAGTCGTGGAAAGTGAGGCCGAGCTCGTCTTCGACGTCGGCGGGCAGTCGGTGTCGGTCGGTGTAGTGCAGGCCGACGTCGAACGGCTTGAGGCGGCGTAGCACGGCCAGTCCGATTCGGCCTGCGGCAACGGTGCCGACCTGCATGCCTTCGATGTCGTAGGACCGGGCGACGCAGTCGGCGATGTTCCAGCCGCCGTCGATGACGGTTTGGTAGGAGGGGATGTAGTTGCGGACAAGGCCGAGGATCATCATGACGACGTGCTCCGCGACGCTGATGCTGTTGGAGTAGGTGACCTCGGTGACGGTGATCCCGCGGTCGATCGCGGCGGCGAGGTCGACGTGGTCGGAGCCGATCCCGGCGGTGATCGCGAGCTTCAGGTTCGGGGCCGAGGCGATGCGCTCGGCGGTGAGGTAGGCGGGCCAGAACGGCTGGGATATGACGATGTCCGCGTCGACGAGCTCACGGGCGAACACCGAGTCGTCCCCGTCCTTGTCGGAGGTGACCACCAGGGTGTGACCCCTGGCTTCCAGGTAGGTGCGCAGCCCTAGCTCGCCGGAGACACTGCCGAGCAGCTCACCGGGGGTGAAGTCCAGACCCTGGGGCGACGGCACGCTCTGTCCGCCCGGGTAGGCGGTGATTGCTGGCACGTTGCCTCGGGCGTACGGCGGTGGGTACCCGGTGATCGGGTCGTCGTACAGGACGCACAGAACCTTGGCCATGACCTTGCTCCTCGGTCGTCGGGGTTGCTTCGACCCTCACGGCGATCAGCACCTCAGACAAGGGGCTGGTGATGCGAAACGTGGGCAAGCCGATAAGCGATGGTTATCAACCCGCTCTAGGCTTGCGCCCATGAGCGGTGACGTGCAGCTGCGCCAGCTGGAGTACGTGGTGGCTCTGGCGCGGGAGCGCCACTTCGCGCGGGCAGCGAAGAGCTGCTTCGTGAGCCAGCCCGCCTTGTCGGCCGGCATCCGCAAGCTGGAGGCCGAGCTCGACGTCACGATCGTCCAGCGCGGCCAGCGGTTCGAGGGCTTCACGCCGGAAGGACAGCTGGTGGTCAACTGGGCGCACCGGATCCTGGCCGAACGGGACGGCCTGCGCGGTGATCTCGAGCAGATGCTTGGTGGTCTCACCTCGACGCTGCGGATCGGCACGATCCCCACCGCTGTCGCGATCACGACCTTGGTCACCGAGCGGTTCACGGCGAGTTACCCGATGGCGCGGGCACGGGTCGAGGAGATGTCCTCTCGTGAGGTGAGCCGGCGACTGGCCGACTTCCAGATCGACGTCGGCGTCAGCTATCTCGACACCGAGGGTGCGCAGCCTCATCGGACGGTCGAGCTCTACCGGGAGCGCTACTTCCTGGTGCTCCCTGCCGGGTCGGCACTCGCCGCAGCCGACGTCGTCGGATGGCAGGACGCGGCTCGGCAGGACCTGTGCCTGCTGAGCCAGGCCATGCGCAACCGTCGCATCATCGACGAGCTCTTCGCCGCCGCCGGCGCCGTCCCGATGCCGGTCATCGAGACGGACACGATGGGCACGCTGATCGCCCACGTCGCGTCGAGGCGGCTGTCGACGGTGGTCTCGCAGGCCTGGCTGTACGCCTTTGGGGTCCCCGACGGCATGTGCGTCCGCCCTCTGGCGCAGAACGGCCCGGGCCAGCCGATCGGGCTGGTCCTGCTCGACAGCGACCCCGCCCCCTACCTCGCCGAGGCCTGCGCGACCGCGGTGGACGGGCTCGACGTCGAGACGACCCTCAACCAGGCCATCGCTCCGTTCCTGACCTGCTGAGACTCCGCGACCTGAACCACCCCGGCGAGTCCGGAGACTCTGTTCCTTGGGAAGGATGGGGTCATGTCTGGTGCTACGTCGAAGAGGTACCCGGTCGAGCTGCGTGAGCGGGCGGTCCGGATGGTCGGGGAGGTTCGTGCCGATCATGAGTCGGAGTGGGCGGCGATGATCCAGGTCGCGCTGTTGCTGGGGGTCGGGACGCCGGAGACGGTGCGCAAGTGGTGCCGGCAGGGCGAGGTCGATGCCGGGCGTCGGCCGGGGACGAGCAGTGATGAGTCGGCGGAGCTGAAGCGGGTGAAGCGGGAGAACGCCGAACTGCGCCGGGCTAACGCGATCTTGCGGAGTGCTTCGGTTTTCTTCGCGGCCGAGCTCGACCGGCCACAGCGATGATCGTGCAGTACATCGACTCGGTCGTGGGCAACCGCGACGGGGACGGACTGCGTTGGGGTGTCGAGCCGATCTGCGTTCAGCTCACCCAGCTGGGCGCCAAGATCTCCCCGTCGACCTACTACGGGCACCGCGACCGCCGGCCGACCGCGCGGGAGGTCAAAGACGCACAGCTACGCCCGTTGGTGGTCCGGGCCCACACCAAGAACTACGGCGTCTACGGGGCCCGGAAGGTCTGGCTGACCCTGAACCGGGAACGCCCCGCAGGGGCTGCGCCGATCGCGCGTTGCACGATCGAGCGCCTGATGACCGAGCTGGGGCTTGCCGGCACGGTCAGGGGCAAGGTCAAGCGCACCACGAGCAGCGACCCGCGGGCTCCCAAGCCGCTGGATCTGGTGGACCCAACTCGCCGGGCGGGAGATCACCGCGCTCCGCAGCCGCTTCGGGTCCCTGCGTGATGTCGCCGACTACTTCGAGGCTAGGCCAGTCCGGAGCATGTATGACTGCGCGCACGCGGCCACCGCTCCGGCGCTGAGCGGCGAGCTGCCGGCGGCCCGCGAGCTGTTCGACGCCGCGCTGGCCCTGCGTGAGGAAGCGTGGTCCGCTCAGTGGAAGGCAGCCGAGTGGATGCTGGAAGCGCGGGCTGCGGCCAACGACGAGAGTGTGTTCAGGGTTTGGGCCAGCGCCGCCGTCACAGGCACCCGGCAGGCCGAGTTGTGTTCGCAACCGTTCACGAACGCGGTGCACGCGAGTCTTAGCCGCCGATGGCGTGATGTTCAGGACTGCCGCCGCGTCGGCGAGAGAGGGGTCCTCGAACGCCACAAGGGTGAGCAGGTGCAGATCCTGCTCGGGCAGTGACCGCAGCGCTGACCGCAGCTCGGGGTCGATACCCAGGACCGTGCCGTCCACGGCGACAATCGCGGCATCTGGTGCCCGCTCCTCACGTGGGAGCCGAGAGAGGCACGGTAGCGGCGACGAGCGCGAACCGAGTTACGAGACAGGTGGGACGTCGTCACCATCAGCCACGGCAACACAGGGCCGCCGACGAGACGAACGTCGCGCCGTCGCCGCCAGAGATCTAGGAACGCCGAAGCCGCAATGTCCTCTGCCTCGTCACGACCTTCGAGCAGGCGAGCAGCCTGACGGAACACCCGGTCACGATGATGGTCGAACACGGCCGCGAACGCCTCGGCGTCCCCGTCCAGGCAGCGCGCCCACAGCGCCGCCTCATCAGCCTCGTGACCCGTCACACGTCGTAGTGTCCGGGCACGGCTTCCAGGTTTCGCCACACTCCGTCCGGAACCGGCGCAGTCGTTGTCCGTGCCGGGGTCCCGCCGCCCGCGAGGTAGCCGC
This sequence comes from Sporichthyaceae bacterium, assembly GCA_031394045.1. Taxonomy (GTDB): domain Bacteria; phylum Actinomycetota; class Actinomycetes; order Prado026; family Prado026; genus JANYIP01. The sequence continues at coordinate 17,558 of JANMWN010000344.1, forward strand.
CGACCAGGTGGACAGGTGCACCGCTACGGCTAACTGACTTGACGCCGCGCGGGGGCTTGGCCGACTCCGTCCGTGAGATACCGGGTCGCGTCCCACACAACCGCTCATGCACAGTTAGGGCACGATTAGGGCACGGGCTGCACGTCCCGGGGGTGTAAATAGTGTCTGACCTGCGGTTATGTGTGTGGGCGATACAGGACTTGAACCTGTGACCTCTTCCGTGTCAAGGAAGCGCGCTACCAGACTGCGCCAATCGCCCGTGCGGGTACTGCTCGACCGCTGAAACCGTACGAGGTGGAGACGGGATTTGAACCCGTGTACACGGCTTTGCAGGCCGTTGCCTCGCCTCTCGGCCACTCCACCCGAACAAGGCCCGATCGTGGCGACCTCTCCGAGCGGACGACGGGATTCGAACCCGCGACCCTCACCTTGGCAAGGTGATGCGCTACCAGCTGCGCTACGTCCGCACCGCATCCAGGGAACCCCCGGCACGAGCGCCCACCATAGCCGATCAGCGAGAGGCCGACCAAAGCGGATGCCCCGCCGCGGCGCCCGCACCGGCATGATCTGTCCGTGGCCCCGACCGGTTCCGACGTGCTCCCCGCGACCCCCGCGGCCTGGTTCGGCGGCACCCTCGCGACCGGCCTGCGGGAGGTCCGCCACGACCCGGCCGCGCTCGACGAGGGTGGCTGGTGGGCGGTCGCGCTCACCTACGAAGGGAACCTGACCGCAGCCAGGTTCGAGGAGGTACGCCCCGCCGCGCTCCCCACCGCCTGCTGGCCCGGCGTCGCGCCCCAGGCCTGGCAGTCATCGATGGACGAGGCCGCGTACGTCGCAGGCGTGGGCGCGATCCGCGAGCACATCGCGGCCGGGGACGTCTACCAGGCGAACCTGTGCCGGGTCCTGTCGGCGCCGCTCCCGGCGGGCTCAGACGTCGCCGGTCTGGCCAGCCTGCTCGCGGCCGGCAACCCGGCCCCGTTCGGCGGCTTCCTCCGGCTGCCGGAGCAGGGGGTCAACGTCGCAACGGCGTCACCCGAGCTGTTCCTGCGGCGGCGGGGGAGCACGGTCGAGTCCAGTCCGATCAAGGGCACCGGGCGGACGGCGGCCGACCTCCTGCCCAAGGACGAGGCCGAGAACATCATGATCGTCGACCTCGTACGCAACGACCTGGGCCGCGTCTGCGTACCCGGCTCGATCACGGTGCCCCACCTGCTCAGCCTCGAGCAGCACCCCGGGCTCGTGCACCTGGTGTCGACGGTCCGCGGACAGCTCCAGCCGGGTACGTCCTGGGCACAGATCCTCGCGGCCACGTTCCCGCCGGGGTCGGTGACGGGCGCACCCAAGTCCAGCGCCCTGCGCATCATCGACAGCCTCGAGACGGCGGCCCGCAGCGTCTACTGCGGGGCGATCGGCTGGGTGGACGCCGACGCGGGTACGGCCGAGCTCGCTGTCGGCATCCGTACCTTCTGGGCCGAGGGCGCCACGCTCCGGTTCGGTACGGGAGCGGGGATCACCTGGGGATCTGACCCCTACGGTGAGTGGGCTGAGACCGAGCTGAAGGCGAAGCGGCTGCTCGAGGTGGCCGCCCAGGAGGTACGGCTGTGAAGGTATGGCTCGACGGTGCCCTGCTCGACGCCGACGAGGCGCGGATCTCGGTCCGCGACCACGGGCTGACCGTCGGCGACGGCGTCTTCGAGACGATGAAGGTGGTCGACGGCATCCCCTTCGGGCTGACCCGCCACCTCGACCGCCTCGCTGCCTCGGCAGGACGGCTCGGCCTCGCGGCCCCCGACGACTCGTCGCTGCGCGCGGCCGTCGACGCACTGCTCGGGGCGCACGCTCTCGGCGAGGTGGGGCGGCTGCGGATCACCGTGACTGGGGGAGACGGACCGGCCGGCACCGAGCGTGGCGACGCCGGACCCACGGTGCTGCTGGTGGCCGGGCCGGGCAAGACCTGGGCCGGCAGCGCCGCCCTCGCGACCGTGCCCTGGCCGCGCAACGAGCGGTCCGCGGTCTCTGGGGCCAAGACGACGTCGTACGCCGAGAACGTCGTTGCCCTCGCGTACGCGAAGGAGCGCGGCGCCGAGGAGGCGCTCTTCCTCGACACGAGGGGTCACCTCTGCGAGGGGACGGGGTCGAACGTCTTCGTCGTCGTCGACGGGCAGCTGCTGACCCCGGCCCTGTCGACCGGATGCCTAGCAGGCGTGACCCGCGGGCTGGTGCTGGAGTGGACCGGTGCCACCCAGGCCGAGCTCCCGGCCGGCGTCCTCGACGCTGCCAGCGAGGTCTTCATCAGCTCGTCCACGCGGGACGTCCAGGCGGTCCACTCGGTCGACGGCCGCAGCTATGCGGTCCCCGGCCCGGTCACCTCGGCGGCCATCGCGGCGTTCGCCGAGCGCTCCGGCGCCGACCCCGACCCCTGACGCTCGTACGGGTTTGAGCGGCGCGCTAGGAGCCGTCGAGGAGCTGGTCGATCGGCGTGTCGACGTCCAGGTGGAGACTCTCGTCCCCGGCCGGAACCGTGGCCAGGGTCTGCTCGAGGAAGTTGGCGAGGTCTGCGCGCCGGCACTCCAGCAGCGCCTGGCCGTTCGGCGACGAGAGGGCGAGGCAGACGACGGGCTCGCCCTGCGACCGCGACGGCCAAACACCCACGTCACCCTCGCCCGTGGGTGCCTCGAGCCCTTGCGCGATCAGGTCCCGTGCGAAGACCCACACGACGGGGTCCCCGTCCTCGGTGAGCCAGAACTCGGCGCGTACGGCGAACGGGTCGCTTGGGTCGTACCCGAACGAAGCCGCAACCGGCACGAAGGCGCCGTCGGCCGCGACGAGCTGGAGCTCGACGGGAGCGACGATCGCTGCTGAGCTGGCACCGGTGCTGGACAAGGTCATGGCTCTTCCGTGGGAAGCGACGAATCAGGGGTACTCATCGATTGTCACCCGGCTCTCGGCGTGCATCCGGCTGTCTGGGGTGTGAGCCGACCCACAGGTCGGGCGACCGGGTAAGGTGTTGCTCCGCGCAGGCGCAGCACGTGCAGCAGGCGCGGAAGGCACAGCGGGCGATTGGCTCAGTGGTAGAGCGCCTCGTTCACACCGAGGAGGTCGCTGGTTCGATCCCAGTATCGCCCACCGAAAACCGCAGGTCAGAGGCTGGATCCGAGCTCCCGGCTCCGGCCTCTAGATCATTTGTCCGCGGTTTGTCCGCAAGAACTGCCGTGCACCGGCGGACATTGGTGGTCTGCGGTGGTTCCTGATGGACGGTCTCGTGAGTCGCCCTGTCGGGGGGACCACGACGCAGCCCAGTCGGGTGTCCCCCGGCACCGAGGGGGGCGGCGCTCGATCCAGCCGTCAAGCGAATGAAGCTGCGCTACGCCGGCAATTGCCGGTCCTGCGCAACCCAACTGACTGCTGGCACGCTCGCCGTATACGACCGCGCCAGCAAGAACGTCTGCTGTCTCAGCTGCTTCGGCGCACGCGTCTCGGCGACGGAACCGGAACCAGAGCAACTACCACGCGAGGATCATGCTCCACAGCGCCGCCCAGATGGCGGCGTTAACACCCAGACCCGACAAGATCCATCACGTCAAAAATCGAAGAGCCGTTAAACGAGCTCCTCGAGTACGGAGACGGAGACGGGCACGTCCTCGCCCAGGAATGGGATGAGCTTCCGCACCGATGCGTGGAGGCTCTCCACCGGCGCAGATGCCCTGCCAGGCCGTTGGAAGTCCAGACCTTGGGCCGCACAGAGCAGCTCGATTGCCAGGACTCGCCGGACGTTGACGAGGATTCGCTGGAGCTTCTGCGCGGCGACTGCAGCCATCGAGACGTGGTCCTCCATGGCATCGATGCCGATCGAT
>JANMWN010000354.1:0-2757 GCA_031394045.1 Sporichthyaceae bacterium
ATCAAGGACACCTCCGAGCAGCACGTGTGGGCGTTCCTCGGCGACGGCGAGATGGACGAGGTCGAGTCGGTCGGCGCCATCGGCCTGGCGGCGCGCGAGGAGCTCGACAACCTCACGTTCGTCGTCAACTGCAACCTGCAACGGCTCGACGGTCCGGTACGCGGCAACGGCAAGATCATCCAGGAGCTCGAGGCGCTGTTCCGTGGCGCGGGCTGGAACGTCATCAAGGTCGTGTGGGGCCGCAACTGGGACCAGCTGCTCGCTGCCGACACCGACGGCGCCCTTGTCAACGTCATGAACCAGACCCCGGACGGCGACTACCAGACGTTCAAGGCCGAGGACGGGGCATTCATCCGCGAGCACTTCTTCGGGCGCGACCCGCGTACCCGCAAGATGGTCGAGGGCTGGACCGACGACGAGATCTGGTCGCTGCAGCGAGGTGGCCACGACTACCGCAAGCTGTACGCGGCCTACAAGTCGGCCACCGAGCACAGCGGGCAGCCGACCGTCATCCTGGCCAAGACCATCAAGGGCTGGACGCTCGGCAGCCACTTCGAGGCGCGCAACGCCACGCACCAGATGAAGAAGCTCTCGCTCGAGGACCTGATCGTCTTCCGCGACCGGCTGCAGATCCCGATCCCGGACGACCAGATCGACGCCAAGCTCCCGCCGTACTATCACCCGGGCGCTGACTCCGACGTGATCCGGTACCTGCACGAGCGGCGGACCGCCCTCGGCGGGTACCTGCCGGAGCGGCGGCCGCACGCCAAGGCGCTCACGCTGCCCGGCGACGCCCCCTACGAGGTGGTCAAGCGCGGCTCCGGCAACCAGCCCATCGCGACCACCATGGCGTTCGTGCGGCTGCTCAAAGAGTTGTTGAAGGACAAGGAGATCGGCTTCCGCTTCGTGCCGATCATCCCGGACGAGGCGCGTACGTTCGGCATGGACTCGCTCTTCCCGACGCAGAAGATCTACAGCCCGCACGGCCAGACGTACCTCTCGGTCGACCGCGACATGGTGCTGTCGTACAAGGAGTCTGAGACTGGTGTGATCCTGCACGAGGGGATCAACGAGGCGGGCTCGGTGGCGTCCTTCACGGCGGTCGGCACGTCGTACTCGACGCACGGCGAACCGATGATCCCGATCTACATCTTCTACTCGATGTTTGGCTTCCAGCGCACGGGTGACGGGTTCTGGGCGGCCGGCGACCAGATGGCCCGCGGCTTCGTGCTCGGCGCCACCGCGGGGCGTACGACGCTGAACGGCGAGGGCCTGCAGCACGAGGACGGGCACTCGCCCCTGCTCGCGTCGACCAACCCCGCCGTCGTGCACTACGACCCGGCCTTCGGGTACGAGGTCGGCCACATCGTCCGCGACGGGCTCCGCCGGATGTACGGCGAGCAGCCCGAGGACATCTACTACTACCTCACGATCTACAACGAGCCGTACGTCCAGCCGGCCGAGCCCGAGGGCGTCGACGTCGAGTCGCTGCTGCGTGGGATGTACCTGTACGCGCCGGCCGCCGACGTACCCGAAGGCGCCGCACGGGCCCAGGTGCTGGCGTCCGGCGTCGCGCTGCCGTCGGCGCTGCGGGCGGCCGAGCTGCTCCGCGACGACTGGGGTGTCCACGCCGACGTCTGGTCGGTCACCTCGTGGAACGAGCTGCGGCGGGACGGCCTCGAGGTCGACCGGTGGAACCTGCTGAACCCGGGCGAGGAGCGGCGGACCGCGTTCGTCGCCCAGCAGCTCGGCGGCCGGCCCGGGCCGGTGGTCGCTGTGAGCGACTTCATGCGCGCGGTGCAGGACCAGATCATGCCGTGGGTCGGGCCCGGCTTCGCCTCGCTCGGTACGGACGGCTGGGGCATGTCGGACACGCGTGGGGCGCTGCGGCGGCACTTCAAGGTCGACGCCGAGTCGATCGCCGTACAGACCCTCGCGCAGCTCGCCCGGCGCGGCGAGGTCGAGGCCGGCGTACCCCTGCAGGCGATCGAGAAGTACGCCCTGCTGGACGTCTCGGCCGCCGACCCCGGCTCGGGCCTCGGCGAGTCCTAGCCCCGGGCGACGCTTTCCCGTCGATCTTGAGAGATCACTGGGCGACACGCCGTACGGGCCAGTGATCTCTCAAGATCGACGGGAAACCTAGGCCGCGGAGTGCATCTCCCAGACCAGGACCTCGGCGGGGCCGTCGACTGCGGTGAGGCGCTGGCCCTCGGACCCGGTCACGCGGCCTGAGTCGCCGGTCCCGAGTCGGCCGGCGCCCTCGAGCTCGACGGCGCCCTTGGCCACGTACACGTGGGCGTACGGGGCCAGCGGCAGCGCGACCGACTCCCCCGGAGCCAGCCGAGCGGCGTACAGCGCGGCGTCCCGCTGCTGGATGCGGATCGCCGAGGCGTCGCGGTGCTCGGGCCGACCCGAGGCCACGACGACCAGGCCACCCCCGGCGAGCTCCGAGCCGATGTCGAGCTGCTCGTACCCCGGGTCGAGCCGGGCCTGGTCCGGCAGCACCCACATCTGGACGAAGTGCACCGGAGCATCGGTGGCGGCCTCACCCGTGAGCCGCCACGCATCGTTCTTCTCGCTGTGCAGGATCCCGGTACCGGCGCTCATCCGCTGGGCCAGGCCCGGGTAGATCACGCCGGTGTGCCCCTCGGAGTCCTGGTGCACGAGGGCACCGTCAAGGACCCACGTGACGATCTCCATGTCGCGGTGCGGGTGTGTCTCAAAGCCGGCCCCTGGCGCGACCACGTCGTCGTTGGA
>JANMWN010000361.1:0-5958 GCA_031394045.1 Sporichthyaceae bacterium
GACCTCGCCCGACGACACCTCACCACCGGGGACCTGCCCGAGACCGGTGGGCTACCCACCCAAGTCATCGTCACCATGACCCTGGACCAACTCCAGACCCCCACCGAGGTCGACGCGGCGGCGGAGATCACCGGCGGGACCGTGCGAGTCCCGATGTCGGCGGCACGCGCGCGGAGGCTGGCCTGCGACGCCCGGGTCCTACCCGCGGTCCTGGGCGGCGCCAGCGTCATCCTCGATCTCGGGGCGAACCGGCGCACCGCCAGCCGCGCCCAACGCATCGCCCTGGCGCTACGCGACGGGGGCTGCACCGCCCCGTTCTGCGACAAGCCCGCTACCTGGTGCGAAGCCCACCACCTGATCCCCTGGCAGGTCAGCCCACGAACCGACCTGGACAATCTGGTGCTGGTCTGCGACGCCCACCACGACCTACTCCACCACGACGGCTGGACCATCACCCTCAAGAACGGCAAAGCGATCTGGCACCCACCACCACGACCCGAACCACCACCAGACGAACCACCACGAGGGCCGCCCTGACCTGCCAGCTCAATTCTGGCGACGGACCACTAGGAGCGGTCGGCCAGCTTGAGCTGCGCGATCGCGCGGGTGTGGTCGCTGTGGTGCTTCAGGACGACACCGAGAGTGCTGCGGACCGCCTCCTCGTCCAGCGTCGTCAGGCCGAGGGCGACCAGGGTACGAGCCCAGTCGATGCTCTCGGCCACGGACGGCGCCTTGCGCAGCTCGAGCGAGCGCAACGCGCGTACGGTCCTGACCAGCGCCTCCGCGAGCTGCTCGGCCACCTCGGGCACCCGCGCGAGCACGATCGCCTTCTCGCGCTCGGCCCCCGGGTAGTCCAGGTGCAGGTAGAGGCAGCGCCGCTTCAGCGCCTCGGACAGCTCGCGGGTGGCGTTGGAGGTCAGCAGCACGAACGGGCGCCGGGTGGCGACGATGGTGCCCAGCTCGGGGATGGTGACCTGGAAGTCGGACAGCACCTCCAGCAGCAGCCCCTCGACCTCGACGTCGGCCTTGTCGGTCTCGTCGACGAGCAGGACGGTCGGCTCGCTGCGCCGGATCGCGGTGAGCAGCGGCCGCGACAGCAGGAACTCCTCGCTGAAGATGTCGTCGTGGACGGCGTCCCAGGCCCCCGCCCCGTCGTCCGCCGAGCCCTGCGCCGACTGGATCCGCAGCAGCTGCTTCTTGTAGTTCCACTCGTACAGCGCGCGGGCCTCGTCCAGGCCCTCGTAGCACTGCAGCCGGATCAGCTCGGCCCCGGTCGCGGCGGCGACCGCCTTGGCCAGCTCGGTCTTGCCGACCCCCGCCGGCCCCTCGACCAGGAGCGGCTTGCCGAGCCGGTCGGCGAGGAACACCGTGGTGGCGATGGCCTGGTCGGCGAGGTAGCCAGCCGCCTCGAGGCGTACGCGTACGTCGTCGACCGAACCGAACGCGGGCACGGCGCGGCTACTTGGCCACGACGAAGATGTGCGCCCCGTCGTCGAGACTGAGCTCGGCGTACTCCATCCCGCTGCCGACCAGCAGGCCACCCTCGGAGATGCGTACCTTGACGACCTCGCCCGGGGTCACGCCGGCCCGCCGGAGCGCCGCCATGATCGCCACGTCGGTCTGGATCGGTTCGCCGAGCCGGCGCACCAGGACCCGCTGGGGGCTGTCGGTGGCCACCTTGTCGAGGCCGACCAGCACCTCGCCGGAGTCGATGCCCATGGCGTCCCCGAGCTCGGGCAGGCCGGGGATCGGGTTGCCGTAGGGAGAGGTGGTCGGGTGGCCGAGCAGCTCCAGGATCCGGCGCTCGACCGTCTCCGACATCACGTGCTCCCACCGGCAGGCCTCGGCGTGGACGTCCTCCCAGGCCAGCCCGATGATGTCGACCAGCAGGCACTCGGCCAGCCGGTGCTTGCGCATCACCCGGGTGGCCATCACCCGGCCCTCGTCGGTGAGCTGCAGGTGCCGGTCGTCCTTGACGCGCAGGAGCCCGTCGCGCTCCATCCGGGCAACCGTCTGGCTGACCGTCGGACCGCTCTGGCCGAGGCGCTCGGCGATCCGCGCCCGCAGCGCGACCACGCCTTCTTCCTCGAGCTCGAAGATCGTGCGCAGGTACATCTCCGTGGTGTCGATCAGGTCCGTCACGTGAGCCTGCCCGTCCGATGAGGGGAACGTCCGGTCCATTGTCCCCTGTCAGGGGGCCTGGTGGCACCGCCGCGCACGGCCCAGCCGCGTTGAAGGTGCATCCTGCGCGCGGCGAACCTACGGTCAGGAGCGTGAGCGCCTCGGTCCTGTGGTTCCGCCGCGACCTGCGGCTGGGCGACAACCCTGCCCTACTGTCCGCGCTGGCCGCCTCGGCGACCGGCGTCCTGCCCCTGTTCGTCCTCGACCCGGCGCTGTGGGAGCCGGCCGGTCCGGTGCGGCGGGCGTATCTCCTTCGCAGCCTGCGGTCGCTGCGAGCGAGCCTGGGTGGGGCCCTCCATGTACGTACCGGGAACCCCGCTCGGGTCGTACCCGAGGTGGCCGCTCAGGTCGGGGCCGGCAGCGTCCACTGCGCCGCCGACTTCGGGCCGTACGGGTCACGCCGGGACCTCGCCGTCGAGGCGGCGCTGCGTCAGGACGGGCGCGAGCTGGTGCGCACCGGGTCGCCGTACGCGGTGGCACCCGGTCGCGTGCGCAAGGACGACGGCACGCCATACCGCGTCTACACGCCGTTCTCCCGGGCCTGGCTCGAGCACGGCTGGCGGCGGCCGGCGGGCCTTCCGTCCGCAGACCTGCCCTGGCTGGTCCGGCCCGACGGTGCCCCACTACCCGACGAGCCGGACCTCGGGTCGCTGGTCCTGCCCGAGGCCGGCGAGGCCGCCGCGCTCGCCCGCTGGCAGGCGTACGCGTCCGGTGGCCCGGACGGCCTGGACGGGTATGCCGAGCGGCGCAACCGCCCCGACCTCGCGGCGACGTCGTCGCTGTCGGCGGCGCTGCGGTGGGGCGAGATCCACTCCCGCACCCTGCTGGCCGGGCTCGGCGGGTCCCGCTCGCACGAGGTGTTCCGCAAGGAGCTGGCCTGGCGCGAGTTCTACGCGGACGTCCTGCACCACAACCCGGCGTCCGCCCGCGAGTACCTCCGGCCCGAGCTGTCCGCCATGGAGTACGACACCGGCCCGGTAGCGACGGCGCGCTTCGAGGCCTGGTCCCAGGGGCGTACCGGCTACCCGTTCGTCGACGCCGGCATGCGCCAGCTGCTGGCCGAGGGCTGGGTGCACAACCGGGTCCGGATGGTCGTCGCCTCGTTCCTGGTCAAGGACCTGCACCTGGAGTGGACGCAGGGCGCCCGCTGGTTCATGCGCTGGCTGCGCGACGGCGACCTCGCCTCGAACCAGCACGGGTGGCAGTGGGTCGCGGGCACCGGCACGGACGCCGCCCCCTACTACCGGGTGTTCAACCCGGTACTCCAGGGACACAAGTTCGACCCCGACGGCGAGTACGTCCGCCGGTACGTCCCCGAGCTCGCCGGGGTTGCCGGGGCTGCGGCGCACGAGCCGTGGAAGCTGCCAGGTGGGCTGCCTGCCGGCTACCCCGCCCCCATCGTCGAGCACGACCAGGAGCGCCGGGTCGCCCTCGCCCGCTACTCCGCTCTCGCCGGCCCTCCGAACGGCTGATGCGCACTCGATCCGGCCAAGGACCAGCACCGGACCTGGCAGACTCGCAGGCGTGCTCGTCGTCAGCGTCATCAGCCTCAAGGGTGGAGTGGGCAAGACCTCGGTCACCCTCGGGCTCGCGGGTGCCGCCTGGGAGCGCGGGATCCGTACCCTCGTCGTCGACCTCGACCCCCAGGGCAACGCCTCGACCGTGCTCGACCCGCCTGAGGTGCGGTTCACCGCCAGCGACGTGCTCTCCGACCCGCGGCCCGAGCTGCTCGCCCACGCGGTCGCCCGCAGCGGCTGGGGGGCCGAGGTCGACGTCATCGCGGCTGACTCGCTGCTCGAGCGGCACAACGCCCTCGCCGGCCGCGAGTCGACGTTGCGGCTGCGGATCGCGATGGGCGGGCTGCGCGGCTACGACCTGGTTCTGGTCGACAGCCCGCCGTCGCTCGGCGGCCTCACCCGCAACGCCCTCGCGGCCAGCCATGTGGCCCTCGTGGTCGCCGAGCCCAGCCTGTTCGCGCTCCAGGGGGCGGCTGCGGCGCTGGAAGCGATCGACCTCGTGCGCGCTGACAACCTGCGGCTGCGGCCGGCCGGGATCCTGGTCAACAAGCTGCGGGCCCAGTCCGTCGAGCACCGGTTCCGCCACGACGAGCTGCGGCTGACCTACGGCAGCCTCGTGCTCGAGCCCCCGCTGCTCGACCGGACGGCGGTGCAGCAGGCCGAGGGTGCCTGCGTACCCGTCCAGGCCTGGCGCTCGCCGGGAGCCCGCGAGATCGCCGACGCGTTCGAGGACCACCTCGAGCACCTGCTTGCCCGCCCGGTCGATGCCGGGCCCCTAGGAAAAGGACGCCGATGACCGACCGCCCCGCGCCCCGCCTGTCTCGGGCCAACCCGGCTCCCCGCAGGGCCCTGCCCCGGGTGACGCCGCTGGGCGCCGGCGGCTCGCTGCCGGGCTCGTTGCCCGACGACCTGCCCGTACCCGAGGCTCAGGCGATCGAGGCCGACCGGCCGACCGGCCGAGACCTGTTGATCCCCAACGGTTCCGACGGCCGCCGCAAGGGTCGCGGGTCGGCAACCGTACCCACCCTGGCCGAGCTGATGCCCCCGCCGGAGCAGCCTCGGAAGAAGGCGCACCGCGACCACTCGGCCGAGCGCACCGTCGCCGCCGCACCCGAGCAACGGCGCGAGCACCACAAGCCGGGCCGTGACAGCAAGGGCGACAGGCAAGACAAGCAAGGGAAGGACCCGAAGGGCAAGGAGGTCGCCCTCGAGGTCACCTTGTCCAAAGGGCTGCGCAAGCGGCTCAAGGCCAAGAGCGCCGAGATGGGACTGACCCCGGAGGAAACGGTCGCCCAGCTCGTCGAGGTCTGGATCGACGGCTGACCCATGACCGCCGAGGCGCCCGGCGCTGCCGCCTTCGTCCCCAGCGGGGCGGGCCTGCTCGCCCTGCGTACGGCAGCGGCCGGCTGCACGGGCTGCGAGCTCGCCGGGCCAGCCACCCAGACGGTGTTCTCCACTGGCTCCGCGTGCGCACGCATCGCCTTGGTGGGCGAGCAGCCCGGTGACGTCGAGGACCAGCGAGGGCAACCGTTCGTCGGTCCCGCAGGCCAGCTGCTCGACCGGGCGCTGACCGAGATCGGCCTCCGTCGCGTCGACGTGCACATCAGCAACGCGGTGCGGCACTTTCGCTTCAGCCAGGACGCGCCCGGGCTGCGCCGGATCCACCAGACGCCCGACGCGGTGCACGTCGAGGCGTGCAAGCCCTGGCTGCTGGCCGAGCTCGCCGTGGTCGACCCCGAGGTCGTCGTGCTGCTCGGCGCCACTGCGGGTCGGGCCTTGCTGGGTCCCACGTTTCGGGTGACGCGGGACCGAGGCCGGCTGATCCCGCGTACCGCACGGCCGGACGAGCCCGCGGCGTGGAAGGGCGGCTGGCTGCTCGCGACCCTGCACCCCTCGGCGATCCTGCGGGCAGACGACCGGGAGGCCGCGTACGCCAGCTTCGTCTCCGACCTCAGCCTCGCCGTCATCGCCGTACGCGCCGCCTGAGCCGCTTCTGTCCGGGTCCGCGCGCGCCCCGGCGTACCTGGGCCCGGACAAGTCGCGTCGCGGCCCCGAATCGGGTGGTGCGCAGGCCCGGGTGGTCGTACGGTCTGGGTACACGGAAAGGAGGTGGTCCGCCGAATTTGAGTACCCAACGGACGCGTGAGGTGGCTGCGAGCTAGCCGCTGACCAAGGACCGACCGGTCAAGCAGCCGGCCAGATCCAGCAGTCACCCGACCTGTGGGCGCCCGGGACACGTCCCCCGGCTACCTGCCTCGTG
>JANMWN010000034.1:0-32565 GCA_031394045.1 Sporichthyaceae bacterium
CATCGACAAGAAGTTGACGCTCATCGCCTGGGAGGCGATGAACCACTGGACACCGTCGGGGGTATTCGTCGTCCACGTCTTCCACATGAACAACGAGATGGCGGGCTACTGCTCGGTGCTGCACGCCATGACCCTGATCGGTTCCACCGGTCACTACGGCCGGCATCTCACCGCGGTCGTCATCGGTTTCGGGAACACGGCGCGGGGCGCTATCACTGCCCTGCAGGCGCTCGGCGTCCAGGACGTCAGCGTGCTGACCCTGCGGGACGTCACCGCAGTCGCCTCACCGATCCCGTCCGTGGCTCTCGAGCACCTCGACCGCATCGAGGGTGATCCGAGTCGTACGACCGTGCAGTCGGCGGACGGCCCTGTGTCGGCGGCCACGTTCCTCGCCGGGCACGACATCGTCGTCAACTGCGTCCTGCAGGACACCGACGCGCCCCTGATGTTCGTCTCGGACGCGGAGCTGGCGGCTTTCGCTCCCGGCAGCCTGCTCGTCGACGTGTCGTGCGACGCCGGCATGGGGTTCGAGTGCGCGCGGCCGACGACCTTCGCGGAACCGATGCTGACAGTTGGGGACGGAGTCGCGTACTACGGGGTGGACCACAGTCCGACGTATCTGTGGAACAGCGCGACCTGGGGGATCAGCGAGGCTCTGATCCCCTACTTGCGGACGGTGATGGACGGCCCCTCGGCCTGGGACCAGGATCGGACCATCCGGCTGGCGATCGAGATCCGAAGCGGCGTCGTGCAGAACCCCAAGATCCTCTCGTTCCAGGGCCGTGCTGCCGACCACCCCCATCCCCGTCTCTGAGCCAGGTCTGTCGACCCGACTGACCGATGAGCTGCCGGGCGCGGGCTGGTATCTCATTAGATAGGTTGCTCTCGTTTTAGATATGGACCTATCAGATCCGACAGAAGCGGTGACGGCCACTCTTGACGGGCCAGTGCTCGCGGTGCTGGCAACCGCCGGCCGCCCGTTGACCGTTGGTGAGGTCGCGGCTCAGGCGGTACGTGGCTCCGAGATCGGGATCCGTAGGAGCCTTGCCCGCCTCGTGGATCAGGGCATCGTGCGCGCGACTGTGTACGGCCGCAATCAGGTGCACGAGCTCAACCGAGAACATCTCGCCGCACCCGTGGCGGACGTACTCGCGGGCCTTCGTCTTGAGTTGTGGAAGCGCTTCCGGTCAACACTGGCCGAGTGGAACCCACGTCCGCTCTACGCCTGCGTCTTCGGCTCTGCAGCGCGTGGCGACGGGGACGAAGCGAGCGACATCGATCTGCTGCTCGTGCATCCGCCCTTCAAGACGGACCGACGCCCGGCCCGCTCGGGGTTGCTCGAACTTCTCGTGGACAGCATGGCAACCCAGCCCGTGCGCCCGCTGGGCAAGGTCGAGGAGGACCGCTGGCAGGTCCAGATAGATGAGCTGCGTGGCCAGGTGCGGCGTTGGACCGGCAACAGTCTGCAGGTCGTCGATTTCTCAGCATTCGAGTGGACCGACCCCAAGGCGGCTCATGCCGATCTTCGTACAGAGGTCGACCAGGACGGCGTCACGTTGGCTGGCTCAAAGCTTGTCGTACCCGTTGCCGGGCAGCAGGGCCGCCCATGAACAAGCCTCCTCGCACGAGAGCCGTTGGTGTAGCTCAAGCACGTTCACGACTGCGAACAGCGAAGGCCTACCTCGAGCTCGCCGACCCGGTCCTGAGCGAGACCGATCGTGACGAGTACCTCAACGTCTCCGCCGGACTCGCAGTGCTGGCAGGGATCGCCGCATCGGACGCCATCTCATCGCGGCGAAGCTCACTACGGGGTGATGGTGATCAGCGTGCGCAAGGCTCGCGACACCCTGAGATGGGCTCAACAACTGACCGAGCGAGCTCAGGAGGAGCTGGAGAGATAGCAGTCTCCGTAGCAGCCTTGACAGGATGATCCAGGACGTCGACGCTAAGCCAACTCCGCGGCTCGTGGCGTGACCCGCCTGAGTCGACCCCCATCAGGGGCATGCCGGCAAACTCATGATGACCACCGAATCAGTGATCTCCCCGTCCCTGGTCGCTCTCGCGGTGGCCCGCGCCGTCAACATCGATTGACGGGAGACTCCCACCTCCCCCGAGGCCTGCCGCCGAGGCCGTCCCGATTCGGAGCGCGCCTGCCGCAGCACAGGGTCTGGGTCGATCGGAGCGAGCACAGGCCCAGTCCTCGACGCCATCAATGAACCAGCAATGAACCAGGACCGCCCGATGTCAGAAGACCAGAGCACCGCTGACCAGTCAGAGAGCATCGCTGCTGCAGGGATCAGCGACGGCGCGTACACGCTGTTCGTCGCCGACTTCCCCGACACCGACACCGCGTGGGAGGCCTACGAGGCCCTGAAGTCCATCGAGGACGGTCGCAGCGCGGAGATCGAAGGGGTCCTCGTCGTCAAGCGCGACGCGGACGGCACGCTTGAGGTACAGAAAGCCACCGACCACAGCACCCGCCACGGGCTGAGGTGGGGCGTCGTCGGAGGT
This sequence comes from Sporichthyaceae bacterium, assembly GCA_031394045.1. Classification (GTDB taxonomy): domain Bacteria; phylum Actinomycetota; class Actinomycetes; order Prado026; family Prado026; genus JANYIP01. The sequence goes on from JANMWN010000034.1 coordinate 2,512, forward strand.
GTCGTGCTCGGCGTGCTGTTCCCCCCGTCGATCATCGGCAGCGCCGCTGTGCTCGGCGCGGCCGGCGCCGGTGTCGGCAAGGCCCGGGAGCTGCACCACTGCCGCGAGCTCGAGGCGGAACTCCAGGACGCGATCGCCCCCGGGCATTCCGGGATCCTGGCCTAGTCTCCGACCCCGGCGCGGTGGAGATCCGCAAGGCACTGGACAGGGCCGACGCCATCGTCGAGAAGGCCATCGACAAGGTCGCCGCGGACGACATCAAGGCAGCCGCGAAGGACGCCAGCACGGAAGACGCATAAGCGCTGCGAGCGGTCACGTTCGCGACGTCCTCCAGGACAGGCGAGGCCCCGATCGCTGCAGACAATCTGGGGGTCAGGGCAACCAGATTGTCTGCAGCGATTCAGTGGCAGTCGTACGAGAGGATGGCCGGGTGCGGATCCTCGTCGTGTCGGACCTGCACTACCGCCTGCCGCACTATGACTGGCTCGTACGCGCGAGCGAAGACGTCGATGTCGTCGCCCTCGTGGGTGACCTGGCCGACGTGGTCAACCCGGTCCCCCACCACGTCCAGGTTGTCGTCCTGGAGAAGTACCTCGGGCTGCTGGCCGAGAAGGCGGTCGTGCTGGTCGCCTCAGGCAACCACGACCTCGACGGGCCGGGTGCCCTCGGCGAGCAGGTGGCCGGCTGGTTGCAGAAGCCGCGCGAGGGCGCCGTCCACGCTGTCCACGTCGACGGGACGAGCGTAGACATCGACGGCATCCGCTTCACGATCTGCCCGTGGTGGGACGGGCCGGCCACCCGCGACGCCGTCGGTGCCCAGCTGGCTGCCGCCGTCGTCGACCGGCCCGAGAAGTGGGTCTGGCTCTACCACGCGCCGCCGGCAGGAACGGTGCTGTGCAAGGACGGACGGCGCGAGTTCCCGACCACGAGCTGGCGGCATGGATCGAGCAGTACCAGTCGGAACTGGTGCTCTGCGGGCACATCCACCAGGCACCCTGGGTCGAGGGTGGTTCGTGGCATGACCGGCTCGGCAGCACCTGGGTCTTCAACGCCGGCCGTCAGGTCGGGCCGGTGCCGCCCCACATCACGGTCGACTTCGAGGCTCGTACGGCGCAGTGGTACGGCGTGTTCGACAGCGAGACCCTCAGCCTCGGCTAGTGGTCGTGACTGCTCGCGTCGCCCTCGGGGTCGCGGGCCGAGCCGGTCCGCCCGGCCGGTGGCTGATGGTGCACCAGCGTGTCGAGGATCTGATCCACCATGCCCAGATGGCCCTCCAGCCCCGCGAACTGCTGCTTGACGTCGACGAGGTACTGCGTCATACCGTCCAGCCTTGACGCGGTCGTCCGCAGGACGGCCAGTGCGGCCCCGGGTCGTTCGAGCAAGAACGTTCCCGGGTCCTCGACGACGTGGACGCGCACCTCAGAGCTGGCGCGTACGGTCGCGGTGGCCGCCTTGTCGAGGATCACGGACATCTCGCCGAACACCGAACCAGGGGTGTCGATGCGGGCGAACACGACACCGTCGCGCTCGATCGTGACCGAGCCGGAGAGCAGGACGAGCAGGCGCCGGGGCCACGTGCCCTCCTCGATCAGGACACCGCGCGGTGGCAGGGACTCCACGGGAAGGTCGGCGCAGAGCGCGAGCATCTCGGTCACCGCACCATTGTGGACCCGCGCGGCCGCCTATAGCTCGAAGGCGTCAGGATCGGCGCGTACCAACGCTTCTGCTCGATCGCGCGAGGCTGCGTCGTTGACGTCAATCCAGGCCGCGCGGTGCGGGTACGAGCGCACCAGCAGCCCTGACTCGACGCTGCGGTGAACGAGGTCAATAACCCCCGCCGGCATCGCCCCCGCTGACAACGCTGCCGCGGCCGCCGGCCCGACCACGGCGATCCCGCTGCCCACAGTGACGGGCACGCCGGGCTTCTCGCGGTAACCGACCACGACGCCGGAGACCTGGTCGACGACGCCGTACGGCAGCACGAACGTCTCGTCGTGGACCGCGAGCGTCAGGTCGGCGGAGGTCTCGGCGTGGGCAGTCGCGAGCTCGGCGAGGTCGAGCGATGTCAGGTTGTCCGCGAAGACGAGCAGCAGGGTCGCGCACTCGCGCCTGACGAGGGTGAGAGCACCTGCGTTCCCCAGGGGTGTCGCCTCCACGACGAGCTCGAGCCGGCCGCCGACACCTGCGACCAGGTCGCGACCCGCCACGGCCGCCCACGCCGACACCAGCTCCGCCGCCTCGCCCGACGCACCGACGACCACAGCGACGTCGCGGACCCCCGCCTTGAGCAGGGCCAGCAGGTTGTGCTCGACCAGGGGTCGCCCGGCGACCTGGACCATCGGCTTCGGGACCGGCTCGCCGGACCGCCGCATCCGCTCTCCCGCGCCGCCGGCCATGATCACGCCGACCACGTCCAAGTGGGTGCCCACACCGCCATCTTGCCCGGACGGCAAGCCTTTCGGGGCTAGCATCGCGATCTCGACGACAGGGGTTGACGTGGGGGACGAACGGGACGGCCGCAGCTCAGGGGTGGTCGCAGTCACTGGCGCAGCAGGGCTGATCGGTCACGCGACCAGGCTCGCGCTGTCCGGAGCGGGTTGCCGGGTGCAGGGCCATGCCGGTCCCCCGCACCTCCGACCGGCCGACGACGACCAGTCCGGCGGCGACGTGCTCGACCCTGCCTTCGTCTGGGGAGAGCTCGCGGACGACGCCATCCTGGCCGAGGCGTTCGACGGAGCGAGCACCGTCATCCACCTCGCCGGTCCGGCATCGGTCGCAGCCAGCTTCGCCGACCCCGCAGGCGCAGTCGCGGCGCACGCAGCGGGCACCGCCTCCGTCGTACGCGCCGCGGCCCGCAGCGGCACGGTGCGACGCGTAGTGGTCGCCAGCAGCGCCGAGGTCTACGGCATCCCGCAGACAGAACGCGTCGCCGAGGGCCACCCGCTCGACCCGCTGACGCCGTACGCGGCCGGCAAGCTCGGCGCCGAGGCTGCGGCCCGTTCGCTGGCCTACGCACTGGATCTCGAGCTCGTGCTCCTGCGCCCGTTCACCGTCTACGGGCCACGATCTCCGGCGTGGAGCCTGGTCGGCTCGACCGTGCGACGCGCCCTCTCCGGGGACGACGTGACGATGACGTCGCTCGACCGGGTGCGTGACCTCACCCACGTCGACGACGTGGCCGCCCTGTTCATGACCGCGGCGCTCGCCCCGCTCCCCCATCAGGTCCTGACCCTCAACGTCTGCACCGGCATCGGTACGTCGGTGGCCGACCTCGTCCGTTCGGCGCTGCGAGCGGCTGGCAGCCCTGCCGAGATTCATGAGGCCGCAGCCGGTCCTGACCCGACCCGCGAGGAGGTCCTGGCCGGTCGGCGGCCGGCGTCCTCCGACCCGTTCCGGCTCGTCGGTGACCCCACGCTGGCCGAGACGACCCTCGGCTGGGTCGCGCGCACCCACCTGGACGCAGGAGTGGACGGCATGGTGGCCGAGGTCAAGCGGCAGCAACCGTGAAGGCAGAGCCCACCCGGCTGCTGCTGTCAGGGGCACAGGGGCTGCTGGCACGCTCGATCGCCTGGCACTGGCTGGCATCCTCGCCGGACGCCGCGGTGGTGGGCTTCGGGCGATCGGCTAGGCTTTCTGACACCTATTCGCACCACCTCGACCTCGACGGCCGTCAGGTGCCGGCCCGACTGCCGGCGGGGTTGCTCGGCATCGATGGGCACCCGCGCTACGTGTACGTCCCCTGCTCGCTCGACGACGCGGCAGGGCTCGACGACCTGATTTCCCGGGCCCGGCCGCACGTCGTGATCCACTCCGCGGCCGCGCTGCGCGACGACGACACGGCAGCCCTGGTACAGGCCAACGTCTCTGGCACCGCGTCGCTCGTCGAGAGCTGCTTGCGGGAGCGATGGGCCGACCGGTTCGTGCTCGTCTCGAGCGGGGCGGTCCTCGGTCGCCCGGTCATCGATCACCCTCTCGCCGCCGTGCTCGACGGGCCTGCTGACCCGTACGCCATCAGCAAGCGGGCCGGCGAGCAGATCGCGGCCGCACTGGCGCTTCGCGGCGGCATGCCGCTGGCCGTGGCCAGGGTCTTCAACCTGATCGGGCCGGGCCTGCAGTCACGGCACCTGCCGGCCGAGGTCGCCGCCCGGCTCGAGGCGGTTCGCCGTGGTGCCGCGCCCCTGCTGCAGCTCGGCGACCTCTCGACCCAGCGGGACCTGGTCTCGGTCGACGACGCTGCCCGCGCCGTCGTAGCCGTTGCCCAGCAACAGGAATCGCCCGACCAGCCCTGGGGTGGGCTCGTCGATATCGGCTCCGGGACTGCGACCGTGATGCGCGACCTGGTCACCCTCATGATCGAGACAGCGGGGCTCACCGGGCGCATCGAGCTGCGCGAGGAAGGCCGCCGCCCCTTCGACGCACCCACGATCGTCGCGGACACCGCAGCGCTGGCGGCGCTAGGTGCGCGACCGACCACGCCGCTGGCCCAGACCTGCGCCGAGCTGCAGGCCTACGTCGCCGACCAGTGGGACAGCACGGGCTGATCAGCGAGCTGCAGGGCCTCCGGCAGAAGCGCATCGACCACGGCGCCCGCGGCGGCCTCGGGGATGGCCGGATCACAGGCCACGGCGGCGGTGAGGGTGGAGCGCCCGGGAGCGGCCAGAAGCGCCGCCCAGGCCCGTTCCTGCGCCTCGTACAGCGCGACCAGACCGGCCACCGAAGCGGGCGCAGCGGTACCCGAAGGCGGCTGCGGGCGTACGCCTCCCGCATCGACGACCGCCCAGCCCTCGCGGACCAGCCCGTCGCCGGAGGGCAGGTCGAGCACCAGTCGCGCAGCCGCACCGCCCGCGAGGGCGCGAAGCACAGGAGCCACCATCACGTCGTACCACGGAGTGGGTCGCGCGGACAGGGACTCGGGACGGGCACGCGGAGCCGAGAGCAGCTCCGCGCGCAGGTCGCTCCGTGCCGAGTCGACGGCAACAGCACGGCCGTGGACCGAGGAGGTACCCCTCAGCAGGCCGTGGTACTTCATGGGGAGCGCACCGAGCGAGGCGATCTCATCGGCGGCAACGGCACCGATCCCGCTGCCGCTGGCGGTGAGCGCATCCACGAGCACCGTCAGCAGTTCGGCTCCGTCCGGCCCGCGCAGCCCGTGCAGAAATCCCCGATGGCTGAGGCCGGAGTAGTCCCACCCGAGCTCGCCATCGCCCAGGCCGAGTGCTGCCGCAGCCTGCCGGCCGGTGACGGTCGGAAGCTCGCAGCAGCCGACAGCCATCAGACCGCTCCGCGACAGCTCGGCCACGAAGCTGGACAGGGGGTTCGTGAGCACTAGGACAAGTGCGTCGGGGCAACGGACCAGCAGCTCGGCGGCCAACCCGCGCAGCACCGGCGCGCCGCGCAGGACCGTCCGCAGCCCACCGAGGCCAAGGCTCTCGTCAGCCGCGACACCCAGCGACGCGGCGAGCTGCTCGTCGGCGATCCGGCCTGCGGCGCCGCCCGGCCGGACCTGCACGAGCACGACGTCAGCGCCGTCCAGCAGCCCGTGATCGGTGCCGGCCGACACGGGTCCGGCCAGCCGGTTCCCGGCGTAGACCTCAAGCGCCGCAAGGGTTTCCTCATCCCGACCCAGAAGGCGCAGCTCGATCGGGCGGACGCGGGCACCGAGATCGTCTGGTGACGCCGCGAGCGCGTCGACAAGACCCACGGTGAACGGACCAGCCCCCACGACCGTGAAGACGAGCGGGCCGTTCACACCCAGCCCTGGTCCCGCGCGGCCAGCCACGCCCCACCCAGGGCCACGTCGTCACCGGTACCTTCGATGCTGATCGCTGCGTCCCAGTCCAGGCCGAGGTCCCAGCACGACGTACGCGCCGCTGCCACGACCTGCCGCCGATAGCCCTCCCCAGCGGCGCAGGCGAAGCCGCCGATGAGCAGGAATCGTTCGACTCCGACACCCACGTGCAGGCCGGCCAGCGCGCGACCCAGCAAGGCGGCCGCGTCGGCCACCACCTCGATCGCGACCGGGTCACCAGCGGCGACAGCCGAGACGACCGCTCGACCCGCGGCTGCGTCGTCGTACCCGTCGACGACCTGCCGGGCAGCAGCAACCCGGCGGACGATCGCCCGCCCGGACGCCAGCGCACCGAGGTGACCAACGCCGCCGCAGTCGCAGGGCTCGGCGCCAGGACCCTCCCTGACCACTAGGTGCCCGAGCTCACCGCCTCGACCACGAGGACCGACCACAGGGCGGCCCCCGGCGAAGACCTTGTGCCCGATGCCGGATCCCACCGTGACGACGGCGAAGTCGGAGTATCCGTCGGCGACGAAGCGCAGCCCGGCTGCAGTCAGGTCGTTGACCAGCAGGACGGCTGCGCCACCCCAGCCCGCCGAGAGCATCGAGGTGACTGCGGTTCCGCCCCCCGTCGGCCCCGCCACCGTCGGGCTGGCGTAGACCGCACCCTCCGGCGACAGGGGACCGGGCCAGGCGACGACCGCACGAGCCGGGCACCTGCCTGAGCAGGCGGCCAGGCCGAGGCGCACCACGGCCTCCACGGTGCGGCTCAGGACCAGGTCCGGATCCCGGTCGGTCGCTGTCCGCGACGGGGTGAGCTCCCGGAGTGCGGGGCCTGGGCCGCTCGGGTGAGCGACTGCTGCGCGCAGATAAGTGCCCCCCGCCTCGATCACGACGACCGGGTCATCCGAACGGACGGAATCCCGGCGAGCGGATCGATCTCGCACGCTCATAGCCCTACTGTACGAAGAAATCTGGGCCGGTCCGGGTGATGTCCGTGATTGGCGAACGAAGGCATCGAACGGTGTCATCGGGTGCCGGCAGGTGCTCTCTACGGGAACGGGGACTGCCAGCGTGCGCACGACGATGTCGATGGAGTGGGCCCACGAGGGCGGCTACTCCGTGACGTTCTGCACGGGAGCCCTGGGTGGCCCAGGCGGGCCGCCGGCGCCCGAGCTTCTTGCGCTGCTCAAGGACCGTCGCGTCCTGATCGTGACCACGCCAACAGCCTGGCAGCTGCACGGCGTCGACCACTTCGACGCGGCTGCTCACGAGGCCGACGCAGAGCTGACCACCCTGGTACTCCCCCTCGACGAGGGGAGCAAGACGACCACCGCCGTCCTTGCGGTGTGCCAGCGCGCCGAAGAGGCCGGCCTGGGCCGCCACGACCTGATCGTCGCGTTCGGTGGTGGCCTGGTCTGCGACGTCGTCACCGTCGCCGCCTCGCAGCTGCACCGCGGGATGCCGTACGCCTGCCTCCCGACGACCCTGGTCGGGCAGATCGACGCGGGGATCGGGCTCAAGGGCGGGGTCAACCTCGACGGGGCCAAGAACAGGCTCGGCACGTTCCACGCCCCCGAGGCGGTGATCAGCGATCCATCCTGGCTGCTGACCCTCGGCGACCGGGCGATGCGCTCGGGACTTGCCGAGATCGTCAAGGTGGGCATCACCCGCGACGCCGACCTGTTCCGCGAGATCCAGGTCAACGGCCGCGAGCTGCTGGCCAGCCGGTTCGCGTCCCCACCCCTGACGGCTCAGCGGATCCTCGCATCTGCCGTCGCAGGCATGCTCGACGAGCTGGCCATAACTCCCTTCGAGGACCACCGCCAGCCCCGGCTGATGGACTTCGGGCACACGTACTCCCCGACGCTCGAGCGGGCGTGCGCCTACGCCCTGACCCACGGCGAGGCAGTTGCGGTCGACATGGCGCTCTCCACCGAGATCGCGTGCGGTCTCGGCCGGCTCGAGCGGACCGATGGCGACGCGATCCTCTCGGTGCTGACCATGCTCGGTCTCGACCTCTCGACGCCCTGGTGCTCAGAGACCCTTGTCTGCCAAGGCTTTGCCCTCACTCGCCGGCAGCGCAGCGGGGCGCTCAACCTGGTCATTCCCGTGGGCATCGGCAAGGCCGACTTCATCGACGACGTACCGGACGAGGTCGTCGCCGCCGCGGTCAGGCGGGTCAGGATGACGCAGGCGGCCTGACCCGAGCCACGTCGACCACGACCATGCGCAGGGGCACCTGCCCGGTCGCCACGAGGCCGTGGGTGCCACCTGGTGGGTTGATGATGACGTCTCCCGATCCGACCTCGGTCACCCGTCCGTCGAGCTCGACCGTGCCTGTGCCGTCGATGACGACGTAGATCTCCTCGTCGTCAGGCCCGTGCGTGTGGGTCCCTACGCTCACGCCGGGCGGGATGACCGTCAGGTCGACGAACGTGACGAGCTCTCCCGGCAGCCGTTCGAGCACCCGGGCCGTCGCGAGGGCGCCCGCGCCGTCGTGCGCGACAACATCGACCAGGTCCACGTCCTCGAAGCGGACGACTCGGCCCGCCGCCGGACCGGTCATCGGCCGTGGCCGTGCTTGCGCCGACCCGTACGCGCGACGACGATCTCACGCGCGACGAGAACGGCGAAGGCCGCCATTCCGACGGTGTAGCGGGGAAGCAGCCGGCGTGGCTCCCGCCAGACCCGGTATGCCCAGCCGAGGCGGGCCGTCTCCATCCAGCGCGGGTACCAGTCCAGCTTCTCCGCGAGCTTGTCGAAGTACGCGCCGGCCGTCATGACAACGGGTGCCCTGAGCCCAGGCCCGTACCGGGCGGCCCAGTCCTGCTGGAGCGGGGTGGGGAGGCCGACCATCACGAGGTCGGCACCGCTGCGCTCGACGTCGGCGGCCACCCGAGCCGCGTCCTCGTCGTCGAACGTCCCCGGGTGGCCGGCCTCGACGTCGAGCCAGCCGTGGTGGGTACCGGCGATGACCAGCCCCGGGAAGCTGCGTACGAGCGTGGCTGCCGCCTCGACCGCGATTCCCGGCTGCGAGCCGAACAGGTAGAGGGAGTGACCGTGCGCGGCCATCCACTCGAACAGCGGTCGCTCCACGTCCTCGATCGCGGCTCGCTCCGGCACCGGGATCCCCGCGGCGCGGGCCCCGTAGACCACGCCCCAGCCGTCCGGCTGCACTACGTCGTACGAGTCGACGACTGCGGCTAGCCGTGCATCTGCGGCGGTCGCCCGCGCGTAGAACGGGTTGAGGTAGGACACCATCAACTTCTCGCGACGCTCAAGCGCCGAGGTGACGACGTCGACCAGGCCGGCCCGGTCATAGGTCGAAAGCCGTACGCCGGCCCATCGCCCGACGGCGCGGCGACCCTGAACGATGCTGGTCACCGCTCAGACCCCTTGCAGCACGCGGTCGAGAGCTGTGGTGACCTGCTCGATGTCGCAGGCACGCAGCTCGGACGACATCGGCAACGCCAGCGTGGTCTCCGCCAGGACTTGTGTCACCGCAAGGCTGTCCGGCTCCTGGCCATGGGCGTCCGCACCGAAAGTGTCCCCCCACGAGGGGTCGTGCAGCACCGGCGCGTAGTAAGGCTTGGTCTGCACTCCGTGGGCGTCCAGACCCGTCGACACGCGGTCACGGTCGGAACAGGTCGGGAGCTGGATCACGTAGTGGACCCAGGAGTGACGATCCCCTGGGGCCACCTGCTGGCGGGTGATCCCGTGATCGGCGATCACCTCGTCGTACAGCTCGGCGACCACCTGACGGCGCGCGACCAGGTCCTCGACCCGGTCGAGCTGGTCGAGCGCGAACACCGCGTGCACCTCACCCATCGACGACGACCGCCACCAGTTGCGGCCCTCGGCCACCTTGGCATCGGCCGGGAGCACGAGGGCTCCCCCGGCTCCTCCGGCCGTCACTGTCTTGGCGAACGACAGCGAGTACGCGTGGGCGGCCTGCTGCATCCCCAGGGGGCGGCCGCGGTAGAGCGATCCCAGCGACGGCGCACTGTCGGCGACCACCGGCACCCCGTGCTCTCGGGCGATCTCTGCGATCACGTCGTGAGCTGCAGGCACGCCCAGCGAGTCGACCACGACGATCAGGCGCGGCCGTCCGTCGGCCAGCGCCGCACGCAGCCGATCCGGGTCCATCGTCCAGGTGACGGGGTCGACGTCGACGAACCGCAGCGAGAAGCCCATCTGCCGCAAGGACTCTCCGGTGGCGGCGAAGGTGAACGAGGGTACGACCGCGATGTCCCCTGGCTGCACGTCAGGGACCACTATCTCGTACGCCATCCGTAGTGCTGCCGTACCGCTGACCGTGGTGAGGACCTGGAAGTCGTCGCTCAGCTTGAGGTGGTCGTGCAGCCGGCGGGTCAGCTCGAGGGTCCAGGTGTTGCCCCACTTGACCGTGCCGTCCCACGCCGCCCGCTGCTGACGCTCCACGACATCGGCGATGCGGTGCGGTCTCGGCGGAAGCACCACGGGGACGATCGAGCCGGGCTTCGCGACCACGGACGTCTGCTCCAAGCGGGCAGCAGCCAGGGCGGTCTCTCCCGGGTCGGTCAGTCGAGCCACGACGGGTCCGCGAGCACCGGGACGGCTCGCGGCGGCATGCAGGGCAGTCGCGATCGCTTCGTCGATCGTCACCTGGTCGGCCGCGGCTGTCGAGGGGCGCGGGTGCGGCGCACGACCGTGGACCTCGCGGCGCGCCCAGCACATCCACCGCCCCGCTCCACCAGGCGCCAGGATCTCCTCCACGACGACCACGGGGGCAGGAAGCAGGACGTCGACGGCGGCCAGGACCGCAGTCGTGGCAGCGCGCTCCTGTGCGGAGTAGGCGTCGGAGGCGTAGGCGTCGGCAGGGCCGGCGAGCTCGCAGTCGCTGGCCACCTGGACGCCAGCGGCGGCCAGCAGGTCCCCCACGAGGCGCTCGCCCAGCCAGGGCTCCAGCTGGTCTGGCAGCTCGGGCAGTCGCGCGGCCCACGCGTCGGCAGCCGAGGCCAGAGCAGTCGAGACGCGGACGGGGGGCGCCCCCACCACGAGGTGGCAGGTCAGGCGGGCGCTGGTCGCCCCCGCGGCTCGCCGGAGGCCGTCGACCGACTGGGCGACGAGCAGCCAGGACCGGCCCCCTGGCGGGTCGGTGAGATCGTGCACGAGGACCACCGGCTCCTGCGAGCCGGCCTGCGCCATGGCCGTCATGCGGCCGATTGTCCTCGTACGACGGTCAGCGCAACCATCGTTCTTACGGTCGTTCCCCCGTACGCCGCAAGGACATGGTTCTGTGTTCGATCAGACACAGAACGGGACGGCTGAGCCGCGGACCTACGAACCGCTGATGGTGAACCGCTCCGAGACTGCGACCGAGACGTACCCGTCGTCAGGCAGCAGCCGGACGACGTACTCACCGGCCGGGAGCGGCCAGGACTCGTTCCCGGCCTGGGTGGCCTTGCCCGGCCCGATCACCCCTTGCCCCTGGACCCGGGTGCTGGTGTACCAGTACATGAGGTACCCGCCGTTGCCCGCGCAACCGCCGGGGTAGCAGCGGAAGACGCCGATCCAGTCGAGCGCCATGCCGGGTGCCGCGGCCCAGCTGACACCGATCGGCTGCCCGACGCGGTAGGACGACCGGTCGGTGCTCACGCGTGGTTTGGTGCCCTGCGGATAGACCCAGAGCGAGGTGCTGGTAGACAGCGCCTCGCCGTCGGCCGTTACGAGGACCGCGTCGTAGCGACCGGTGGCCAGACCCGTCGTGGAGAGCACTAACGAGCCGTCCGCAGGCGCCCCGGCCCCGGTGCCCACAGCGCGCAGGACCGTGCTGCCGCCGTGCCGGACGAGGCCGACCCGCTCACCGGCCCGCCCCGGTGCATGGAACGTGACGGTCAGCGGGTCACCGCTGTAGAGCCGCCGGGTGGAGACCGCGACCAGGACAGGTGCCGCCGCCGGCCGCACCGCGAACGTCGAGACGACGCCACGGTGGTCGCTCGGGTACGGCGTGAAGCCGTAGCCGACGGTCGCGCCGCCGGTCTCACCGACGATGGCGCTCGCAAGCGCCTTCGAAGGACCCGCGTGCAGCACCCAGTCGATGCGGTCGAACACCTCGTGCGGGTCCGCCTCCGGGCTGCCTGGGGTCCAGGTGAAGCCAGGCACGGCGACCGGGTCGGGGTAGACCTCGCGGTACGAGTCACGCATCCCCGCCTCGGCAAGCGCCTTGCTCAGAGGCCAGACGAACGGGAAGTGGACGTCCGCGCGGACTGCTGCGACCGCAGGTGTCCAGTCCAGGTACGACGGGCTGTTGAAGTCGCCGGTGAGGAACACCGGGATCCCGCGCGCAGCAAGGGCAGGCAGCACCTTGAGCTGGGTCTGGATGGCCGGCAGCCGGACGGTGTCCTCGAGCGTCTTCAGCTGCGCGGCAGTGCCTCCATCCCGGACGAGGAAGGGTCCGCACGGGTCCGACTGCATGTGCACGTTCGCGACCGCGACCACTCGGCCCGGCGAGGTCTCGACGAACACGTAGACGCCGTTGCCGTCCGGAGGTCGATGATCGGGTAGCGCGAGATCACATGGGCCCGGTCGCTGGCGTACCAACCCATCGCCCGCGCCATCCGGCTGTCGTTCCGCTCGGCCTCCTGGGTGCCCACCACGTCGGCGCCGGTGGCCAGGATCATCTGCTCGATCCGGCGCAGGTTGTCGGTGCACCCGTTGAGTACGGCGCAGAAGCCACCGGTCGACGTGTCGAGATCGTCCCCGCCGTAGAACATGTTGAGCGACATGACCTTGAGCTGGAGCGCACCACCCGACGACGCGGGCCGGCCGGTGGCGGCACTCGCCCCGGACGTCAGCCCGACGGTGAGGCCGGCGACAAGCGCCAGCGAGGAGAGGACGGCTGCACTGCGGAAGCTGGCCCTGCACAGGGGCCCTACACTCGATCGGCGGCTGACTCGCGCAACAGTAGGGCCAGGCGGGCGGCTCCGGCAGGGATTCCCGGAGACTCGTCGTCGCCGCTAGGAGAGCATGGTCCCCCGCCGGTGGAACGGTGCTCGGCCCGCAGGTTGCTGCGGCCTTGGCCGCGAGGCGATACGGGGGACGGGCAGCCGCTGGGCCACCTCGACCTTGAGCGCCACGGACTCGCCGAAGTGCGTGATCGTCAGCGAGGCCGCCGGGTCGTCGGCGCTCAGCCGGTACGTCGCGGTGTGCGAGTCGGTCTCGACGTGGAGGCAGCCTTCGCGGCGCCGCAGCTTGAAGGCCAGCCTGGTGATCCCGTCCGGCAGCCTCGGAGCGAAGCTCAGCTGCCCACCGTGGTCACGCATCCCGCCGAACCCGGCGACCAGCGCGATCCAGGCCCCGGCCAGCGAGGCCAGGTGCAGGCCGTCACGGGTGTTGTGCTCGAGGTCGGCCAGGTCCATCAGCGAAGCCTCGGCGACATAGTCGTACGCCAGCGCCAGGTGACCGACCTCGGCCGCCAGCACCGACTGCGTGCACGCCGACAAGGAGGAGTCACGCACGGTCAGCCGCTCGTAGTAGTCGAAGTTGGCCACCTTCTGCTCGAGCGTGAAGGCGTCGCCGCGCAGGTACATGGCCAGGACGAGATCGGCCTGCTTGACCACCTGCTTGCGATAGAGGTCGTAGTAGGGGAAGTGCAGCAGCAGGGGGTACTGCTCGGCCGTGGTCCCGGCGAAGTCCCACACCTGGTGCCGGGTGAAGCCTTCGGACTGCTGGTGCACGCCCATCGTCCGGTCGAACGGCAGCACCACCCTGTCGGCGGCGTCGCGCCAGGTCGCCATCTCCTCGGCGTGCACACCCAGCGCGCGAGCAGTGTCCGGATGTGCGCGCGCGGTCTCCGCCGCCGCCCGGAGGTTCTGCTGGGCCATCAGGTTCGTGTAGATGTTGTTGTCAGCGACGGCGCTGTACTCGTCGGGCCCGGTGACGCCGTCGATGCGGAACTGACCCTGGATGTCGTGGTGCCCGAGTGATCGCCACAGCCGCGCCGTCTCGACCAACAGCTCCAGGCCGACCTCGCGCACGAAGGCGTCGTCCCCGGTCGCGGCGGCGTAGCGGACCACCGCGTCGGCGATGTCGGCGTTGACGTGGAAGGCGGCCGTGCCGGCCGGCCAGTAGCCCGAGCACTCGGCACCGTTGATGGTGCGCCACGGGAAGGCGGCACCCTCGAGATCGAGCTGCCGGGCCCGCTCTCGGGCGAGCGGCAAGGTGGAGTGCCGCCAGTGCAGGGCGTCGCGCGCCGCCCATGGCGCGGTGTAGGTCAGTACCGGGAGGACGAAGGTCTCGGTGTCCCAGAAGCTGTGACCGTCGTAGCCGGGACCGGTCAGGCCCTTGGCTGCGATCGGCCGCCGTTCGGCGCGAGCGCCGGCCTGCAGGACGTGGAACAACCCGAACCGGACCGCCTGCTGCAGCTCAGGATCGCCGTCCAGCTCGACGTCCGCAGCCGCCCAGAACTCGTCGAGATAGCTGCGCTGGCCCTCGACGAGACCGTCCCACCCGGTACGGACGGCGTCAGCCAGCCCGGCTCGCACCTGGTCCCGCAGGGCCGGGATCGAACGCTCTGACGACCAGCCGTACCCGACGTACTTGACGATGCGGAGCCGCTCCCCCGGCTGCAGGCTCGCGGTGACGGTCACCCGGCCGAAGTCGGGCGCCGACTCTGACGTCATCTCGACACCAGCGCCCTGAGGCGCTTCGACCCTGTGGTCCATGGAGGCCGACACGAGCAGCTCGCTCTGCCGGGTCTTGTGCAGGAGTGCGACTCTCCCGTCCAGAGCCATGTGCTCCTGGCTGACCAGCGGCGAGTCGAGGACCGCGGCCACCCGTGGGTCAGCCGCCTGCTCGGGCAGCTGCTCGTTGGTCACGAGCTCGGACTGCACCACGAGGCGGACGGCGTGGTCGACCGCCTCGACCTCGTACGCGATAGCCAGGATCGAGCGGTGCGTGAACGAGACCAGCCGGGTCGAGCGGACCAGCACGGTACGTCCGGCCGGCGACGTCCAGCGCACCGTACGTTCCAGCGTCCCGGCCCGGAAGTCGAGCACCCGCTCGTGCGCTTCGAGATCCCCGTACGTGACGTCGAACGGCTCGTCGTCGACCAGCAGCCGGATCAGCTTGCCGTTGGTGACGTTGATGACCGTCTGACCCGACTCCGGGTAGCCGAAGCCGGCCTCGGCATAGGGCAGCGGCCGCAGCTCGTAGACCGAGTCGAGATAGGTGCCCGGGAGGCTGTGCGGCTCGCCCTCGTCCAGGTTGGCGCGTACCCCGATATGGCCGTTGGACAGCGCGAAGACCGACTCGGTCTGGGCCAGGACCTCGGTAAGCAGCTCGGTCTCGCGCAGGCACCACGGCTCGACCGTGAAGGCCGGATGGTCGATCACACCGGCACCAGCAGGTCGGCGAGGTCGAGCACAACGAGGTCGGCGCCGTGCGCGGCCAGACCAGCCGCATGACCCACCCGGTCGACCCCGACGACCCAGCCGAACCCGCCGGCCCGGCCGGCCTCGACGCCGGCCAGCGCGTCCTCAAAGACGACGGAGCGGTCCACGGGGACGCCCAGCAGCCGGGCTCCCTCGACGAAGGTGTCCGGCGCCGGCTTGCCGGCGAGGTGCTGCTGCCAGGCGACCTGCGCGTCGACCACAACGTCGAACAGACCGGTCAGCCCGGTGGCGACGAGGACGTCACGGGTGTTGGCGCTGGAGGAGACGACGGCGGTCGCCAGACCAGCGGCACGAGCGGCCCGGACGTAGGTCACCGAACCGGGGTAGACCTCGACCCCGTCAGCCCGGATCAGCTGTTGTACCAACAAGTTCTTGCGATTGCCGAGGCCTTG
Organism: Sporichthyaceae bacterium; assembly: GCA_031394045.1. GTDB lineage: Bacteria > Actinomycetota > Actinomycetes > Prado026 > Prado026 > JANYIP01. The sequence continues at coordinate 18,129 of JANMWN010000034.1, forward strand.
AACAGTCTCCTCGTCGACAGCATCCCCGGCGCCGCCGGGCCCGCCCTCGAGCAGGTGGATCCCACGGGACTCGAGGAAGGATCGCGTACCGTCCGCCCGCGGCTTGCCGTCGACGTAGGCCTGGTAGTCGGCTGCTTCGTCGAACGGCACGAACGGCTCGCCCGTACGCTCGGCCCGGTCCTCGAGGTAGCCGTCGAACATCTGCTTCCAGGCTGCGGCGTGGACCTTCGCGGTCTGGGTGATCACCCCGTCGAGATCGAAGAGGCAGGCCTGGACGCCGGGAGGCAGCCCCACACGGCCGGCCTCGTGGGTGCTCACGCTCAACTCAGCTCCGCTCGCTGCTCGCCGTCGTCGTCGGTCGGGCCAAGTATCACCCGGTTCGGCCGACCGAAGCCCCGTGGCAGCTTCGGCCAGGGATTCCTGTCACGGCATCACGACCGCCAGGACCTTGCGGTCGGGCCCGACCGGGTGTAAGCCGGGACCCTGCGCATTCGCGGTCAGGGAGGATCACATGACATTCATCCAGCTGATCGAGTTCGAGTCGGATCGCGACTCGGACATCGAGGCCCTCGTGGACGAGTGGCGGGATGCGACGGAAGGCCGCCGCTCCACGGCATCGGCCGTGGTCTGCCGCGACCGCGAGCACTCCGACCGCTACGTCACCATCGTCGAGTTCCCGAGCTACGAGGCCGCGATGGAGAACAGCGAGCTGCCGGAGACGCAGCGGATGTCCGCCCGGATGGCTGAGCTGTGCAAGAGCGCCCCACGGTTCGTCAACCTCGACGAGATCCGCCGCGACAAGTCCTGACCGTCCTCTTGACGGACCCCGCTCCATGAGCCCGGCTGGACGTCGGGCAGAAAGGTAGGCACGCATGTCCAAGTACCTGTTCGCCGCCAACTACCACAAGCAAGGGATGGACGGGGTCCGCAGCGAGGGCGCCAAGTCGCGCGTCGACTCGGTCCGGTCCACGATCGAGAGCCTCGGCGGGAAGCTCGAGTCGTTCCACTTCGCGTTCGGTGACGTCGACGCCTACCTCGTCGTGGATCTGCCCGACGACGAGGCGGCAGCCGCACTGGCGATGACGGTGAACGGCAGCGGCGCCGTCACCGTCTCGACCACCAAGCTCCTGACCGCCGAGCAGATCGACAGCGCCATCGGCCACGCCATCTCGTACCGTCCGCCGGGAGGCTGACCTCGGGTCAGGCCACCGGCGTGAATGTGGTCTTCGTCGATGCGGAGGAGCCGAGGTCCGCGCTCGTCGCGGTGACGGCGACCGGGACGACCACGCCCGCAGCTGCCGTACCCACGGCGTACGTCAGGATGGCAAGGCCGGTGCCGTCCGCGGTCGCCGTGGCGATGACAGGCCCGCTGAGGAAGGACGCTGTCCCCGACACGGTGGCACCCGCGACGGTCGTGACGTTGATGGTGACGGTCGTCCCGCGGGACGGGTGTGTCGGTGTCGCGGTCGCGGTCGCGGTCACACCCTTGACGCTGGGCGCCGCGGGAGCAGTCCCGTGGTTGACCCCTGCGTCGCTGGTGTAGTAGCCGGCGAGGTCTGCGAGCAGGTCGACGGTGCCGGCCTGGTTGCGCAGCCGCACCTTGCCCCCCGCTCCGATCGAGACCGAGACCATGTTGGCCAGGACGTCACCGGGCAGCGGGTTGAGTGTGCTCACCGTCGGGAAGGCGGACCCGCTCGCAGGCGTCGGGTAGGCCTGGACGTAGGTCGCCGACTTCGGCGCGACCGCTGTGTAGTTGAAGACCGCTGCCGTCGCGTCGAGGGGCATCGCCGCTGCGCCGGTCAGCTGCAGATCGATCAGACCGCCGGGACCGACCTTGCCGGTCTGCCCGGCCGCCTCGCCCAGCGACGTCCTCGTGTCGAGCAGCCGGGTCGGGCTGATCGGCGTGTAGCGCGAGCCGGTGGTGGCGCTGGAGAAGTACCCGGCGACGTCGGCCAGCACGTCGACCGATCCGGCCGAGTTCCCGAGGCGTACGCGGCCAGAGTCACCGATCTGCACGGTGACGAGGTTGGCCACGGTGCGCCCAGCGACGATGTTGAGGTTGCTCACCGTCGGCGGTGTGCCGGCCCCGGCGGGCGTCGGGTAGGCCTGCACGAAGGTCGAGGCTGTCGCGCCGGTGGCCGTCACGTTCATGACGACCGCGCTGGCGTTGGCCGGGATGCCAGCGACGCCGGTCACCTGCAGGTCGGTCGTCCCCGCGGGGCCCAGCTGCGCCAGCGGGGCGCCGAGACCCGACCGGGTGTCGAGGATCCGCACCGGAGTCAGCGGGGCGTAGGTGTTGACGGCGGTGGAGGAGTAGTAGCCAGCCACGTCGGCAAGCAGGTCGACCGTACCGACGGCGTTGAACAGGTTGATCTTGCCGGTGGCGTCGACCTTGACCGTCACGAGGTTGGGGACGATCCGGCCGCGAGCCACGTTGATGTTGCTCACCAGGGGCGGCGAGGTCAGGTCACCGGGGTATGCGGAGACGTACGTCGTCGCGGTCGGGGCCACCGCCGTCACGTTGAGGACGACCGCGTCGATGCCGAGCGGAACCCCAGCTGCTCCCCCGACCTGTAGCTTGATCGACTTGGCCGCGCCGACGCGAGCGGCCACGCCACCGGCCAGGCCCAGCCCCGAGCGGGTGTCAAGGATCCTGGTCGGGGTCACCGGTGCGAACGCGTCGCCAACGGGCGTCACCGGTGTGCCCAGCAGGCTGAACTGCGCGAAGCCCTGCTGGTTGTGGAAGTGCCCGGCCTTGAGGAAGTCGCCGCCGATCTGGAGGCGGCCAGCTGAAGTGGCCACCGCGAAGACTCCGAGCGGGCTGTCGGCGCCCGGGTCCCAGGGGTCCAGGGTGCCCGTTGCCGCGTCCACAGCCAGGATCTTGTGCCGCGCGGCCAGGATGACGGGACACTGGAGCCCGATGGTGCCGATGACGCTGGGATCGCAGATGTTGTCGAAGTGACCGCCGACGTAGAGCTCGCTGCCGATGACTGCGACCCCCTGGACGCCGCCGTCGGTCTGGTCGTCCCAGAGCCGGGCACCGGTCGACAACGTGTAGGCGGAGGCATGGCCGCCGGCCCCGTTGCCGCCGAGATACATGTTCGCGCCGTTGATGGTCATCGCATAGATGGGGTACCCCGGGTGCAACGCCCACGGCAGCAGCGCTCCGGTGGTCGCCGACAGGGCGGCGAAGTGCTTCTGCCTGGTGTCGCCGTTGATGGCCAGGAAGTCGCCGCCGGCATAGATGGTCGACCCGTTGGGCGACGCCGTCATCGCCAGGATCTTGTCGTCGGGCGCCGGGGTCCAGCCGGTGTCGAGGACGCCTGCGGTGTCGACGGAGGCGAGGCTGGCCCGCGGCTGGCCGTTGACGGTGGTGAAGGTGCCGCCCAGGTAGATCCGGTTGGACGTGACAGCGATCGCGTTGACCTTGTTGTCGGCGGTGGGGGCCCAGGGCAAGAGTGCGCCGGTTGCGGTGCTCAGCGCCGCGACCTTGGCTCGCGCGATGCCAGCGACCTGGGTGAACAGGCCACCGACGTAGATGATCGAGCCGTCCGGGGACGCGGCGAGGGAGTAGGCCTCCTTGTTGGCACCAGGGTTCCACTGCAGCAGCTGGCCGGTGTCGCGGTCGACGGCGGCAAGGAAGTTGCGGGCCACCTCACCCGTACCGGCCGGAGCGTTGTACGGACGCATCGAGGTGAACGAGCCCGCGAGGTACAGGACGTTGCCGATCGGCAGGATCGCCGCGACCCGGCCGTTGGCCTGGTAGGTGTGGTCGGTGAGGTCGGCCAGGCCCGATGTCGCACTCGCAGCTCCTGCACCCACGACGAGCAGGCTCGCCGCGATGGCGCTGACGACCAGTCCAGCAAGGAGCGAGCGAGGCGCCCCCGTACGTCGTGCAATCACTGTGCTGATCCTCCCGAGCGGAACCGTAGGTCATGAACCTATGGACGAAAGCGTTGCAGCGCATGAGGTGAACGTATGAACCTTGATAGACGAAAGGTTCATACGTTCACCCGCGCGACCTAGGCGATGGGCGTATAGGCGGTGGAGCAGGTCGCCGTGTTGGTACCCAGCGACACCGTCACCGTGACGATGACCCGGAAGCCGATCTTGGCTCCGCCGATGTTGCGGACCACGTCACCCCGACCGAGGATGTCCGCCTTCGAGTTCTGTGTGAACGTCGAGACGTTGCCGTGGAAGACCGCCGTGATGTTCGCCCCAGGCAGGGTGCCCACGACGATGTCGACGTTGCCGTGCTGCGCCGGGTTGGCCGGCACAGCAGCCGCGTGGCAGGTGAGCGGGACCGGTACGAAGGTCAGGACGGACTGCGCCGTCGCCCCGAGGTCGGCACTGACAGCAGTGAGCACGATCGGCACCACAACCCCGATCGGGGCCGCCTGGACCCCGATGCTGGTCGATCCTGGTACGCCAGCCACGGTGGTGAGGTTGGGGATCTTCGTGACACCCGCCCGGAAGTACGCTGCCAGGCTGAACGGGTTCGTGTCGACGTTGGTCGTGTAGGTCACGATCACGTGGCCGAACTGGCCTGGGTGCACGCTGTTCAGCGTCGCACTGATCGACACGCCCACCCTCGGCGGTCCGTCGGTGGGAGCAGTCCCGTGGTCGACACCAGCGGTGCTGGTGTAGTAGCCGGACAGGTCGACGAGCACGCCGGTCTTACCTGCCTGGTTGCGCACACGTACGTCGGCACCCGCGCCGATCATGGACGACACCAGGTTGGCCCTGGTCTCCCCGGCCGCGACGTTGAGGTTGCTGACACCGGGGAACACGTGCCCGCTGGCCGGGGTGGGGTAGGCCTGCAGGTAGCTGGGCAGGCTCGGCGCGACAGCAGTCAGGTTGAAGAGCGCGGCGGTTGCCGTGGCTGGCACCGGTGCGCCGTCACCGATGAGCAGGTCTTCTGCTCCACCCGGCCCGAATGTCGACCCGGTACGGCTGTCGAGGATCCGGGTCGGCGTGATGGGCGTGAACAGCGAGCCGCTCGCGTCGGTGGAGAAGTAGCCGGCCACGTCAGCGATCAGCTCGACCGAGCCGTTCGCGTTGCGCAGCCGAATGTCTCCAGCGTCTCCGATGCCGACCGTGACCAGGTTGGCCACGGCGGTGTGCGGCTTGACGTTGAGGTTGCTGACCGTGGGCGGCGGCGTCGTGGTGGCCGGCTTCGGGTAGACCTGCACGTACGTGTTGCTCGTGGCCCCGACCGCGGTCACGTTGAGGACCACGGCGTCGGCGTTGGCCGGGATGGTGAACGAGCTCGCGACCTTGACGTCGATGGTTGCGCCAGGACCGACGGGTGACGGACCACCGATCACGCCGGTGCCGTCGCGGGTGTCGAGGAGCCGGAGTGGTGCCATCGGGGTGAACGTGTCGGTGGCGGTGGAGTCGTAGAAGCCGGTCACGTCGGCGAGCAGGTGGACCGAGCCCGCGGAGTTGTAGAGCGTGACGTCGCCGGACGGCGAGACCTTGACGGTGACGAGGTTGGGCACGACCGCGCCCGCGGGGAGGTTGATGTTGCTGACCGCCGGCCTGGTCACGTCAGCCGGGTAGACCGAGACGAAGGTGGCCTTGGTCGGCGCAACAGCCGTCACGTTGAGGACAACGGCGTCGACCGGGTCAGGGACGCCGGCAACGCCGGCGACGTGGAGGGTGACCGTGGAGTCTGCTCCGATCGGGGCCGCGACCGAGCCGGGCACGCCGAGGCCCGTACGCGTGTCGAGGATGCGGGTCGGGACCGCCAGCGCAGAGAACGAGTCCCCTGACACGACGGCCGGTACTGCGGCGATCGCGGGGGTGGTGGACACCAGTCCCGCGACGACGATCGAACCGATGACAGCTCCGACGGCGAACGTGCGCCTCGAACTCAGCTTCATTGCAGGATTTCCCTCCACGATGTGCCCGAGCGGTCAGCATGCCTCCTCGGGGTACGAATCACAGCCCAGCCGTTCGGTCGGTCTTTGTCACCGACCGGTCACTCCGGGTCAGGACCCGTCAGTGCCAGTTAGGGAGTAATCGTGATCGTGACGGGCGCCGACGTGCTGCCGGCGATCCCGTCATGGCTCGCGACCACGGCGTAGACCGTGTGCGTGCCGATCGACAACGAGCTGGTCGAGAATGACGCCGAGCCGTTCCCGGCGATGGTCACTGTCGCCAGCGAGTTGAGCACACCAGGCTGGACGAAGGTGACGACCGCGCCTGGGGCGAGCGAGGCCACCGACGGCCCAGCTGTGCTCGCGGAGGCCGAGAACGTCACCATCGTGCTGCTGGTCGCTGTCGAGGGCGCCGAGAGCGTCACTGACGTCTGCGGCAGCAGGACCGCCTGACCGGAGAAGTACCCCGCCACGTCGGCGAGCACGTCGATCGTCCCCACCGAGTTGTAGACCTGCTCCCGCACGGGGTTGCCGGCCGCGATCGCCGTGGTGGCGAGGTTGGCGCGCACGCCGCCCGGCCCGAGGTTGAGCGCCGAGCTGAGCTTGCCGACCGCCTTGCTCACGTTCACCGGGAACAGGCTGAGATAGGTCACGTTGGTCGGCTGGACCCCAGCCAGGTTGAGCACCACGGCACCCGGGCGGGTGCCGCTGGCGGCAACGAGGTACGGGCGCGCGGCCGCGGGGCCCAGGGCGGCGCCGCCCCGGCTGTCGACGACCCGGACCGGCGCGATCGGCGCCAGCGAGAGACCGCTCCCGGCGCCGTAGTAGCCGGCGACGTCCGCGATCAGGTCGACCGTGCCCGCCGAGTTGTAGAGCGTGACGTCGCCGGCCGGCGAGACCTTGGTGATCACCAGGTTGGCGACCGCCCTGGACCTGGCGACGTTGAGGTTGGACGAGAGCGGGCCGCCCGCGAAGCCGGTCGGGAACGCCGAGACGTACGTCGTGGTCGAGGCCCCGACCGCGGTGACGTTGAGGGTCACGGCGTCGATGCCCGACGCGGGCAGGCCTCCGGCGCCGGCGACGTGCAGGGTGATGCTCCCCGCCGGTCCGACCTTGGCCAACGGCGCGCCCGTACCCGCTCGCGTGTCGAGGATCCGCGTCGGCGACTGCGCCGTGAACAGGTCGTTGCTGTCGCGGGCGAAGTAGCCCTCGAGGTCGACGAGGACGTCGACCGTGCCGGCCGAGTTGTAGACGGTGATGTTGCCGGCCGCGTTCGCCTTGACCATCACCAGGTTTGGGATGGGTACGCCCGGTGCCACGTTGACCGCGGAGCTGCTCGAGCCACCGACCGCCCCCGTGGGGTAGACCGAGAGGTACGTCGACGCGCTGGCGCCGACCGCGGTCACGTTGACGACGGCCGCCGTGATGCCGCTGGCGGGTACGCCGGGCGCCGAGCTCGACAGCGCGACGGTGATGGTGTGCCCGGCGCCGACCTTGGCCAGCGGCACGCCGGTGCCGTTGCGGGTGTCGGCGATCCGGGTCGGGTCGATCGGGTGGTAGGTGGCGCGGGCGAGGGCCGGGATCCCGAGCGCGGCAGCAAGCGCCCCGAAGCGGGGGGCGCCGAGGCCGGTGACGTTGTCGTACCCGACGCCTGCGGCGAAGCCGTTGTCGCCGGAGATGACGTCCTGGAAGGCACTGTCCGGCGCGTTGTAGAGATCGGTGTGGATGTCACCCAGGCCGGTGGTGCGGCCGTTCTCGGACAGCGCGGCGGCCAGCAGGCCGGCGAAGACCGGCGAGGCCAGGCTGGTGCCGCCGACCGAGCCGAAGAACTGCCCGTGCACGATCGCGAACGGGGTGCTGGGGTCGGCGAGCAGCGCCACGTCGGGCACCCGGCGCTTGGTCCCCGACAGGGCGGACTGGTACGCGGGCTGGGCGTAGATCGTGCTGACGCCGCCACCGGACCCGCCCCACGCGGTCTGGTACCCGTTGGTCAGCGTGGTGCCGCCCACCGAGACGACCTCGGGCACGCTGGTCGGGAAGTCGACCTGGTTGCTGCCCGTCACGAGGGGACAGTCGGTCGAGCCGTTGTCGCCGCTGGACGCGGACATCGTGGCGCCCGCAGCGACCAGCCGCTGGATCTGGGTGCGTACCAACGTCCCCTCGTTGACGTCGAGGTCGGCCTCGCAGTGCCCCCACGACGAGGAGACGACCTGGATCTTGCCGGCCACCGCGTCGTCGGCCATCTTGGCGTACGCGTCGACCGAGCCCGCCGTGGTGTTCGGGGCGAAGTAGGCGCGCTGGCGGGCCATCGGAGCCACGGCGAGCAAGGCCTCGGTGTCGAGCGAGACCTCGACGTCTCCCCCGTTGCCATCGATCAGCGTCGGGTCGGCGCCGTCGACGGACACCGTGGTCAGCTGACCCGCGAACAGCGGGGTGTCGGCCGCGAGGGCGTAGTTGACCAGGTCGGCCGAGTCGAAGCCGGAGAACTGCACGCTGGCCACCGTGATGCCGGCGCCGGCCGCTGGGTCGCTGGGGGCGGCGTACGCGTCGCGGACCTGGTCCGGGATGAAGCCGGCGTCGCCGAGCACGAACGCCGGGTGGGCGCGCGGGGCGTAGATCGGCCGGTTGTCCAGACCGACCACGGCGCGCGCAACGGTGCGCAGGGCGGCAGGGACCGTGGGGGCGGTCGCCGCGCGCAGGTAGCGCGCCGGTCCACCAGGTGCGAATCGCGACGGGGCAGCGACGAGCTGGGTGGCGAAGGCGCTGGCCATCGCAGCGGCGGATCCACTGACCGTGACGTCCCACGACCCGGCCCGGGTGACGGTGAGCCCGTGCGCCGCGGCCCAGGCGAGGACCATGGCGCGGCCGGCGGCGGCCGGCGCGAGCCTGGTCAGCTCGGCGACACGAACCGCCCTCGCAACCTCGGTCAGCGCCCTGGGCCCGGCTGCGAGACGGGCCATCGCGGCGTCCGACCCGGCAGGCGGGGTCAGCGAGACGATGGCGCTGACGGTCTGCGAGCCGGCGGGTGCGACGGTGCCCTCGTGTGCGACTGCGGCGGCCACGGCGGCGGCGGTCGCGCCAACGACGATGCGGTGGGTACTGCCGACTGCCCCCTGGGCGCCCCGGACGCCGGCGGAGCCGGTCGCGGCGCCGGCAGCACCGGCCGGCAGGGCAACCAGGACAGCGAGCGGCAGCGCGAGCACGGCTGATGCCGCGACGATCGTGCGCCGACGTGAGGTGGAGCGAGTCGAGCTGGACAACCGAACCCCCGGGAGCAGAACCGACGTACGGACCGTTCAGACCACTCGCGATGGTAGACGGCCATCACGGGCATCCACGGCTGGCGCCGGAGGGACACGCCACCCGTAACCGACCGGCGAGCGCGACTGACCCTTCGAGACTGCCTGACTTCGGACAGTAGTCGCTACGGCCGATCGGGCGTAGCTCCTCGGCCTGCGCGCAAGATCGGCCTCGGCACTGCCGACAACGATCGGGTGAACCTCGAGACGCTGCCGACATGGGCCGAGCCGGTGGCCGACCCCTTCCGTCGCGACCCTGCGTTCTGGCGAGCGGTCTTCGCCAGCGCCGACGCGCTGGTGCTGATCGTCGTGGCAGGCCTGGCCTGCTGGCTGGTCGGCCGGCTGGGCGGCAGCACCCTGCTCTCGATCGTCCCGTTCCTGCTGCCGCTGATCTTCGTCGGCTGGGCTCTGGTCTCGAGCTCGCGCTCGTCACGCGCCAGCCGGGTGTGGTTTCGCCGCCAGGCCGGCTTGGACGCCTTCGCCATCGTCGACGACACAGTCGACGACAACACAGTCGACAAGGACGGGCTATCGACCTGGCGCGACGCGGAGCGGCAGGCCGTCGCCAGCGTCTTCGTTCGCGCGCTGTTCCGCAACCGGCTGCACAACCCCTGACTGCCGCCAGCTCCGGAACCGCGCGTTCACGACCAGCACCACTACCAGGGCAGCCCCGTATCCCACCTGCTGCAGCACGCCACCGGACCAGCCGGTCCACCCACCGAGGTACGGCAGGTAGCCGGCCGCGCAGACCACGAGCCACTCGGGTCGGGCCGCGGCCACCGCCAGCCCGGCCAGGAGCAGGGCGTACCACGGGTACGTCGGCGTAGCGATCAGCAGCGCGACCCCCACCAGCGTGGCGGCCCCCACCCATGGCAGCTCCGGGTCGCCGCGCAGGTAGACCAGGACAGCAGTCGCGAGCGCGATGGCGACAGCGACGAACGGCGTCCAGCTCTGCGGCAGCACCCGGTGCAGGAGGGCGAACCGGTCGCCGTTGTCGTACCCCTCCTCGCCGAGGTAGCCCGGCAGGTACCCGATCACCGAGCGCCCGACGCCGAGCACGTGCGGGACGTACGTCAGCGCGAGCAGCCCGGCCGCTGCGGGAAGCACGACCCAGGGACGGCTGCGCAGCAGCGCAGGGGCGACGATCCCGGGGATCAGCTTGACCCCGATCGCGGCTCCGAGCACCAGGCCGCCGAGCAGGTGCCGGCGACGGACGACCAGCGAGATCGCGGTCAGCGTGAGCACCGCGCCCAGCCCGTCGACGTGGGCGTTGTTGCCGCACTCGAGGACGACGAGCGGGCACCAGGCCCACAGGGCGGCCCAGCGAGGGTCGCGACCGGCCGACCGCAGGATGCGGACCAACAGCAGGGTCCCGAGGACAGCGACGAGGGCGGCCGCGACCTGGAACGGCCGGATCCCCCACGCGTCCGGCGTCAGCGCGTCGATCAGCCGGAACCACAGCTGGCTCACCGGCGGGTAGATCGTCGGCGCGTCCGGCCGGTTGATCAGCGGCGGCTGCCCCGGCGGGAACAGCCACGACAGCCGGATCCCGTCCAGCTGCGGGGCCGAGGGCGCGTACGCGTAGGGATCGATGCCGCTGTTGCCCACGTGCCCGTCCCACGCGTACCGGTACACGTCGGAGGAGGTACGCGGCAACCACAGCACTGCCACGGCCTGGAGCGCGACCCCCACACCGATCACGAGGCGCAGCACCAGGTGGGCAGGCACCTCGCGCAGCAGCGGCATCGCGCAGCCGAAGACCACCCAGCTCGCCGCGACCAGCCAGAAGACGGTCGCGGGGTTGTGGTCCCGCGTCCCGGCGGCGAGCGAGCCGGCGGTGAGCCCGATCAGCAGCAGGCCGGCGCCGGCCGAGAGCACGGTGGCTCCGCGCGGCTTCACCGGTGCACCGCCAGCTCGGCCGCCCGCCGCGCGAAGCGACCGTGCGGAGCCAGCGCTGCCACGATCGCGATGTCCGACGGGGTGTCGAAGTCCGTGAGCTCCGGCAGGTCGCCGACCCGCAGCCCGGCCGCCACGAGGCGCTCGCGCTGACGGGCTCCGGTGTCGTCGCGCGACATGGGTACGCCGAGCAGCAGGCGCGGGTCCGGCGGCACCGCAAAGCCGAGCGCCCAGAACCCGCCGTCGCCGGCCGGGCCGAACCACGCGTCGACGCCGTCCCAGCCGACGTCGAGCAGCCCGGGCGTCACCTGCGGGGTGTCCATCCCGACCAGCAGCGCAGGACCGCTGACCAGCGAGAAGGCGTACGCGAGCCGCTCGTCGAGCCCGCGACCCTGCTGGGCCACCACCTCGACACCGCGGCGCTGCCATCCGGCGGCCGGGCCGGAAAGGACCAGCAACCGCCGGGCCGCCGGTGTCGACTCGACGACGTCGAGGGTGTCGGCAAGCGACGCCTCGGCGAGGGATGCGGCCTCTTCGGGCGAGTACTCCGGCGACAAACGCGTCTTGACCAGACCGGCCCGCGGCGCCTTGGCCAGCACGATCAGCGTGGTCTGCGGGCTCATCGGGCTCATCGGGCTCATCGGGCGAGCACCTTGCTCATGTCGGACACGGCCTGGGCGGTGCCACGCCACGTACCCGTCACCTTGGACCGTCCGGTACGCGGCAGGTAGTCGACGTCGACCTCGCGGATCCGCCAGCCAGCGTCGGCGGCTCGTACCAAGGTCTCCAACGGGTAGCCGCTGCGCCGGTCGACGATGCCGAGGGCAACCAAGCCCTCGCGCCGGGCCGCTCGCATCGGACCGAGGTCGCGGAGCGGGAGCCCGGTTCGCCGCCGGACCCGCCGGGCCAGCTCCCAGTTGGCCCAGCGCGCGTGCACCGGCCAGGCGCCGCGCTCGGTGGGGCAGCGGCGGCACAGCATCAGGTCGGCGCTGCCATCGGCGACCGGGTCGACGACGCGCGGCAGCTGTGCCAGGTCCAACGACGAGTCGCAGTCGGCGAAGGCCACGACCGGCGCGGTCGCGGCGACGAGGCCGGCGTGGCAGGCGGCGCCGTAGCCACGGCGCCCCTCCGTCACCACGAAGGCGCCGAGCGAGGCGGCCAGCTCGGCCGAGCCGTCGGTGCAGCCGTTGTCGACGACGATCGCGCGGTAGCCGTCGGGCAGCCGGCGCAGGACCCAGGGCAGCGCGCCCGCCTCGTCCAGGCAGGGCAAGATCACGTCGACCAGGGGTCGGTCGACGGTCACGGCTGGTCGCCCCTCAGCGGGTCGGTCGCGAAGGCGGTCATGCCTTCGTCGAAGCCCATCGACGGCTTCCAGCCGAGCTCGTCGACGAGCCGCTCGGACGACGCGGTCACGTGGCGTACGTCGCCGAGCCGGAAGTCGCCCGTGACAACAGGTCGCGGACCGCCGGACGCTGCCGCCAGTGCCGACGCCATCTCGCCGACGGTGTGCGGGGTGCCGCTCCCGACGTTGTACGCACGCAACGTTCCTGGCTCGGATGTCGCGGTCAGCGCCACTAGGTTGGCCGCAGCCACGTCCGTCACGTGGACGAAGTCGCGGCGCTGACCACCGTCCTCGAACACCGTCGGCGCCTCGCCGCGCGCGAGCGCCGACCGGAACAGCGAGGCGACGCCGGCGTACGGGGTGTCCCGAGGCATCCGCGGGCCGTACACGTTGTGGTAGCGAAGGGCGCACACGGTCCCCCCGGTCCCCCGCGCCCAGGCCGAGGCCAGGTGCTCCTGCGCCACCTTGGTCGCTGCGTACGTGTTCCGCGGGTCGAGCCGGGCGTCCTCGCCCACCAGCTCGGGCTGCAGCGCGGCGCGACAGTGGGGACAGGGCGGCTCGAAGCGGCCGGCCTCGAGGTCCTCGACCCGGCGGGGACCGGGGGCCACGGACCCGTGGGTGGCACACGAGTACGCGCCCTCGCCGTAGACGACCATCGACGACGCGAGCACGAGGCGACCGATCCCAAGGCGCGCCATGGAGGCGAGCAGGACGGCGGTGCCGAGGTCGTTGTGGGAGGCATAGTCGGGCAGGTCGTCGAGGTCGACACCGAGCCCGACCTTGGCCGCCTGGTGCGCGACCGCGTCGACACCGGCGAGGGCCGCGTCGCAGGCGTCGGCATCGCGCACGTCGCTCCCGTCGACGGCAAGGTCGAGGACGCGTACGTCGTGGCCGGCCTCGAGGCACGCCTCGACCACGTGCGAACCGATGAAGCCGCCGCCGCCGGTCACAAGGATCCGCATGCCCCGACGCTAACGGTCACCGTCAAGGCGAGCGCGTCGGGAGGGGCCACGTCAGGGGATTGTAAGGTGCTCGACCGCGCACGTTCCGGCCGTCACCCTTAGCGTCGGAGCCATGACGCCTGCCATCGCCATGTACGGCAGCGCGTTGATGCACGGCCATCCGCTCAGGTACGTCCACCGCGACGGCAGCCGCAGGCCGGTCGACCTCGCGCGGTACCGCGGACCCGCCGACACCGTCGACGCCGACCTGGTCGACCGCTGCTCTGGCCCGACCCTCGACGTCGGCTGCGGCCCGGCCCGCTTCGTGTCGGCGCTGATGGCTCGCGGCCTGCCGGCACTCGGTGTCGACGTGGCTCCGGGGGCTGTTGCCGTCGCGCGCTCGGCCGGCGCGACCGTGCTGCAGCGGTCGGTGTTCCAGCCGCTGCCCGGCGAGGGTCGGTGGCACCGTGTCCTCCTGCTCGACGAGAACGTGGGGATCGGCGGTTGCCCCGAGCGGCTGCTGCGCCGGATCTGTGAGCTGCTGGCCCCAGACGGGCTCGCCCTGGTCGAGGCCGACGCCGACGACGAGGCCGACGACCGCGCGCACCTTCGAGTCGAGAACCACGAGGGCGAGGTCAGCAGCTCGTTCCCCTGGGCCCGCCTCGGCGCCGACACCATCGAGGGTGTGGCCATCGGCGTCGGCCTGCGTACGGTCGAGCGCTGGCGCCTCGGCGGCCGCAGCTTCGTCAGCCTCGCTCGCCCCTGCTGAGCAACGCTCGGGCCGCGTGCCAGCCGCCCATCCCGTGCACGCCACCGCCGGGAGGGGTCGACGCCGAGCAGAGCCAGAGCCCGGGAAGTGGTGTGGCCCAAGGGTTTCTCGACAGCACCGGGCGGGCGAGCAGCTGTCGCCAGTCGGCCGACCCGCCGCCGATGTCACCCCCGACCTCGTTGGCGTTGTGCGCCTCCAGGGCAGCCGGGCCCATGACGTGCCTGGCTAGCACCCGGTCGCGGAAGCCTGGCGCGAACCGCTCGACCTGGGCCTCGATCGCCGCGGTCATGTCGACGTCCGACCCGTTG
>JANMWN010000037.1:0-12024 GCA_031394045.1 Sporichthyaceae bacterium
TGCCTGCGCTGCAACGAGCGGATCAAGTTCGCCGCCGTCCTGGACCGAGCGCTCGCCCTGGGTTTCGACGCCGTCTGCACGGGTCACTACGCCCGGCTCGTCGACGGCCCCGACGGGCGCCAGATGCACCGCGCCGTCGACCCAGGCAAGGACCAGTCGTACGTCCTCGGTGTGCTGACGGCGGACCAGCTGGCCGGCGCGCTCTTCCCGCTCGGGGACAGCCGCAAGGACGACGTACGCGTCGAGGCCGCATCCCGCGGGCTGGCCGTGGCCGAGAAGCCGGACAGCCACGACATCTGCTTCATCTCCGACGGCGACACCGCAGGCTTTCTCACCCGGGCGATCGGCGCGGCGCCCGGAGACATCGTCGACACCGACGGCGCAGTCCTGGGTACGCACGAGGGCGCCTTCGCGTTCACGGTCGGGCAGCGCCGGGGTCTGCGCATCGACCGGCCGGCCTCCGACGGCCGGCCCCGGTACGTCCTGTCGATCTCACCGGTCGACCGCACGGTCACCGTCGGGGTGCAGGAAGAGCTTGCCGTCACAGCGGTCGAAGGGCTGCGGCCGCGCTGGTGCGGGCCAGAACCGCAGGGCGCGTTCGCCTGCGGGGCCCAGCTCCGGGCGCACGGCGAGGAGCTGCCCGCCGTGGCCGAGGCGGTCGGGGGAGGCCTCGTGGTGCAGCTCGCCGTACCCGCCTACGGCATCGCCCCGGGCCAGGCAGTCGTGCTGTACGACGGCACCCGCGTCATCGGGTCGGCGACCGTCGGCGCCGCTCACTAGGCTGCCAGCGTGCCCAGCCCCGCCCCGTCCCCAGCTGCGCAGGCCGCGCGGCTCCCGCTGGGTGCGGCCACCGGAATCGGTTCGCTCCCGGGCACCTCGATCCGCGCTGCGGTCCAGCTGATGATCGACGAGCTGCCGGATCTCCTGCACCTGCCCGAGCTGCCCGCCCGCGGACCCGGGGCCGAGATGACCGGCCGCGCCCTGGCGCTGCTGCCCGACTTCCCGGCCCAGTGGGGTCCGACCGGGTGGGCGCTGGCCGACCGCGCGGGGCACGACTCCCGGCGGGGCGTGTCACTGCTCGGCGAGGACCTCGACGCGATCGAAGAGCTCGCCGAGGGCTGGACCGGTCCGCTCAAGGTCCAGCTCTGCGGGCCATGGACCCTGGCCGCCACCGTCGAGCTGCGCAGCGGACGCAAGCTGCTGGCCGACCGCGGGGCCACGCGTGACCTGCACCAGGCGTACGCCCAGGCGGTGACCGACCACGTGGCCGAGGTGGCCAAACGGCTCCCGGGTGCCGGTCTCGTGCTCCAGCTGGACGAGCCGGCCCTGCCGTTCGTGCTCGAGGGCGGGGTCCCGACGCCGAGCGGCCTGACCAGGCTGGCCGCCGTCGACATCCAAGAGGTGCAGGGCGTGCTGCGCGCGGCCGCCGACGCGGTGCCCTCGGTCCTCGTCGGCGTCCACTGCTGCGCCGCCTCACCTCCGCTCCGGATGCTGCGCGACTCGGGCTCGGGCTTCGCCTCGCTCGACGCGACGTTGCTGACGGAGCACGAGGACGACCCGGTCGGTGAGCTGGTCGAGGCCGGGATCCGGCTGCTGCTGGGCATCGACCCCACCGTCGAGGCGGAGGCGTCAGCCATCCCGCTGCGCGGGCTGTGGCACCGTCTCGGTCAGCCGCCCGAGCAGCTGGCCTCGGTCGTGGTGACGCCGACCTGCGGGCTCGCCGAGGTTTCGCCCGACGCGGCCAGGGCCGCGCTCCGACGGTGCGCAGAGGTGGCCCGACTGCTGACCGACGACCCGGAGGGTCCCCGTGGTTGATCAGGAACCCGGTGTGCCGGTGGACGGCGTGCTCGTCGACGGCGTACCCGTCGAGGCGCGCGAGCAAGCCATCGAGCTGGCCAAGGTCGTCGACGAGCACCAGTACCGCTACTACGTCCTCGACGCGCCGACGACCAGCGACGGCGACTACGACCGGCTGCTGCGCGAGCTGGAGGCGCTCGAGGAGGCGTACCCCTCGCTACGTACGCCGGACTCGCCGACCCTGCGTGTCGGCGGCACGTACTCCACGCAGTTCACCCCGGTCGAGCACCTGGAGCGGCTGCTCAGCCTCGACAACGTCTTCGACCACGGCGAGCTCGACGCCTGGGCCGAGCGGGTCCTGCGGGACCTCGGCGCCGCCGACGGTGGAGCTGCCCTGCGCTGGCTCTGCGAGGTCAAGCACGACGGGCTGGCCATCGACCTGGTCTACGAGCGCGGCCGGCTGCTCCGCGCGGCCACCAGGGGTGATGGGCGAACCGGCGAGGACGTCACGCCGAACGTCCGCACCCTCGCCGGCGTACCCGACGATCTCGCGCAGACCGACCAGCGGTTCCCGGTGCCCGACCTGCTCGAGGTGCGCGGCGAGGTCTACTTCCCGGTAGCCGGGTTCGCCGAGCTCAATGCCTCGCTGGTGGCCGCGGGCAAAGCGCCGTTCGCCAACCCGCGGAACACCGCGGCCGGCTCGCTGCGGCAGAAGGACCCGCGCGTGACGGCCTCCCGTCCGCTGCGGCTGGTCGTGCACGGGCTCGGCGCCCGCAAGGGCTTCGAGCCGGCCACCCAGTCCGAGGCGTACGCCGCCCTCGAGTCCTGGGGCCTGCCGACCAGCCCGGACTACAAGGTGGTCGACGACCTGGCCGGGGTCCGGGAGTTCATCGAGTACTTCGGTGTGCACCGGCACGACCTCGACCACGAGATCGACGGCGTGGTCGTCAAGGTCGACGACGTCGCGAGCCAGCGGCGACTCGGGTCCACCTCGCGTGCGCCGCGGTGGGCCATCGCGTTCAAGTACCCGCCGGAGGAGGTGACCACCAAGCTCCTGCGGATCGAGGTGAACATCGGCCGGACCGGACGCGCCACGCCGTACGGGGTGATGGAGCCGGTCGTCGTCTCCGGGTCGACCGTCGAGATGGCGACCCTGCACAACGCCCAGGAGGTGGCCCGCAAGGACGTGCGCGCGGGCGACACCGTGGTGCTGCGCAAGGCCGGCGACGTGATCCCCGAGATCGTCGGCCCGGTCGTCGCCCTCCGCCCCGAGGGCCTCCCGCCGTTCGTCATGGACACCCACTGCCGCGAGTGCGGCACCGAGCTGCGCCCGGAGAAGGAGGGTGACATCGACATCCGCTGCCCGAACGCGCAGAACTGCCCCGCGCAGCTGCGGGAGCGGGTGTTCCACCTGGCCGGGCGGGGTGCCTTCGACATCGAGGTCCTGGGCTACGAGGCGGCGGTGGCGTTGCTGGACAGCAAGCTGATCACCGACGAGGGGGACGTGTTCTCGCTGACCGCCGAGCAGCTCGCGACCGGCCCGTTCTTCACCCGCAAGGACGGCGCGCTGGGTGCCAACGCCAGCAAGCTGATCGACAACCTCGAGGCGGCCAAGCAGCAGCCGCTGTGGCGGGTCATCGTCGGGCTGTCGATCCGTCATGTCGGTCCGACCGCAGCGCAGGCGCTCGCGCGCGAGCTGCGTGACCTGGACACGATCTTCGGCTCCACCCCGGAGCAGCTGGCGGCGGTCGAGGGGGTCGGCCCGGTCATTGCGGACTCGCTGCTCGAGTGGTGGGACGTGCCGTGGCACCAGTCCGTCGTCCAGCGCTGGCGCGAGGCGGGCGTACGGATGGCCGAGGCCGCCGCCGACGAGGGGCCGCGTCCGCTCGCCGGCCTCACCGTGGTGATCACCGGGAGCCTGGCCGGCTGGAGCCGAGACGAAGCGACCGAGGCGGTCCAGCGGCTGGGCGGCAAAGTGAGCGGCTCGGTGTCCAAGAAGACGTCGTACGTCGTGGCGGGGGAGAGCCCAGGCAGCAAGTTCGACAAGGCGGTCGCGCTCGGCGTACCCGTGCTCGACGACGCGGGCTTCGCGGCGCTGCTCGCCAATGGGCCGAACGGGTGAATGGGCCGCGCTGACGGCGCACGCTCCCATCGGACGGATAGTCAGGAGTCCTGCCGTTTGTTACCGTATGAGGTTACGTGACTACTTGTCGTAACAGATGAGCAAGCTCCGAGCAAGCCCGAGGGGGGCCCGTGGCCGACGCCGACGCGCCGACCGACCACGCGCCCACAGACCGCCTGCCCACCGAGGAAGCCCTCCCCGACCCCTCGCCAACCCCCTTCACCCCCTCGCTGTTCGCTGCCCTGCTGTGGCCCTCGCTCCTGGGTGGAGCCGCGGTGCTCTGGCTGGCGCTGAACGGGTTGGCGCAGGGCGGTGTCATCGGCAAGTCCGGTGCCCTGGTGGCACTGGTCGCCCTGGTCGTGTTCGGCGAGCTGCGCCCGGTCGTGACGTCCCGGTCGTACGGCGAGGGCATCACCCCGTCGATCGCGTTCACCTTCGCCATCCTGTTCGTCTGGGGCCCGTGGCCGGCCCTGCTCGCCCAGGCCCTGGCCTCGGTGGTCTCGGACCTGGCCGCGCGCAAGAACTGGTGGCGGACCCTCATCAACCCCGCGCAGTACGTACTCTCGTTCTTCGCCGCCTGGGGCGTGATGTATGCCTGCGGCTACCGGGCGAGCACGAGCGAGCTGCACGTGATCGCCGCGTCGGACCTGTCGATCATGGCGCTGGCCTGGGTGACGTACTTCCTGGTCAACAACTGCATCGTCTCCGGCGTCCTGGCTGCCTACGCGGGGGAGTCGTTCCGCTCGATCTTCTTCGAGGACTTCGGCTACCTGGTCCTGTCGAACTTCTCCATCATCGTGATCTCGCCGCTGGTCGCCCTCGCTGTGCAGACCAGCATGTGGTGGTTGCCCCTTCTGCTCCCGCCGCTGTTCGCGATCTACCGGACGTCGGCGATCTCGCTGGAGAAGGAGTACCAGGCGGGGCACGACGCCCTGACCGGGCTGCCCAACCGCAAGTACCTGCTCGAGGCGCTGGACGAGGTGCTGGCCGAGGTGCCCGCGGGTCGCCGCGTCGGGCTCTTCCTGCTGGACCTCGACCGGTTCAAGGAGGTCAACGACACGCTCGGGCACCACGTCGGTGACCGGCTCCTCGAGCTGGTCGCCGAGCGGATCGTCGGCGCGCTGCGCCCCTCGGACCTGGTGGCCCGGCTCGGCGGCGACGAGTTCGCCGTGCTGCTGCCCACCATCGCCGACGCCGCTGCCGCCACGGAGGTCGCTCAGCGGATCCAGTCGGCGCTCTCGGAGCCGTACCACTTCGAGGGGGTGCTGCTGGAGCTCGAGGCGAGCGTCGGGATCGCGCTCTACCCGGACCACGGCGCGGACGTCTCCGAGCTTCAGCGCTCGGCCGACGTGGCGATGTACCTGGCCAAGGACGAGCGCTCGGGCATCGAGGTCTACTCCGCCGACAAGGACCAGAACTCGACGACCCGCCTGGGTCTGCTGGGATCGCTGCGCCAAGGCATCGACGACGGTCAGCTCGAGCTGCACTACCAGCCCAAGGTCTCATTCGGTACAGGCAGCGTCGTCGGGGTCGAGGCCCTGGTCCGCTGGCGGCACCCGCACCGCGGGCTGATCTTCCCCGACGAGTTCATCCCGTTGGCCGAACGGTCGGGCCTGATGCATCGGCTCACCGCGTACGTCGTGGACGCCGCACTCGAGCAGGCCGCGCGCTGGTGGGCGGTCGGCCTCGAGATCCCCGTCGCTGTCAACGTCTCCGCCCGTGACCTGCACGGCACCATGCTCGCCGAGACCGTCGGCCGCGGACTGGCCCGGCACGGCCTGCCGGCCAGCGCCCTGCGCCTGGAGCTGACCGAGCGGGTGCTGATGTCCGAGCCCGGCCGGGTCGCCGGGACTCTGGGCGCGCTCGAGCGGCTCGGTGTCCAGCTCAGCCTCGACGACTTCGGCACGGGCTACTCCTCGCTCGTGCTCCTGCAGCGGCTGCCGGTCAGCGAGATCAAGATCGACCGGTCGTTCGTCAAGCGTCTGCTCACCTCGCCGGACGACACCAAGATCGTGCGCTCCATCGTCGACCTGGCCCACGCGCTCGGTATCGAGGCGGTCGCGGAGGGCGTCGAGACCGAGGAGATCTGGGACGTGCTCGAGGCGCTGGGCTGCGACAGCGCCCAGGGCTGGTACGTCAGCCGACCGCTGCCCGCCGACCGAGCGACCGAGTGGCTCTTCCGGCACCCGAGCCGGGCCAGGTCGCTGCGGATGCTCCGCGGCGGCGCGGGCGCCCTGACTCAGGTTGACTCAGGCACCGCCTGATCCTTCGCCGATCGGCCGCGACTGCCTCAAGACCGATCCGGAAGATACCGAGACAGACAGTGGGGATCGGGGAACGGTCCCCCGATGCCTGGGGAGGTGCCATGGGGGGCAAGACGTCGGCCCGGCCGTCGCTTGCCAGCGTCTCGCTCTTCGCCTTGACCTGGCACTTCTCGGTCTGGGGCGGATGGCTGCTGGTCGCGCTGGCTGCTGTGAAGGTGCAGCCGGTGATGGGCCGGATGCCCGCCGTCTTCTGGGTCATCGCCGCGCTGGTCCTGCTTGGTGAGCTGCGCCCCGTGCGTACCGCCGGCTCGTACGACGCGCAGGGCACGGTGACCTCGACCGCCTTCGTCTTCGCGATCCTCTACCTCTGGGGCCTGTGGCCCGCGCTGCTGCTCCAGGCCGGCGTGACGGTCACGTCCGAGCTGGTCAAGCGCAAGCGCACCTGGATCATGTTCTTCAACGTCGGTCAGTACGTCCTGTCAGTGACGGCGGCCTGGAGCGTGATGGCCTTCGTCGGCCTGCCGGGTGGCATCGTCGAGGCGGGGCGCGACCTCCAGGGAGCGGACCTGCTGTGGATCGTGCCCAGCTGGGTGACCTGGTTCGTGGTCAACGACGTGCTGGTCGCCGGGGTCGCCGGCGACAAGGGGCTGAGCTTCGTCGAGGCTCTCCGCGAGGACATCCTCTTCTACATCGTGACTTCCGCAGCCGTGCTGGCGCTGTCCCCGCTCGTGGTGTTCGCGGCGCAGGCGAGCGGCTGGTACGTACCCCTGCTGCTGATCCCGATGTTCGCGGTGCACAAGACCGCCCGGATCTCGTTGCAGGAGCAGCACAAGGCCATGCACGACGCGCTGACCGGGCTGCCCAACCGCAAGTACCTGCTGCGCAGCCTGGGCGAGGCCGTGGAGCGGGTCGACTCGCCGCCCTTCGCCCTGGCGCTGCTCGACCTCGACCGGTTCAAGGAGGTCAACGACACGCTCGGGCACCACGTCGGTGACCGGCTCCTCGAGCTGGTCGCCGAGCGGATCGTAGGCGTGCTGCGCCCTGAGGACCTGGTGGCCCGGCTCGGCGGCGACGAGTTCGCGATCTACCTGCCCGACGTGGCCAGCGACCGTGCGGCCGCCGACGTGGCGATGCGGATCCGGCAGGCGCTGATCGAGCCGTTCAAGCTCGAGGACGTGCTGCTGGAGCTCGAGGCCAGCATCGGCATCGCGGTCTACCCCGCGCACGGTCGCGACGTGGAGCTGCTCCTGCGCAGGGCTGACGTCGCGATGTACCTCGCCAAGGAGCTGCACACCGAGGTCGAGGTGTACGACCCGGCCCGCGACCGCAACTCCACCGACCGGCTCGGCCTGCTGGCCGCGTTGCGGCGTGCTCTCGACGCCGGCGAGCTCGACCTCCACTACCAGCCCAAGGTCGCCCTCGAGGGTGGCGGCGTCGTCGGGGTCGAGGCCCTGATCCGCTGGAACCATCCCGTCCGCGGCTTCATCCCGCCCGACGAGTTCATCCCCCTCGCTGAGACCTCAGGGCTGATGCACTGCTTGACGGCGTACGTCATCGACACCGCGCTGGCCCAGGTCGCCCGCTGGCGCGACGAGGGATTCCTTGTCGCCGTCGCCGTCAACGTCTCGGCCCGCGACCTGCACGGGCGGGAGCTGGCTCGTACCGTCTCGGAGGCGCTGGCCAAGCACCGCGTCCCCGCGACGCTGCTCAAGCTCGAGCTGACCGAGCGCACCCTGATGCTCGAGAACTCCCGGGTCCTCGACACCCTGGTGGCGCTGGAGGCGCTCGACGTCGAGCTTAGCCTGGACGACTTCGGTACGGGCTACTCCTCGATGTTCATGCTCAAGCGGCTGCCCGTCAGCGAGATCAAGGTCGACCAGTCGTTCGTCAGCAAGCTCACCCGTGGCGGGGAGGACGCGTCGATCGTCCGGTCGATCATCGAGCTGGCGCACGGTCTCGGCCTGCAGGCCGTTGCCGAGGGTGTCGAGACCGAAGAGGTCTGGGACCAGCTGGTCGGGCTCGGCTGCGACACCGCCCAGGGCTGGTTCGTCAGCCGTCCGATGCCGGCGGCCGCGGCGACGGACTGGCTGCGTGGTCACTTCCGGGAGACCGACCACTCGCGCAGCCGCAGCGAGGAGCGCGCACCGGAGATGCTGCCCCGAGCACTGCCCCGAGCACTGCCCGAGGTGCTGCCCGAGGTGCTGCCGCTGCCAGTGGCAGCGGAGGCCGGCCCGGCCTGACCGCCTAGGATGGTTACGCGATCCAGCGCGATCCAGCGCGATCCCGCGCCACCAAGCAGCCAGCAGCATTCCGCAGCATCTCCGAAGGAGCGGTCCGTTCCATGCCGGCGATTACCCCTGACGAGGTCGCCCACCTTGCCGTGCTCGCCCGGCTCGACCTCACGCCGGAGCACCTGGGCCGGCTGGGGGTCGAGCTCGACGTGATCCTGCAGTCCGTGGCCAGGGTCGCCGAGGTCGCTTCCGCAGACATCCCCCCGACGTCGCACCCGCTGCCGCTGACCAACGTCTTCCGCGCCGACGTGGTGCAGCCGAGCCTGACCGCGGAGCAGGCGCTGTCCGCAGCCCCGGCCGTCGAGTCCGGCCGCTTCCGGGTACCCCGGATCCTCGACGAGGAGGGCTAGGCGTGACTGACCTGACCCGGCTGACCGCAACAGCTCTGGCCGCACTGGTCGCAGCCGGCGAGGCCTCGGCGGTCGAGGTCACCCGGGCTCACCTGGATCGCATCAGCGCGGTGGACGGTGCGGTGCACGCCTTCCTGCACGTCGACACCGAGGGTGCGCTGGATGCCGCCGCCGCCGTCGACGCGGATCGTGCCGCGGGTTCGCCCCTGGGTCCGCTGGCCGGCGTACCCCTCGCGCTCAAGGACGTCCTGACCATGGAGGGCATCCCCACCACCTGCGGCTCACGGATCCTCGAGGGCTGGCGGCCGGCCTACGATGCCACAGTCACCCAGCGGCTCAAGAGCGCAGGCGTCGTCATCCTCGGCAAGACCAACATGGACGAGTTCGCCATGGGCTCCTCGACCGAGCACTCGGCGTACGGGCCGACGCACAACCCCTGGGACCTGGCCCGCATCCCCGGCGGCTCCGGGGGCGGGTCGGCCGCCGCGCTGGCCGCCTTCGAGGCGCCGCTGGCGATCGGCACCGACACCGGCGGCTCGATCCGGCAGCCCGCTGCCGTCACCGGGACTGTCGGGATCAAGCCGACCTATGGCGGAGTCTCGCGCTATGGCCTGGTCGCCCTGGCGTCCTCGCTCGACCAGGCCGGACCGTGCGCGCGCAACGTCCTCGACGCCGCGGTCCTCCACTCGGTGATCGCCGGCTACGACCCGCATGACTCCACGTCGATCGACCAGCCGGTCCCACCGGTCGTCGAGGCGGCCCGGCGCGCGGACGTACGCGGCATGAAGGTCGGCGTGGTCCGCGAGCTGACCGGCGACGGCTACCAGGCCGGCGTCCAGCAGCGGTTCGACGAGGCGGTCGCGCTCCTGGAGGAGCTCGGCGCTGAGGTCGTCGAGGTGTCCTGCCCGCACTTCCCGTACGCACTGGCGGCCTACTACCTGATCCTCCCGAGCGAGTGCTCCAGCAACCTGGCCAAGTTCGACGGGATGCGGTTCGGTCTGCGCGCGGGCGACGACGGAACCCGCTCCGTCGAGGAGGTGATGGGGCGTACCCGGGCGACGGGGTTCGGCGACGAGGCGATCCGCCGCATCATGCTCGGCACGTACGCCCTGTCGGCGGGCTACTACGACGCCTACTACGGCTCGGCGCAGAAGGTGCGCACGCTGGTGACGCGCGACTTCGCGGCGGCGTTCGAGCAGGTCGACGTGCTCGTCTCGCCGACCGCGCCCACGACCGCGTTCCGGCTGGGCGAGAAGCTCGAGGACCCGCTCGCCATGTACCTCAACGACGTCGCGACCATCCCCGCCAACCTGGCCGGCACCCCTGGGCTCTCGCTCCCGGTCGGGCTGGCGCCCGAGGACGGCCTGCCGGTCGGGCTGCAGGTGATGGCGCCGGTCATGGCCGACGAGCGGCTCTACCGCGTCGGGGCGGCGCTCGAGGCGGCGCTGGTCGCGCGCTGGGGCGCACCGATCCTGGACGGAGTACCCGCGCTATGACCGCCGCCGGTGCCGGTGCCGCGGACGCCCTGATGCCATGGGACGACGTGCTCGCGCGCTTCGACCCGGCACTCGGGCTCGAGGTGCACGTCGAGCTCAGCACGGCGACCAAGATGTTCTGCGGCTGCCCGACCGAGTTCGGGGCCGAGCCGAACACGCAGACCTGCCCGACCTGCCTGGCCTTGCCCGGGGCGCTGCCGGTGGTCAACGCGGTCGCCGTCGAGTCGGCCGTACGCCTCGGGCTGGCGCTCAACTGCAGCATCGCCTCGTGGTGCCGGTTCGCCCGCAAGAACTACTTCTACCCGGACATGCCGAAGAACTACCAGGTCTCGCAGTATGACGAGCCGATCGCGTACGACGGCTGGCTCGACGTCGAGGTGCCGACGCCTGAGGGCCCGCGCATCCACCGGATCGCGATCGAACGCGCACACATGGAGGAGGACACCGGCAAGTCCTCCCACGTCGGCGGCGACACCGGCCGGATCCAGGGCGCCGACTACTCCCTCGTCGACTACAACCGGGCCGGCATCCCGCTCATCGAGGTCGTCACCAAGCCCATCGAGGGCATCGGCGCGCTGGCTCCGGAGGTCGCGCGTGCGTTCGCGTCCGAGCTCCGAGACCTCGTCGTCGCACTAGGCATCTCCGACGCCCACATGCACCAGGGCTCGCTGCGGGCCGACGTCAACCTGTCGTTGCGGCGTACGCCGACCGACCCGCTCGGCACCCGCTCGGAGACCAAGAACGTCAACTCGTTCCGCTCGGTCGCGCGGGCCGTCCGCTACGAGATGCAGCGGCAGGGCGCGCTGCTCGAGGCCGGCGGCAAGGTCGTCCAGGAGACGCGGCACTGGCACGAGGACACCGGCATCACGACGTCGGGGCGCAGCAAGGAGGAGGCCGAGGACTACCGGTACTTCCCCGAGCCCGACCTCGTACCCGTGGCCCCGGACCCGGCGTGGGTCGAGGAGCTGCGGGCCGGCCTGCCCGAGCTGCCTGCGCTCCGCCGCCGCCGGCTCCAGCAGGAGTGGGACGTCAGTGACCTGGAGATGGGTGCCGTCGTCAACGCGGGCGCGCTCGAGGTGATCGAGGCGACCATCGCCGACGGCGCCGATCCACTAGCCGCCAGGCGCTGGTGGATGGGTGAGCTGTCGAGGCTCGCCAACGAACGCGAGGTCGAGCTCGGCGACCTGGCGATCTTCCCGGCCGACGTGGCTCGCGTCATCGGCCTGGTCGCCGAGGGGACGCTGACCGACACGATGGCCCGGCAGGTGGTCGAGGGCGTGCTGGCCGGCGAGGGCTCTCCTGACGACGTCGTCGCGGGGCGCGGGCTCAAGGTCGTCAACGACGACGCCTCGCTGCTCGCCGCCATCGACGCGGCCGTCGCCGCCAACACCGATGTCGTTAACAAGATCCTGGCCGGCAAGGTGGCCGCTGCCGGTGCGATCGTCGGCGCGGTCATGAAGGCGACCCGCGGACAGGCTGACGCGGCCCGGGTCCGTGAGCTGCTCCTCACCAAGCTAGGCGTCGAGCCGTAGCCGGTTGGCCACCTTGCGCAATGGCGTGATCCGGTCACGGATTTGGCTGTGGACAACCGGTTTCGGGGTGGGCGGGCCGCGTAGTCTTCGAACATGTGTACGAACGATTCGATCTCAACCGCCGGTGCTGCGGAGCTGGATGTGGCTGCCCTGCTCGCGGCCGCGCCCGGGC
>JANMWN010000051.1:0-8059 GCA_031394045.1 Sporichthyaceae bacterium
TCCTGGTGCAGGGTGCTGATCGCGGCCAGGCCGTCCTCGCTCCAGCGGTACGCCCGAGACCGTGCTTGCTCGTGGGTGAAGGACCGCCAGGCGTCGCCGTCGGCGCTGTAGTCCTCGCGCACGGTGCCCCAGGAGCGCTCCGACACGTACGGACCCCACGTGTACCAGGGACCGGCGTACTCCAGCCCGTGCTCGGGATGGCCGACCGTCGCCATCCGCTCCTGCTCCGCGTTCACGCTCCCCACTCTGCCAGCCGGACCGATCGGGCAAGCCGGTGGCAACCGGCCGGCCGTGCCCAAAGCGGTGCCGGTTGGCCGGTACGCCGGCCAACTGGCCCCGCTTTCGGCCAACCGCCTTGTCGGGCAGTGCCAATGCGTCAGACCGGGGCGGTCGGTGCGACGCTAGCGGCAGGGCCGGCGCGGGCGGTCTCGGCGAGGATCACGCCGAACAGGACGACGGCTCCGCCGATCAGTTGCGCCGGCCCGAGCGACTCGGCGAGCCAGACGTACGCGACGATCGTGGCTGCCACCGGCTCGACCATGCCGACCATGCCGACCTGCCGGGCCCGCAGGTGTCCGAGCGAGGCGATGCTCAACGTGAACGGGACGATCGTGCCCATCACCACGAGCCAGATCGCCATCACCCACATGGGTACCTGGACGTGCTCGACGTTGCCGAGCAGCGAGATGTCCTTGCCCAGCAACGAGAACGGGAACCGCCACCACGGCCGCAGCACCGCCCAGAACAGGCTGGCGAAGCCGAACGCCAGGCAGGTCAGCGAGACGGGGTCGCGCTGGCCCACCATGTGCTCGCCGAGGACGAAGTAGAGGCAGAGCACGAACGCGGCGGCGACCCCGGCGGCCACTCCGATGCCGTCGAGGCGCAGGCCGCCCCAGATCTCGGCGACCACCGCTAGCCCCGACAACGAGAGCGCGAGAGCCACCCAGACGCGGCGGCGCACCGGCTCCTTCATGACGAAGCGGGCCCACAGCGCGACCAGCAGCGGGGCGGTAAACTCCAGCAGCAGGGCGATTCCGACCGGCAGCCGCTTGATCGCGATGAAGTACAGCCACTGCGTCGCGGCGATGCCGACGATGCCGTACACGGCGATCAGCGGCAGCTCGCGCCAGGGGACCCGAAGGGTCGCCGGCCGGGTCGCAAGCACGATGAGCAGCAGGATCAGGAAGGCCCCGGTCGAGCGCAGCTCGGTGAGCTCCTGCGCCGGCATGCCGCCGATCAGCATCACCTTGGAGACGGTGCCGTTGATGCCGAACAGCAGCGCCGCCGTCACGACCATGACGTAGCCGATTCCTGCTCTGCGGGTCAGCGTTCACCCCAGCGGGGCGAGGTCGTACGAGGCGGGTAGAGGCGGGCCTTGAGCAGGACGAGCCGCGGACCGGCGGCAGCGGCTGCACGGGCCAGAGCCAGCCGCAGCGGCTCGCCCGCCGACGCGGCCTCCTCGGCGACCAGGCCGAACGCCGCCGCGAGGGCCAGCCAGTCCGGACCCACCAGGTCGACCCCGCGCTCCTCGTGGCCGAACACCTGCTGGTCGTAGCGCAGCATCCCGTACCCGCCGTCGTCGACCACAAGGACCGTGACCGGCAACCGTTCCTGGACCAGGGTCGCGAGCTCGCCGAGCCCCATCGCGAGGCCGCCGTCACCGCAGACCGCGAGCACGGGTCCCGCCCCGGCATAGGCCGCGCCGACGGTGGCCGGCAGCGCGTAGCCGAGCGTCCCCCAGCCGACCGGGTACTGCAGCCGCCTCGGCTCGCTGCGACGGGCGTACCCGCCGACCCAGTACCCGACCACCGCCATGTCGCACACGAGCGGGCCATCAGCGGGCCAGGCGGCCTCGATGGACGCGAGCAGCTCGGCGGCCTCGCGCGTACGCGGGTCGGCCGCCACCCGGCCGCGGACGTCCATGCCGATCCGGAACGGCGAGTCGGCCCACGGCTCGCGCTGCCGCATGCGTACCGCCAGCGAATCGCAGACCAGCCGCACGTCGCCGACCACGCCGACCGTGGCCGGGAACGCGAGGGACAGGTGCCCAGGGTCGATGTTGACCGCGAGCAGCATGTCGGGCACCGGCTGCGCCCAGTTCCGGGTGGTCATGCCGTCAAACCCGGTGCCGAGCGCGATCAGCAGGTCGGCCGAGCCGATCAGCTCGTCGACCTCCGGCTCGTGCGGAGGGGCGTCGACGAGCAACGGGTGGCCCGAGGCGAGCAGCCCGCGTGCGGCGTACGTCGTGATCACCGGGGCACCGAGCCGGCCCGCGAGCGCCGCCACCGCGTCGGCGGCGCCGCTGGCCACCGTCCCGCCGCCGGCCCAGATCACCGGACGGCGCGAGGTGGCGAGCAGGGCGAGCGCCGCGTCGATCTCGCCCGTGGCCGCGCCGGCCGGAGCAGGTACGTGGGGGACAGGCAGCGGCCGGCCGCCCTCCGGCAGCACAGCGCCGAGCACGTCGACCGGGATGCCGACGTAGACCGGCCCGCGCGGGTGGGTCATCGCGGTGCTCACGGCCCTGGCGACGGCCTCGACCGCAGCCAGCGGAGACTCCGGCCGGTAGACCGCCTTGGCCAGGGGCGCGAACAGTGCGCCCTGGTCGCTGCTCTCGTGCAGGATCCCGCGGACGACCCCTGGCCGGCGCAGCGCGGTCGAGACCTCCGAGGCGATCAGCAGCACCGGCGACCCGCTGGCCGCGGCCTCGCCGAACGCGGCCAGCGCGTTCGCGGCGCCAGGGCCGGTCGTGGTGAGGGCGACCCCGAGCCCGCCGCTCGCCCGCGCCAGCCCGTCGGCGGCGTACGCGGTGGTCTGCTCGTGGCGTACCCCGACGATCGTGGGCCGACCGGGGCCGAGCGCGTCCCAGAACGCGAGGTTGTGCACCCCCGGCAGCCCGAACGTGGTCCGTACCCCGTACGCAGCGAGCAGGTCGAGCACGGCGCCGGCCGTCGTACGCCCCTCGTTGGCCTCCACCCGGTCATTCTCTCGCAGCCAGCGGGCGCCGAGCGGTAGGCACTCGGTCTGGCAGGCTGACGCCATGACCCGCCACCAGTCGCGCAACCCGGCCGACCAGTCCGACCTGATCGCCGAGGTGGAGCTGGCCTCCGCCGACGACCTGGTCGCCGCCCTCCGACGCGCCCGCGCTGGCACCCGCCCCTGGGCCGCGGTCCCTGCTCCCGCGAGGGGCCGGGTCATCGCCCAGGTCGGCCGCCTGGTCGAGGCCAACAAGGCCTCGCTCGCGGCACTGATCACCCGCGAGATCGGCAAGCCGATCGCCGAGTCGCTGGGCGAGGTGCAGGAGGTCGTCGACACCTGCGACTTCTTCCTCGGCGAGGGGCGACGGCTGTACGGGCAGACGGTGCCGAGCGAGATGCCGGACAAGCAGCTGTTCACGTTCCGGATGCCGGTCGGCGTCGCGCTGATCATCACGGCGCCGAACTTCCCGGTGGCCGTGGCGTCCTGGTACCTCGTACCCGCCCTGCTGTGCGGCAACGCCGTGGTGTGGAAGCCGGCCGAGTCGACCCCGGCGATCGCCGCCGCGTTCAGCGCCCTCTTCACGGCTGCCGGAGTCCCCGCGGACGCGCTGCAGACCGTGCTGGCCGACGGGCCGACGACGTTCGCCGCCCTGGAACGGGCGCTCGACGAGCACGTCGTGGACAAGGTCGGCTTCACCGGCTCGACCGCAGTCGGTCGGGCGATCGGCGAGCTCTGCGGCCGCCACCTCCAGTCGCCCTGCCTCGAGCTGGGCGGCAAGAACCCCATGGTGGTGATGGCCGACGCCGACCTCGACCTCGCGGTCGAGGGCGCGCTGTTCTCCGGCTTCGGTACGTCCGGTCAGCGCTGCACCTCGCTCGGGACGGTCTGGGTCCAGCGGCCGGTCTACGACGAGTTCCGGCGCAGGCTCGTGGCCGCGGTCGAGGGTGCTGTGGTCGGCGACCCCACGGGCGACGTGCTGTACGGGCCGATGATCTCTGAGCGCTACCTGGCCGCCCACGAGCGCAACCTCGAGCTGGTCCAGGACCACCACCAGGTGCACGGGTCGACCGGCGTCGGCCGCATCACCGCGGCGAACCCCCGGGCCGGCTTCGTGGGGGACCCGGAGGCCGGCTTCTTCGCGCACCCGACCCTCGTCGAGGGCGTGCGACCTGGTGACGCGCTCTACGACACCGAGACGTTCGGGCCGCTGGTAGGGCTCGGCGGTTTCGACACCCTGGACGAGGCACTCGAGCTGGCGAACGGCCATGGCTACGGGCTGTCGTCCGCGATCTACACCCGCGACCCGAGCGCGGTCTGGCGGTTCCGGGCGGGCATCTCGGCGGGCATGGTCAGCGTCAACAACTCCACCTCCGGCGCCGAGGCGCACCTGCCGTTCGGCGGGAACGGGCGCAGCGGCAACGGGTCACGACAGTCCGGGGTCTGGGTGCTCGACCAGTTCACCCGCTGGCAGTCGGTCAACTGGGACTACTCGGGACATCTGCAGAAGGCCCAGATGGACACCGTCGATCTCGCGTGGGATCAGGCGTACCGGATCTGAGAGCGGTTGTATCCTCCCGTGAATGATTGGTCAGTCAACGGGGACAGACCGAGGAGCGACATTGGTCGAGGCTGCACCCGGGGCAGCGACACCCCCCGCCGGGCTGACTCTCGCCCTGGCCGACAAGCGCACCGAGCTGGAGGCCGAGCTGGCGGCGCTCTCGGCCCCCACCCCGGACGAGGGTGGCATCTCCTTCGGGAAGCGGGTCGGCGACGGCACCAGCATTGCGGTGGAGCGGCTCACGCAGGTGGCGGCCCACGACGGGCTCGGGCTGATCCTCGCCGAGGTGGTCCGTGCTCAGGACAAGATCGCCGAGGGCAGCTATGGCCGCTGCGACCGTTGCGGCACCGCGATCCCGTCCGAGCGGCTGACCGTACGACCGTGGGCGACGCACTGCGTCACCTGTCCCACGGCCCCCGGCGGAGTCGCTACCGGTCCGGCCCGATGAGCGAGGTTCCGGTCCGTTCGTACGGCGTGCGTTCCGAGACCGCGCCGCTGCGCCGGGTCGTGACCGCGACACCCGCGACGACCGGTGACTTCGCGGGAGCGGGCTGGCGGCGGCCGGAGCCCGCCCTGCTCCTTGAGCAGCACGCCGTCTTCCGTGGCCTGCTCGAGTCCCTCGGTGTCGAGGTGCTCAACACAGCTGCCGCGGAGGGCAGGGTCGACTTCACGTTCGTGCGCGACTCCTGCTTCGTCGTCGGCGACGGGTTCGTCCAGCTCGCGATGACCAAGCCGGTGCGCTCGCCAGAGCCGCCGGTGCTGGCCGCGTATCTTCGCGACACCGTCGGGGTCCCCCAGGTCGGCACGCTCACCGGGGCCGCGCACACCGACGGCGGCGACATGTTCTGGCTCGACAGCCAGACGCTCGCGATCGGCCGCGGCTTCCGCACCAGCGCCGAGGCGGTCGAGCAGATGGGCGCGATCCTGGCCGCCGAAGGAGCCCGCGTCCGCGCGTACGACCTGCCGGCCTGGCGAGGACCGGACCACGTGCTGCACCTGATGAGCGTGGTCTCGCTGGTGGCCGACGACCTCGCGCTCACGTACCCGCCGCTGGCGCCGGTCGCCCTGCTCGAGGACCTCGCCGCCCGAGGCATCCGTACCCTCCCCGTCGACGACGCCGAGTTCGAGGAGCAGGGCTGCAACGTGCTGGCGGTCCGGCCTGGTGTCGTCGTGATGACCGACGCGACCCCGCGGACGCAGGCCGCCCTCGAGGGGGCCGGCGTAGAGGTGCACACCTATGCCGCGAGCGAGATCAACAAGGGCGACGGTGGGCCCACCTGCCTGACCCGGCCGGTGCTACGAGGCTGATCCTCGGCGGATCCGCGCGCTGGACGGGCTCAGGGGCGGTGCAGGACCTCGTGGTCGCGGCCCTCGCGCCGGGCCAGCGGGCGGGACCGCCGGGCGAATCCACCCACAGTAGGGCCTGGCAACCGCCCGGACTATGCGTACGAACCATCCGGACGGACCATGCAGCGCAGCCGTTCGGCGTTCTAGCCTGACCGGGTGACGCGTACGCCGGACCTGAGCCTGCACGACGCGGTCCAGCTCGAGGAGATCGAGCTGTACGGCGAGCTGGTGATCGCCGCCTCGCAGCACGACGGCCCACTGAGCGTGGCCGAGGTCGACGCGGTGCTTCGGGTCCCGGGGCCTCCGGGGGAGCCGGCTCCCGCACCAACTCTGGACTCCTGACCACACTCCGACCGTCCGTGGCCTAGCATCCTGAGCGCACGCCGTCGGACTCCTCGGGAGAAATCTGTGCGCCTCAGCCCGCGTGACTCGCGGTTCTACGCCATGTTCTCGGACGCGGCTGCCCACCTGGTCACCGGCGCCGGCCTGCTCTCCGAGCTGCTGGCGGCCGACCCCGACGCGCGTGCGGCCATCGCCGAACGCATGCGCGATGCCGAGCACGAGGCCGACGAGACCACGCACCTGATCATGCAGACGGTGAACTCCACCTTCATCACGCCGTTCGACCGCGAGGACATCTACGCCCTGGCTTCTCAGCTCGACGACGTGATGGACGCGATGGATGCCGCGGTCGACATGATCGTGCTGTACAAAATCGATGAGCTGCCGCCGGAGTTCAGCGACCAGGTACGCGTGCTCGCCCGGGCCGCCGAGCTGACCGCCGAGGCCATGCCCAGGCTCCGGACGATGCGCAACCTGGCCGACTACTGGATCGAGATCAACCGGCTCGAGAACGAGGCCGACCGCACCCACCGGCGCTTCCTGGCCGAGCTGTTCGGGGGCGACTACAAGGCGATGACGGTGATGAAGCTGAAGGACGTCGCCGAGGCCCTCGAGGAGGCCGCCGACGGGTTCGAGAAGGTGGCGCACACCGTCGAGACCATCGCCGTCAAGGAATCCTGAGCCGCCGTGGACTCACTGGGCATCGTCATCGTGATCGCGATGGCGATGGGGTTCAACTACACCAACGGGTTCCACGACGCCGCGAACGCGATCGCGACGTCGGTGTCCACGCGGGCCCTCACGCCGCGGGTGGCCCTGGTCATGGCGGCGGTGTTCAACCTGCTCGGCTCGTTCCTCGGCGCCAAGGTCGCCAAGACCGTGGGCAGCGGGATCATCGCGCTGCCGAAAGGCTCCTCAGGTCTGGTCGTCGTGTTCTCGGCGCTGTTCGGTGCGATCTGCTGGAACCTGCTCACCTGGTACTTCGGGCTTCCGTCGTCCTCGTCGCACGCCCTCATCGGCGGGCTGGTGGGTGCGGCCATCGGGTCGGGTACCACGGTCCTGTGGGCCGGGGTACGCGACAAGATCGTGATCCCGATGATCCTGTCGCCGATCGCCGGCTTCCTCGGGGCGTACCTGGTGATGCTCGCGATCCTGTGGATCTTCAGGCGCCGAAACCCCGGCCGGGTCACCCGCGGTTTCCGGATGGCGCAGACCGTCTCGGCGGCCGCGATGGCGTTCGGGCACGGGATCCAGGACGCGGCCAAGATCATGGGCGTCGTTGTGCTGGCGCTGAAGGTCGGCGGCTACCAGTCCGACGACACGATCCCGATCTGGGTGTTCTTCATGACGGCGGCGGTCCTGGCCGCCGGCACCTACGCGGGTGGCTGGCGGATCATGCGTACCCTCGGTCGCAAGATCATCGATCTGGACCCACCCAAGGGGTTCGCCGCCGAGTCCACCGCGGCGCTGATCCTGTACGTCGCGGCCATCAAGTTCGCAGCCCCCATCTCGACGACGCACACGATCACCTCGTCGATCATGGGTGCCGGCGCCACCAAGCGGCTGTCTGCGGTGCGCTGGGGGATGGCCGGCAACATCGTGGGCGGCTGGATCCTGACGTTCCCGGGCGCCGGCTTGCTCGCCGCGGGCTGCTATCTGGTGCTGCGGCCCTTCTTCACCTAGTGGTTCGGCCTGGAGGATGTCCCGAGTCTCGTGGAACTTGAGGTGGCGATCCGGGGTGAACACTACGCGGCGGCTCCGACAGTGTCGGTGGCTGCGGCTGTCTCGGGGTGAGCGTGCCGGTGCAGTGCCGCGACGAGCTGGGGCATTTGTTTG
>JANMWN010000053.1:0-19614 GCA_031394045.1 Sporichthyaceae bacterium
AAGGTCTACGACCTGGTGTACGCCGCACAGGAGGCCGGCATCGCCGCTGTCCGGCCCGGGGCCCGGTTCCGAGACTTCCACCTGGCTGCGATGACCGTGATCGCCCAGGGGCTCGAGTCCTGGGGACTGCTCCCCGTGCCGGCCGCGGAGTCCCTCCAGCCAGAGTCGGGCCTGCATCGTCGCTACACCCTGTGCAGCAGCGGTCACATGCTCGGGCTCGACGTCCACGACTGCGCCCAGGCGCGGGCCGAGGCGTACCTCGACGGGGTGCTCGAGGTCGGGCACGTGCTGACGGTGGAGCCGGGGCTGTACCTGCAGGCGGACGACCTGACCCTGCCCGAGGAGCTGCGCGGCATCGGCGTACGCATCGAGGACGACGTCGTCGTGACGGCTGCCGGGTGCCGGGTGCTCTCGTCCGGCCTGCCCCGGCAGGCCGACGAGATCGAGGCCTGGATGTCGCGGCTCTGGGCTGCTGCCCCGGCTGCCCCGGCTGCCCCGTGACCCGCTGGTCAGATGCCGACCGTGCGGTCGACGGCGCCGCGTACGACGCGCGGTTCGCCGCTCTCGCGGCCGAGGGCGCCGACGTCCACGGCGAGGCCCGGCTGTGCAC
Source organism: Sporichthyaceae bacterium (assembly GCA_031394045.1). Classification (GTDB taxonomy): domain Bacteria; phylum Actinomycetota; class Actinomycetes; order Prado026; family Prado026; genus JANYIP01. Next base: position 611 of record JANMWN010000053.1, read on the forward strand.
GGTCTTGGTCCCGACGCCCGCGCTGGTGCTCGACGCGGGCTGCGGGACCGGGCGCGTGGCGATCCGGCTGGCCGAGCTCGGCTACGTGTGTGTCGGGATCGACGTCGAGGCATCGATGCTTGAGCAGGCCCGGGTGCGCGCTCCGGACCTGCTCTGGCTGCAGGCCGACCTGGCTGACCTGGCGCCCGACGCCGAAGGCAGCCCCATCGCCGCCGCCGGAGTGACCGAATCGTTTGACCTGATCGTGGCCGCGGGCAACGTGATCCCGCTTGTCGCTGCCGGCACCGAGGCCGCCGTGGTGGCCGCTCTCGCCGCGCTGCTGGCTCCCGGTGGTCTGCTCGTCGCGGGCTTCGGGCTGCACCCCGACTACCTGCCCATCCCGGAGGCACCGGTCAGCCTGGCCGGATACGACACGATGTGCTCGGTCGCGGGGCTGGTCCTTGAGCAGCGCTTCGCCACCTGGGCAGGAGACCCGTACGACGGTGGCGGGTACGCGGTCAGCGTTCACCGCCGAGCCTGACGGATCCGCCCGAGCTACCCGGACCTGACCGGATCTACGCGGCGAACGTGTCGCAGCGGTTGATGTCGCCGGAGTCGAAACCTGTGGTGTACCAACGCTTCCGGTCGGCGGCGGAGCCGTGGGTCCACTTCTCGGGGTTCACGCGTACCCCTGCCTGAGCCTGGATCCGGTCGTCCCCGACGGCCGCGGCAGCGTTCTGTGCCTCGGCGACCTCGGCCTGGGTGACCGTGACGTTGCCAGCCGCGCTGGCGAGGTTGCCCCAGACGCCGGCGAAGCAGTCGGCCTGCAGCTCGAGCTTGACCGAGAGCGCGTTGGCCTGCCGGGGGTTGGCCTTCTGCGCCTTGCGCACCTTGGGCTCGATTCCGAGCAGCGTCTGCAGGTGGTGGCCGAACTCGTGGGCGAGGATGTAGGCCTGCGCGTACCGTCCGGTCGCACCGAACTGCTGCTGCAGCTGGTTCAGGAAGTCGACGTCGATGTAGATCTTCTCGTCGGGCGGGCAGTAGAAGGGCCCGACCTCGGAGGTCGCGTTCCCGCACCCGGTCGCGACTCCGCCGCTGAAGAACGTGAGCCGTGGTCGGTGGTAGGGCTGCCCGATCAGGGTGAACTCGGCCGACCAGACCTCGTCGGTCTCGTCGTAGACCTTGATCAGGAAGCAGTCGTCGTACTTGTCGATGGCGCCCTCGGTGTTGCACCGGGTCTGCAGCTCGGCGCTGGTCTCGCCGGTGGTTCCTCCGGCGACGGCGCCGGGTACGAGCTGGCTGAGGTCGATCCCCCCGGGGCCGGTGGCGCCGCTGCCCCCGCCGCCGAGCAGGATCACGATCACCGTCACGACCAGGGCGAGCACGCCTCCGCCGCCGGCGACAGCGGTACCGCCGCCGATGCGTCCGCGACCTCCGCCGCCACCGCCACGCTGGTCGTCGACCCCGCTGACGTCGACGTGCTGGTCATCGAACTCCACCGCCGCACCTTTCGGGGACCTTGTGCCCGAGCGCCTACACTAGAACCATGTCCCGCTCCGAGCCCTGACGGGCGGTCGCGCCGAGCTGCGCTTCCCATCACCGTCACCGTCGTCCGGAGAGGCTTTCCACCGTGATCACCGCACAGGCCGTTGAAGTACGCGTGGGCGCACGCGTACTGATCGAGGCGGCCACGTTCCGGATCGGGCCAGGAGACCGGGTGGGCCTGGTCGGGCGCAACGGCGCAGGCAAGACGACGCTGACCCGGTTCCTCGCGGGGGAGGGTCAGCCCGCAGGGGGCAGCATCACGGTCTCGGGCTCGGTGGGCTACCTGCCGCAGGACCCTCGCACCGGCGACCTGGAGCAGCTGGCGCACGACCGCATCCTCGGTGCGCGCGGCCTGGACGAGATCGTGCGCAACATCCGCGAGACGGAGGGGCAGATGGCCAGCGCCGACCCGGCCACCGCGGATCAGGCGATGCGCCGCTACTCCCGGCTCCAGGAGGAGTTCACGGCGTCCGGCGGCTACTCGGCGGAGTCCGAGGCTGCACAGATCTCGGCCAGCCTCGGGCTGCCCGAGCGAGTTCTCGCCCAGCGCATCGGCACGCTGTCCGGCGGGCAGCGTCGCCGCGTCGAGCTGGCCCGCATCCTGTTCAGCGGGGCCGAGACGCTCCTGCTCGACGAGCCCACCAACCACCTCGACGCCGACTCCATCAGCTGGCTGCGGGAGTTCCTCAGGTCGCACAAGGGCGGCCTCGTGATGATCAGCCACGACGCCGGGCTGCTCGAGGTCTGCGTCAACCGGGTGTTCCACCTGGACGCCAACCGCTCCGAGCTCGACGTCTACAACGTGGGCTGGAAGGCGTACCTCGGGCAGCGCGAGGCCGACGAGCGCCGCCGCAAGCGCGAGCGTACGAACGCCGAGAAGCAGGCCAGCGTCCTCAAGGCCCAGGCAGACCGCATGCGCTACAAGGCGACCAAGGCCAAGGCCGCCCAGAACATGGATCGTCGCGCGGAGCGCCTGCTCACCGGTCTGGAGGCCACCCGGCGCTCCGACCGGGTCGCCAAGCTGCGCTTCCCCGACCCCGCCCCCTGCGGCAAGACGCCGTTGATGGCCTCAGGGCTCTCGAAGTCGTACGGGTCGCTCGAGGTCTTCACCGATGTGGACCTCGCGATCGACAAGGGTTCGCGCGTGGTGGTGCTGGGCCTCAACGGCGCCGGCAAGACGACGTTGCTGCGGGTGCTGGCCGGTGTCGAGGAAGCTGACACCGGGGCCGTCGAGCCCGGCCACGGCCTGCGCCTGGGCTACTACGCCCAGGAGCACGAGACCCTCGACACCAGTCGTACGGTCCTGGAGAACATGGCCACCGCCGCGCCGACGCTTCCCTCGGTCGAGCTGCGCCGGATCCTCGGCAGCTTCCTGTTCACCGGTGACGACGTTGACAAGCCTGCATCGGTGTTGTCAGGCGGGGAGAAGACGCGGCTGGCGCTGGCCACCCTGGTCTGCTCGAGCGCCAACGTCCTGCTCCTGGACGAACCGACGAACAACCTGGACCCCGCCAGCCGCGTCGAGGTGCTCAGTGCGCTGCACACCTATCGCGGTGCCGTGGTGATGGTGACCCACGACGAGGGCGCGGTCGAAGCCCTGCACCCCGAACGCGTGGTGCTCCTGCCCGACGGGGTCGAGGACCTCTGGAGCGAGGACTACGCCGATCTGATCGCTCTGGCCTGACCCGCAAGTCAGGAACGTGGCGACGCGCCGACGCTATGGGTAGCCGAACGGCCCGTGTTGCGTGATCATGTCCCTAAGAGCCGCAACAGAGGAGGACACCCCCGTGGCCGACTTGGGAAAGGGGCGCCGTGTTACCGGCGCCGAGCGAGACAAGCTCGCTGTTGATTTGAAGAAGAAGTATGAGTCCGGAACGAGTATTCGTGCGTTGGCCGCGTCAACCGGCCGGTCGTACGGGTTCATCCACCGGGTCCTGTCGGAGTCGGGCGTCACGTTGCGGGGACGTGGCGGCGCGACGCGCGGCAAGGGCAAGAAGTAGCAGGCACGCCACCGTCCGCCGGCTTCCGCGTGGAAGTCGGCGGTTCGGTGGCGTCCGTCGTCCTCGACCAGCCCGAGCGACGCAACCCGCACTCGCCGTACCTCTGGGAACGGCTCGCGCTGGTGCCCGGTCAGCTGAGCCAGCTGACGCCCGACATCCGCGTCGTCGTGGTTCGGGCCGAGGGCCCCTCGTTCTCAGCGGGGCTCGACCGGCGGATGTTCACCCCGGAGGGGATCCCGGGACAACCCAGCCTGCTCGACCTGTCCCGTGCCAGCGCCGATGAGTTCGACTCGATGGTTGCCGGGTTCCAGTCAGCGTTCTCCTGGCTCCGTGATCCTGCGCGCCTCACCGTCGCAGCCGTACAAGGTCATGCCGTGGGCGCAGGGTTTCAGCTCGCGCTGGCCTGCGACCTGCGGATCGTCGCCGACGACGTCTCGCTGTCGATGAAGGAGACCGCGCTCGGCCTGGTCCCCGACCTCGGGGGTACGGCGCCGCTCGTCGAGTGCATCGGGTACGCCCGCGCGCTCGAGCTGTGCGTCACCGGGCGCGCGATGGGCGCTGCCGAGGCGGTGGCGAGCGGCCTCGCGCTGCGGTCAGTGCCGGCCGACGACCTCGCCGCGGCCACCGACTCACTCGTCGAGTCGCTGCTGGTGGCACCGCCGGGGGCCGTCCAGGCCACCAAGGCGCTGCTGCTGTCGGCCTCGCTCAACGACTACCCGACCCAGCTCGCGGCCGAGCGGGCCGCCCAGGCCGGCCGGATCGCCGCGCTCGCCCAGCAGCTCGGATAGCGGTCCGGCGCACCGGCCGCAGGCGTCCGAGGGAACAGGGGGAACAGGGGGACCACGAACCGGCGTTCCCCCCTCAGCGCACGACGACCCCCACGGAGCTGCCCCGCATGTCGATGACTCCCCACATGCAGTACCGCTCGTTCACCCGGAGCACGGACGTGAACCGGCGGCTGGCGCCTGGAACGACCCGGCGCATCGTTGCCTTCGCGCGCCCGTATCGCCGGATCATCATCGCCTTCCTGGTCACGGTCGTCCTCGACGCCATGACGGTGGTCATCACGCCGTTGCTGTTCAAGGTGATCATCGACGAGGGCGTCGTGAAGGGCAGCACCAAGGTCGTGGTGTGGACCGCAGTCGCTCTGGCCGCGCTGGCCGTCTTCGACAGCGTGCTGACCCTCATCGGGCGGTACTACTCCTCACGGATCGGCGAGGGGCTCATCTACGACCTGCGTACGCGGGTGTTCGACCACGTCCAGCGGATGCCGGTGGCGTTCTTCACCCGTACCCAGACCGGCTCACTCGTCTCTCGGCTGAACAGCGACGTGGTCGGGGCGCAGCAGGCATTCACCTCCACTCTGTCGTCCGTGGTCTCCAACGTCGTCTCGCTGGCCCTCGTGCTGCTGGCCATGATCATCCTGTCGTGGCAGATCACCGTCGTCGCGCTGCTGCTCCTGCCGCTGTTCGTGCTGCCGGCCCGCTGGGTCGGCAAGCGGCTGGCGGCCATCTCGCGCGAGTCCATGCAGCTCAACGCCGCGATGAGCCAGACCATGACCGAGCGCTTCAACGTCGCCGGGGCGCTGCTGGTAAAGATCTTCGGCCGCCCGGAGGAGGAGTCGGCGCAGTTCAGCGCCAAGGCCGCTCGGGTCCGCGACATCGGCATCACCTCAGCCATGCTCAGCCGGATCTTCTTCACGGCGCTCACCACCGTCGCGGCCCTCGCGACGGCGCTGGTGTACGGCATGGGCGGCGTGCTCGTGATCCGCGGGGCGCTGCAGGTCGGGACCCTGGTCGCCCTCGCGTCCCTGCTGACTCGGCTGTACGGCCCGCTGACGTCGCTGTCCAACGTGCAGGTCGACATCATGACGGCGCTGGTCTCGTTCGAGCGGGTCTTCGAGGTGCTCGACCTGCCGCCGATGGTCGATGACGCACCTGACGCCGCCGAGCTGCCCGCCGATGCCGACACCGTCGAGTTCCGCGACGTGACCTTCCGGTACCCGGCTGCTGACGAGGTGTCCCTGGCGTCGCTCGAGTCGGTCGCGGTGCTCGACACCTCGACGTCGGCGCTCGTGCTCCGCGGCGTGGACTTCTCCGTACCCGCCGGCGCGATGGTGGCGCTCGTCGGGCCCTCCGGTGCAGGCAAGACCACGGTCACCGCGCTGGTCTCGCGTCTCTACGACGTCACTGAGGGCGCTGTGCTCGTCGGCGGGGTCGACGTACGTTCGGTGACCCAGACGTCCCTGCACCGGGCCATCGGCGTGGTCACCCAGGACGCGCACATGTTCCACGACACGATCCGGGCGAACCTGCTGTACGCCGCCCCCGGGGCGACCAGCGGGCAGCTCGAGCAGGCCTGCCGGGCGGCCCAGATCTGGGAGCTCGTCGAGGCGTTGCCCGATGGTCTCGACACCGTCGTCGGTGACCGTGGCTACCGGTTGTCGGGTGGCGAGAAGCAGCGGATGGCGATCGCCCGCCTGCTGCTCAAGGCGCCGCGCATCGTGGTGCTCGACGAGGCCACCGCGCACCTGGACTCCGAGTCGGAGGCGGCCGTGCAGCGCGCCCTCGCGACGGCACTGGAGGGACGTACCTCGCTGGTCATCGCGCACCGGCTCTCGACCGTGCGTGACGCGGACCTGATCCTCGTCGTCGAGGACGGCCGGGTCGTCGAGCGCGGTACGCACACAGCGCTCCTCGCGGCCGACGGGCTCTACGCCGACCTGTACCGCACCCAGTTCGCCAGCCAGGACGACAAGGACGAGGCCGGCGTTCTCTAGTCCGCCCGCCGCCCGCCGCCCGCCGCTCGTGTCAGACCCGTACGAGGTCAGGACCTTCGCTCAGTCTGACCCGAGCAGTCCAGACGCGGCTAGCCGATCCTGACTGCGCCGGGGTGGTTGATTTCCTTGACCCCGCCGTCACGACGCATCTGCACGTACATGAGCGCCGCCCACGCGAGGCTGCCGAACGTCGCGAGGATGATCAGCACCAAGATGGACTCCTGAGATCGGAGGGCTTGTTCTGGGCGCGTACGACTCGCAGCCACGGCGATGAACACGAGGTATGCAGACATCAGGGCCGTGAAGCCACAGAAGAAGAACGAGGTCTGAACCCTGCGGAAGGGAGCATGCCATCGGAAGACGAAGCCGTACCCGGCGAGCGCCACCCAATCGTTCAAGGCCGCTGAGACCCAGAAGAAGACCGTCCACAGCTTGAACATCCCGTGTGGCAGGAACGCGAAGTCCAAGACGAGCACAGCCGTCGCCAGGGCAACATTGGCGATGGCCAGCCAGAGAAGGCTTCGGCGTAGCGTCAGACCCCCACTCCGATCAGCGACTGCGGGCGGGCTTGTGCCGGTGCGACTGGTTGGCAGGGTCGATACCTCGATGGCCAAGCCGGTGACCCAGACGGGCAATGCGAGGTAGATGAGCAAGACGGTTGCATCCGGATTGACGAGGCTGCCAACTGACCAGAACAGGCCGCCAGCGCCTTGGATTAGATAGCCGAAACCCTTGCGCTGCCGAAGGCGTCGGGACATTGCCGGCGTCCCGGGTCGGTGACGAGGTGTCACCCAACCCAGCAAGAGCACGGCGCCCGTGAGCGCGCTGAACAGTGCAATGACCGCGGCGCCCGCGAAGATGCCCCTCACGTGTCTCGGGCAAAGTTGACCAACGTCTCCACACAGGTCTATCGGCTCCTACCAGCCGGAGCCGAAGTCCCGCTCGAGTTGCAGATGCTCGGTCGGTTCGTCGCTGCCGCCGCTCGGCGGTGCTACGCGTCGCGGTCCTCCGAGGCTGCCGCCTGCCGGGCGCGACGGTACGTCCAGGCAAGCAGGCCAAGCCCAAGGATTCCCGTGATGGCACCTGCGGCTGCGTGGACCTCATCAGCGAGGCAGCCAGGACCGCCACGAACGGATATGAGCCGCCAGCCCACCACAGGATCGCCCGCCCCGACTTCTTCTACTGGGTTGTGGCGCTGGTGTACCTGGCCTGTCTGGGCTTCCAGTTCGTTCGGACCTAGATCGGCACGTCGCTTCCGCCGACTCCGAGATCGTGACGCAGTTGAGCGACGACCTCCGGTTGCGTCGACACCCGGCCCAGGCCGAGGCCAGCCCCATTGGACCCGACCTTGCTGGCCAGCGAGATGAGCGGGAACGACGTGCCGTCCCGAAGGACGACGAAAGGAACGGTTCGCTCCAACCGGTGGAAGTCCTGCCGCCGAGCATCCAGCGCGATGATGTCGGCTCGACTGCACTTGCGGAGTACGGCCCCGCCAGACGTCAGCGCGAAGGGCGTGAGCCTGACGCCGTAGATTAACATCGACCATCCGGCATATATGGCAACCGGGGCGGCAACGGCCACAATGACTCCGCCTTGCCAGTCTTCGGAGGTGATGGTCGGCCTCTGGGTCAACGCCAAGAAGACAAGCGAAATCTCAAGAGCAGCCAGGGTCAGCCCGCCCACCACGTCTATCCAACCGCAGACCCGAAGGACGGCCAGCGCCGATGCCGACTTCAAGGTGTAGAGGGTGCGGTCGCTCGCGACTTGGCTCACACCGTGTTCATAGGCCGTGGGAGACGAGGCCCTGAGCCGGGGCCCCACTGTCGAACTCGGCGCCCCGCTCACGGAACCATGGGAAACTGGCGCATGAGTGATCGGACCAAGATTCGCGTGTACGGCGTGACCATGACGTCTGCCGTGCTGCTCTGGGCGATTCAGGGGATCCGGCTTGTAGACGGCGACCACTCCTATGGACCCGAAACAATCCTCTGGCTCGTGGTCACACCCATGGCTCTGTCGGCCAAGCACTGGTCCAAGAACGCACGGGCAAACGCGAAGTACGCTCGGCAGCAGACCTAGATCCGCGCGACGCTGAGGAGTCAGGCTTTGCCGTGGGCGCCTTGCCACTCGTGTCAGACCCGTACGAGGTCAGGACCTTCGCTCAGTCTGACCCGAGCGGCGCTGCAGGACTACAAGGCGCGGAGCATGCCCCCGTCGACGGCGAGCATGGTGCCCGTGACGTACGAGGACGCGGGGGAGAGCAGGAACGCTGCCACCCGGCCGAACTCGGCGGGCTTGCCGTAACGCCCCATCGGGATCGCGGCCTGGATCTTGTCGATCTCGGCCTGGCTGCGGCCGGTGTCCAGGGACTTGATGCGGTCGGTGGCGATGCGTCCGGGCATCAGGCCGTTGACGCGGATCCCCTTGGGTCCGAGCTCGTCCGCCATCATCTTGGCCACCATCGCGAGCCCGGGGCGCAGGCCGTTCGAGATGGCGAGCCCGCCGATCGGCTCTCGCACCGAGGTCGACAGGACGAACACGATCGACCCACCCCGCTGGGGCAGCCCGCGAGCCACCGCGCGACCCAGCCGTACCGCGCCGAGGAAGACGCTGTCGAAGGCCGCGTGCCACTGCTCGTCCGTGACGTCGGCCAGGCCCCCGATCGGCGGACCACCCACGCTGATCAGGGCGCCGTCGATGCGACCGAACCGGGCCACCGCCGACGCGACCAGGCGCTCGGGAGCGCTGGCGTCGGCGCTGTCGGCGACCACACCCAGAGCGCGGTCGGTACGCAGCTCCGCGGCCGCGGCCAGGACGCCGTGCGGGTCACGGCCGGACACCACGACCCGGGCGCCCTCCTCGATCAGCACCTCGGCGGTGGCGCGGCCCAGCCCGCGCGTCGCGCCGCTGACCACGTAGACGCCACCGTCCAGCCCCAGATCCATGGCGTCATCCTGTCAGGCGTGCAGGTGGCGCGGGCGCCAGCCCTGCAGTGGCCGGGGCCGGCGCGGCTAGCCGAGCCGCACGCTGTCGGGCAGCTCGTCGCGGCGGTCCAGCAGCTGCTCCGGCGCATCGTCGGCCTCGCGGCGTAGGTAGATCCACCACCCGACGACAGCGACGCAAGCAAACAGGAACCACTGCATCGCGTACGAGAAGTGCGGGCCGTCGTCGACCTCCGGCCCGGGCAGCAGGGTCGGGCTCCCGGCAGCGGCGGGGTCCTCCTGCTCCAGGATCGCGTAGCCGTCCACCACCGGGTACGGGGCGCCCACGGCGATCGACGGCGCGTTGACGGCCAGCACCTGCCCGACCGGCAAGGTCGTGGCGGGCCGGGCAGGCTGCGAGGGGCGCAGCCAGGCCGTCACGGTCACGATCCCGGTCTGCGGCACGGGTACGGCCGCTGGAGCCGCTGAGGTGGGCCCCTGCGCGATCCAGCCCCGGTTGACCAGCAAGGCCGGCCCGGACGAGGGGACGAGTGGCGTGATGACCTCGTACCCATTGACGCTCTGGAAGGTGCGGTTGCGCAGGAGCACCTGATGGGTCAGGTCCCAGCGGCCGGTGATCTCGACCGACCGCCACTCGAGCGCGCTGGTGACGACCGGCGTCGCCGAGGCCTGCACGACGTCCGTGTACGACGCCGCCGGGGCCGCGAGGTTGGCGCTGATGATCGCGTTGTAGCTGCGCCGCTCGTGCAGCCGGTTCAGCTGCCAGATGCCGAGGCGTACGAACAGCAGCAGGAACATCAGGGTCACCAGGGTGAACCCGAGCCATCGCCGTTGCCGCAGGATGCCCAGCACAGATCGACCGTACCCTGCGCCCATCTTCGGCATAGCATGAGGAAGTGCTGCTGGATACGTTCGGGCGAGTGGCGACGGACCTGCGCGTCTCGTTGACGGACCGCTGCAACCTGCGCTGCTCGTACTGCATGCCCGCCGAGGGCCTGGACTGGCTGCCCGCCCCGGAGATGCTCACCGACGACGAGGTCGTGCGGTTGGTGACGGTCGCCGTAGGGCTCGGGGTCAGCGAGGTGCGCTTCACCGGCGGTGAGCCGTTGCTGCGCAAGGGACTGGTCGACATCGTCGGCCGCGTCGCCGCCCTGGAGCCGCGCCCGCACCTGTCCCTGACCACGAACGGGATCGGTCTCGCCCGCACGGCGGTGGCCTTGAAGGCCGCCGGCCTCGATCGGGTCAACGTCAGCCTCGACACCCTCGACAGGGAGCGTTTCGTCGCTCTGGCCAAACGGGACCGGCTCGACGATGTCCTCGCGGGCCTCGCGGCGGCCGCCGACGCCGGGCTGGTGCCGGTCAAGGTGAACGCGCTGCTCATGCGCGGGGTCAACGAGGACGAGGCCCCCGCCCTGCTGCGCTGGTGCCTCGAGCGTGGGTACGAGCTGCGATTCATCGAGCACATGCCGCTGGATGCCCAGCACGCCTGGAAGCGGTCCAGCATGGTGACCGGCGAGGAGATCCTGGCGATGCTGCGCGCCGAGTTCGACCTGGCGCCCGAGTCAGCGCTGGAGCGCGGGAGCGCCCCTGCGGAGACCTGGCTGGTCGATGGCGGTCCTGGTCGCGTCGGGGTCATCGGTTCGGTCACGCAGCCGTTCTGCGGGGCCTGCGACCGGGTGCGGCTGACGGCCGACGGCCAGATCCGCAACTGCCTGTTCGCCACGGGGGAGACCGACCTGCGCTCGGCGCTGCGGTCCGGTGCCGACGAGGCCGAGCTCGGCGAGCTGCTCAAGGCTTCGCTGCTTGCCAAGAAGGCCGGGCACGGGATCGACGACCCTGCCTTCTTGCAGCCTGCCCGGCCGATGTCGGCGATCGGCGGCTGAGCGCCGCCTGATCGGCTGCGGGATCGCGCGCTGGCGGCTCACATGACGATGCCGGACAGCCACGGGGGGAGCCGTCCGGCATCGCGCAACGACGCCGCAACCGGGGGACCGCAGCGTCCGGAAAAGTATGTCACGAAACGGTGTCGGAGCGCAGGACCAACCGGCTATCTGAACCAGCAATGTTCTACGCTCCCACGGGCCCGCCAGCGGTGCGGTCAGGGACCCGTGGGGGCGTCTGCGGGCTCGGTTCCTGGACCCAGCGCCGACCGGTTCGGCTGGTAGACGACAATCGGGGGCGCGCTGTCCGCCGCGGCCCTACCCGCGTTGGCGAAGACGACCGCCAGGTAGGGCAGCACGCACGCACCGACGATCAGCACCCAGCGCAGCGGGCCGGACGTGATGGTTGCACCGACGAAGCAGAGCGTGCGCAGCCCCATCGAGTACAGGTAGCGGCGGGTTCTCCCACGGATGTCTTCCGACAGCGGCGTCTGGGCAGCCGTGATCCGGTAGACGGGCTCCGATCGGGGGATCGACACAGTCCAACGGTACGGTGCCCAGGCGCCCACGGCACCACGGGGCCGCGGGTTCGGCCCATCGCAGATGCGAGGAGCAAGCCATGTCCACCGCACCTACCCCGTGACCGAGATCGTCGGTACGAGCGACGAGGGTGTCGAGGCTGCGATCCGCAACGGGATCGCTCGCGCCGAGCAGACCCTGCGCCACCTCGACTGGTTCGAGGTCACCGAGATCCGCGGGCAGATCGCCGACGGCGGGGTCCAGCACGTCCAGGTCGGTATGAAGATCGGATTGCGGCTGGAGGACGAGTAGGGGCAGAGCGGCTAGAAGACGAGTAGAGGTCAGCTGGCGGGGGAGACCGTCGACATGTTGAAGCCCTCGAAGCGCAGGGCCGGCATCGCCGCACGGGTGAAGTAGTCGCCCCACTCCCGGGGCAGGCAGGGCTGGGTCGCGGAGGCGGCCTGGACCCGGTCGAGCAGATCGACCGGGCTCTCGTTGAACCGGAAGTTCGTCGCGGTCCCGATGACCTCGCCGTCAACGATGACGTGTACTCCGTCGCGGGTCAGGCCGGTGAGCAGGAGCGTCTGCGGGTCCACCTCGCGGATATACCAGAGGCAGGTGAGCAGCAGCGCCCGCCCGCTGGTCGCGGCCACCAGGGCGTCGGTGCTCCCGGTCGATCCGGGCAGCTCCATCACCAGGTTGTCGACCGCCGGAGTGACTGCGAGCCCGGTCAGCTCGGCCGAGGCCCGGGTCTGCAGGAGCGCGCTGAGCACCCCGTCCTTGATCCAGTGCGTGCTCCCGGCGGGCAGCCCGTTGTCGAACACAGAGGCGGCTGCTCCGGACGAGCCGGCCACGACGAAGGGGGCGGTCTCCAGGCCCGGCTCACCAGGGTTGCTCCTCAGCTGGAGCGGCAGCCTGCTCAGCCGGTCACCGACCCGGGTGCCGCCGCCGGGCCGGCTGAACACCGTGCGGCCGTCGAAAGCCTCGCGGGCCGAGGACGACCAGTACAGGTAGATCATCAGGTCGGCCACGGCCGTGGGCGGCAGCACGGTGTCGTACCGCCCCGGCTTCAGCTCGACGGGGCGGGCGGCCCAGCCGAGCCGGCGGACGACCTCGGCCTCCATCGCGGCCACGTCGACGTCGGTGAAGTCGCGGGTCGCCTGGCCGACGTACGTGGAACGGCTGCGGGCATGCGACTTGCCGGTGATCTCGGCCTTGCCCGACGGCTGGTCGTGCCGCAGCCGGACCCCCGCGGACGTGCCGAGGTACGTCGTGGCCAGGTCGTGCTCGGCGAAGCCGAAAAGCTCCCGGCCCTCGCTGCGCGCCCGCTCGAGCGCGCCGCCGAGCGCCGGGGCGAACGCCGCGAACACCGAGCTGGTGGTCACCGCCGGCTCGGCGTCGAAGTCGGCCCCCCAAGAGGGATCTGGGTCATATTCGGTGACCAGCGGACGGGCGTCCTCGGCGGGCTCGGCAGCGCGCGCGGCACTCTCGGCGGCGCGTACGACCGTCTCGATCTCGTCGGCGCTGACGTTGCTCCTGGTGAGCGCGCCGGACGCCGTGCCCTCGGCGCCGTCGACCATGGCGACGACGGTGAACGACCGGCCGCGCATCTCGCCGTTGGTGGTCAGGGTGTTGCCGGCCCAGCGCAGGTTGGTGCTGCTGCTCTCCTCGGCAATGACGACGCAGCCGTCGGCCCGAGACAGGTCCAGCGCCCGCTCGACCAGATCCTGCGGCCTGATGGCGGTCACCGGCCGGCCTCCTGCACCGTGTTGAGGACGTTGATGCCCTGGAACAGGGCGGTGGGGGCGCCGTGGCTGACCGAGGCGACCTGCCCCGGTTGAGCCTTCCCGCAGTTGAAGGCACCGGCCAGGACGTACGTCTCGGGCCCGCCGACCGCCGACATCGCGCCCCAGAAGTCGGTCGTGTTGGCTTGGTAGGCCGCGTCCTTGACCTGGCCGGCGAGGCGGCCACCACGGATCCGGTAGAAACGCTGCGCAGTGAACTGGAAGTTGTAGCGCTGCATGTCGATGGACCAGCTCTTGTCGCCGACGACGTACAGCCCATCCCCGGCTGCGTCGATCAGGGCGGCCTCCGAGGGCCCGCCGGGGACCGGCTGGAGGGAGACGTTGGGCATCCGCTGCACGGGTACGTGCAGGGCGGAGTCGGCGTACGCGCACCCGTTGGAGCGGTTGAAGCCCTTGAGCCTGGCCATGTTTCGGTCCAGCTGGTAGCCGACGAGGACACCGTCGCGGATCAGGTCCCACTGCTGGGCCGCGACCCCCTCGTCGTCGTAGCCGACTGACGCGAGCCCGTGCTCGACGGTGCGGTCGCCGGTCACGTGCATCAGCTCGGAGCCGTACTGGAGCGTGCCCAGCTGGTCGAACGTTGCGAAGGACGTGCCGGCGTAGTTGGCCTCGTACCCCAGGGCCCGGTCGAGCTCGGTCGCGTGGCCCACGGACTCGTGGATCGTCAGCCACAGGTTCGACGGATGGATCACCAGGTTGTAGCGGCCGGGCTCGACCGAGGGGGCCGCGAGGCGCTCGCGGAGCAGCTCGGGCAGCTCGGCCAGCTCGGCGTCCCAGTCCCAGCCGCTGTCGGCGCCGGAGGGTGCGCCGGCGAGGTACTCCCACCCTCGCCCGGCCGGTGGTGCGATCGTGCGCATCGTGTCGAAGGCCCCGCTGGCGGGATCGATGCCGACCAGCGTGAGCTCGGGCTGGATGCGTACCCGCTGCTGGGTGGTGCTGGTCCCGGCGAGGTCGGCGTAGAAGGTGTTCTCCTTGACCGCGAACACGCCGGCGTCGACATGGTCGACCCCGTCCGCGGCGAGCAGCTGCCGGCTCCACCGCGCCAGCAGCGCCGCCTTGTCCGCCTCGGGGACGTCGGTGGGGTCGATCTCGTAGGACGAGACGTAGGTGCCGTGCGCGTGCACCGGCTCCGAGGCCAGCTCGACGCGCTCGGTGGACAGGGGCCGCGACAGCCGCGCCATCGCCACGGCCTGCCCTGCTGCCCGCACCACCTCGTCGACGGCGAGGTCGACGGACGCGGCGAAACCCCATGACCCGTCGTGGACCACGCGTACCGCGAAACCTGCGTCCTCGCCGTCGCTGCTGCCCTCGGGGCGACCGTCGCGCAGCCTGAGCAGCTGGCTGCGGGTACGCGCCACCCGCACGTCGGCATGCTCGACGCCGAGCTCCTGGCACCGGGCCAGGGCGGCGTCAGCCAGTGCTTGGAGCGGCAGGTCGAGGAACTCCTTGTCGATGCCGTGCGTCACGCTCATCCCCCTCGTACGTCGAGCACGATCTTGCCCACCGTACGTCGCGCGAGCAGCTCCTCGTGCGCCACACGGGCGTCGGCGAGCGGGTACGAGCCGCCGCTGATCACCCGCAGGTCGCCGGCCTCGATCATCGCGAACAGCTCGGCCAGCGGTCCGGTCATCATCTGCGGGCGCGCGAAGCAGTGCGCCAGCCAGAACCCGATCACCGCGCGGGACCGACCCATCAGCTCACCCGGGTTGACCGGCGTGGGCTGCTGACGCGAGGCCATCCCGAAAGTGACCAGCCGCCCGAACGGCGCCAGGGCGGCAAGGCTCGCGTCGAAGACCGGCCCGCCGGTCATCTCGAGCACGATGTCGACCGGGTTGCCGCCGTTGGCCTCGCGCAGCCGGTCGCGCAGGCCGTCGGCCTCGCCGCTGATGGCGACGTCCGCGCCGAGCTCGAGCGCCAGGGCGCGCTTGCGGTCGGTCGAGGCGGTGGCGATGACGTTGCCGGCGCCCCAGGCCTTGGCGAGCTGCACGGCCAGGGTGCCGACCCCGCCGGCCGCCGCGTGCACGACGACGGACTCGCCGGGGACCAGGTGTGCGGAGGTCCGCAGCAGGTGCCAGGCGGTCGTGCCCTGCACGAGCATCGCCAGCGCGGCCACATCGTCAACACCGTCCGGGAGCGGGTACGTGGTCGCGGGATGGGCCAGCGCCTTCTCGGCGTACCCCCCGGTGGTCGGGACGGCGAGGACGCGGCGCCCGGACGCGTCGCGCCCGACCACCTCGGCGCCGGGGACCATCGGCAGGTGCTGCTTGGACAGGTAGCTGTCCTCGGTCTGGAGGGTGTCGGCGTAGTTGACGCCGGCCGCGTCGACGTCGATGACCACGAGGCCGTCGGTCGCCACCGGGTCGGGCAGGTCGACGAGCTGGAGAACCTCCGGGCCGCCGAACGTGGTGATCTGGATCGCGCGCATACCCTGAACCCTACGGTCCCGCGGTTGCGCTAGCGTCGCGCGGACAGTGCGCGCCCGACAGGGCCCGCGGCCCGCGACGCACGGACTCGGAGGACACGTTGGCGCGCTCGGTGCTCGTGACCGGTGGCAACCGGGGGATCGGGCTGGCCATCGCCCGCGCCTTCGTCGAGGCCGGCGACCAGGTCGCTGTGACGTCGAGGTCCGGCGAAGCGCCCGACGGGTTGTTCGCGGTCGCGTGCGACGTGACGGAGACGGCCTCGGTCGATGCCGCGTTCACCGCGGTCGAGGCTGAGCAAGGGCCGGTCGAGGTCCTTGTCGCGAACGCCGGGATCACCCACGACACGTTGCTGCTGCGGATGTCCGAGGACGACTGGACCAGCGTGCTCGACACCAACCTCACCGGCGCGTTCCGGGTGGCCAAACGGGCCAGCAAGTCCATGCTGAGGGCGCGTGCGGGCCGGCTGATCTTCGTGTCGTCGGTCGTCGGTCTCTCCGGTTCCGCGGGGCAGGCCAACTACGCGGCCTCCAAGGCCGGCCTGGTCGGGCTCGCGCGGTCGCTGGCCCGTGAGCTGGGGTCGCGCGGCATCACCGCCAACGTCATTGCCCCCGGCTTCGTCGACACCGACATGACGGCGGCGCTGGGCGAGGAGCGGCGGGCCGAGATCGTCGGTCAGGTGCCGCTCGGGCGGTACGCGTCCCCCGACGAGGTGGCCAAGGTCGTACGGTTCATCGCCTCGGACGACGCGGGGTACATCACGGGGGCGGTGGTCCCCGTGGACGGCGGACTAGGGATGGGGCACTGAGGATGGCGGACAGCGGTACGGGCATCTTGGCGGGCAAGCGGATCCTGGTCACGGGGGTCCTGACCGACGCGTCCATCGCGTTCCACGTCGCGCGGATCGCCCAGGAGCAGGGCGCGACGGTCGTGCTGACCTCGTACGGCCGGGTGCTGAACCTGACCCGACGGATCTCGGGCCGGCTGCCGGTGCCGGCGGCGGTCGTGGAGCTCGACGTCACGAACGACGAGCACCTGGCCGCCCTGCCCGAGCGGTTGCGCGAGCACGTCGACGGTCTGGACGGCGTCCTGCACTCGATCGGCTTCGCCCCCGAGGCCGCGCTCGGCGGCAACTTCCTGAACACCGAGTGGGCCGACGTGGCCACCGCTCTGCAGGTGTCGGCGTTCTCGCTGAAGTCCCTGGCCATGGCCGCACTCCCGCTGATGGAGGGCGGCGGCTCCATCGTCGGCCTCGACTTCGATGCAACCGTGGCCTGGCCCAAGTACGACTGGATGGGAGTGGCCAAGGCCGCGTTCGAGTCGACCTCGCGCTACCTCGCCCGCGACCTCGGGCCCAAGGGTATCCGGGTCAACCTGGTGGCGGCCGGCCCGCTGAAGACCGTGGCCGCCAAGTCGATCCCCGGCTTCGAGGAGTTCGAGCAGGTCTGGGCCACCCGCTCGCCGATCGGCTGGGACCTGTCTGACCCCGACCCGGCGGCACGGGCCTGCGTCGCGCTGCTGTCGGACTGGTTCCCCGCCACCACCGGCGAGATCGTCCATGTCGACGGCGGTGTGCACGCGATGGGTGCCTGAGCCTCGGTGCTCACCGAGCTCCGGTTCCTCGACGGACCCAACCTCTACTTCCCGCGGCCAGCGGTGAAGCTCACGTTCGACCTGTCGGTGGCGGCTGGGCTGTCGCCTGCAGCGGCCAAGCAGCTGGCGACCGCGGTCGGCGTACGCGTGGCCCGCCCGGGTGACCCTGGGAGCGGGCAGCGTCAGCTCCTCCTCGAGCGCATCGCCCGCGCGGTCCTGCGGTCGGTCGCTGCCGGCGCCGGGACCACGCGCCTCGCGATCCGCGTCCGGGCCGGGGCCGACCCCGCCTCGGTGGTGCTGGCGTACCCGTGGCGGCGACGGGGCAAGGCCGAGGCCCTGGGCGGGCAGGTGGCGCAGGTGCTGGACGCTCTGGTTGCCGCCGTACCAGTGGGGGCCGACGCCAAGGCGATGCTTGCCTGCGCTGCCGCCGAGGTCGCGGCGACCGAGCCCGGGCCAGGACCTGACCTGCCGAGCCCGCGGATCCCGATCGCGTCGGTGACGGGTACGAACGGCAAGACCACCGTGACCCGGCTGCTCAGCCACCTGGCGATGACGGCCGGGTACCGCACCGGCTGGACCAACACCGACGGCATCTACCTCGAAGGCGAGATGATCGAGGCCGGTGACTGGTCGGGGCCCGGGGGAGCGCGCCGGGTGCTGGCGGAGCGAGGCCTGCAGCTCGCCGTCCTCGAGACGGCACGCGGTGGCCTGCTGCTACGTGGGATGGGCGTCGACCACAACGACGTATCCGTGGTCACCAACGTCTCGTCCGACCACCTCGGCCTCCAGGGCATCGACACGCTCGACCAGCTCGCCGAGGTCAAGGCCGTCATCGTCGGCGTCACCAGGTCCAAGGGCTGGACCGTGCTCAACGGGGACGACCCGCGTACGTTCGCGATGCGTACCCGGTCGAAGGCCCGGCCCTGGGTGTTCTCGCTCGACCCCGCCTCGCCGTCGTTGCGGGCGGCGCTGGACGAGGGTGGGCGGGGCGCGACCGTGCTCGACGGAGACCTGGTGATGCTCGCGGCCGGCTCCGAGCCGGACCACCTGCTGCCGGTCGCCGAGGTCCCGCTCACCCTGGCCGGGCTGTCGCTGCACAACGTCGCCAACGCACTGGCTGCTGCTGCTGCCGGGCTGGCGCTTGGCTTCCCGAAGGCGGCGGTCGTCTCCGGGCTGCGTACTTTCCAGCCGGACACCGTGCACAACCCGGGCCGGATGAACCTGTTCGACCTCGGCGGCGTGACGGTCGTCGTGGACCTGGCGCACAACGAGGCTGGCCTCGAGGCGCTGATCCATGTCATGAACGGGCTGCGGCCGGAGGGTTCGCGTACCCGGCTCGTGCTCGGCATCGCCGGGGACCGTCAGGACGAGGTGCTCCTCGGGGTGGCGGCGATGGCGGCCCGCGGGGTGGACGACGTGCTGATCGGGCACAAGGAGCGGTACCTGCGCGGGCGTACGACGGCCGAGATGGCCACGATCTATCGAGCCGGCGCTGCCGAGGTGGGGGTCGACGACCTCGACGAGCAGCCGACCGAGCTCAGC
>JANMWN010000075.1:0-11707 GCA_031394045.1 Sporichthyaceae bacterium
GGTAGCTGAGCAGCTGTTCGCATCGGGCGCCGAGATCCTGGTGAGCGTCACCTCCGCCGGCCAGGTCGCACCCTTGGGCTCGCTGCCGCGCCTGGTCCTCATCGACCGCGCACTGCGTGACGAAGGAACCAGCCTTCACTACCTGCCGCCCAGCCTGTGGAGCGAGCTCGGACGGTCGGTCCTGGACAAGTTGGCGAGATCCTTCGACGGTATGGCCGAGCCGGTGACGGTGGGCTCGTCCTGGACGACAGACGCGCCCTACCGGGAAACAGGGGCGGCCATCGAGGCGGCGCAGGCCCTCGGCGTCTTGTGCGTGGAGATGGAGGCAGCAGCCCTGTACGCCTACGCGACCGCAGCCGAGCGGACCGTGGTCTGCTTTGCGCACGTCACCAACAGCATGGCTACTGACGGCGAGGATTTCGAGAAGGGCGTGGACGACGGGGTCCAGCTGACCCTGTCGGCGGCGCGAGCCGTCGTAGCCGCTCTGGCCTGAACTCGCGCTCGACCTCGGCGACTCAATTGGCTTGATGGGGGTCTGGGGCGGAGGTCTCGACGGAGGAAGCGACGAAAGTCGCGCCTATCAGGGCGACGGCCAGCCCAAGCAGGACCACTGCCGCCGCCGCGCCCCCGTCGAAGGCGGCTGAGTGCCCGAACCTGATGAACAGGTACGTCGCCAATACAACAGCGACGGCCGCGACGATACGCACCAGGAGACGATTCGCCATCTGCGCGCTCGCCGCAGCGGCCAGCCCGACGAAGAGCAGAACCAGGCCCCCCTTGTTGTCGACAGGCACTTGACGGGTCCAGCCCTTGCTGAAGGCGAACAGTGCCGAGAGTGCGCACATCAGACCTGCCCCCCTGACCAGGCGGAGCGCGCCAGTTGGCATCACGAGGCCTTCATCGCGAACGCGGCGATCCTGGACGAAGAGGCCCGCCACTGGGGTCGCAGGAGCCCGTCGAGCCCCCCGACGCGTCCCGCGCCCACAGCGAGAACGACGAGGTGGGCGAGCGCCATGAGGAAGTAGGACCAGGCCCACTCACCTGGGGTGTTCGCTACGGACATCGTGATCGCGCCCACCTGCAGCAGCGCAAGCACTGCGGCAAGCCGGGTGAGGAGGCCGGCGAGCAGCAGAACTCCCAACGTCGACTCGACGAGCAACGTCATCCAGGCAAAGGCGATGAAGTTCGGCAGCACCAGATGACTCATCAACCAGGCGAAGGGTGCGAACACCTGGTGCGTCGACGCGTCGACCACGTACTGGCGAAGGTTCCCGAAGCCGGGCGGCAGCTTCCACGCGACGTTGCTCGCCCACAGCAGTCCGAGCATGAGCCGGAGCAGCAGTACAGCTCGCCGCGTCCAGACGCCGGTGTCCAACTCCTCGGGCGGTGTCCCTTCGGACAGCCCGGTCGCAATCGTGGTACTGGTCACCACCAGAACCTGCCTTCCAGATTGGCACGGGCCGGGCAGTCATTTGGCCGCGGCCCGCAGCCAGCGTAGGTGCGGGTTGCGGGGTGGACGATCGGCCGCCGGTTACGAGTTCCTTATGTCTGCGGCCGGGTACGGGCCCAAGGCGGCTGCTGCGGCCCGGCTGACCCTGACAAGGATCTCCGGATGCGGGCCGACGACGAGGAGAGCGCGACACTCTGTGTGCGATAGCCGCGAGCGAGCCGCGAGGTTGCGGGTCGGCTCAGCGTTCTGTAGGGCGACGGGCACACCTCGCTCGCGCCAAGCTCGTGATCATCCGCATATGGGCGGGCGTTTCGACCAGCGTCAAACCCGCCGACCGACAACAATGCTCACGACCAACCACTGCAGGCGAGCCGCGTCGGTGCTCGCCCCAAAGCGCGGAGCGTGCCGTGCGCAGGTTGCTTCCCGTGACGGTACTGCTCGGCACTGTGCTGGCCCTCGCCGGCTGCGGCGACGGGGGCGTCAGCCTCCCGACCAGCCTCCCCACGCTCCCGAGCCGCTCGATCCCGGCCGAGAGCCCCGCCGTCACTCCGACGCCGACCCCGACTCCGACTCCGACTTCCACGCCGACCCCGACCCCGACCCCGACCCCGACCCCGACCCCGACCCCGACCCCGACCCCGACCCCGACCCCGACCCCGACCCCGACGCCCACTCCGACACCTTCCGAGACCGCGACCCCCACGCCAACCCCGACCCCGACGCCGACCGACACCTCGACGACGGCGCCGGTGTCCGACTCGGGATCGTCCTCGGTCCCGTGGTGGGTCTGGCTGCTCGCCCTTGCCGCGATGGTGGCGGCGGTCGTGTCGATCGTGGCGCTGCGCCGCTCTGGCGGCCAGCGCAAGGACTGGGAGGCCGGGTACGCCGAGGGCATCGCCGAGAGCCGCTGGCTGGCCGACAGCCTGCTCCCCACCTTGATCGCGGTGCCCGGTGCCGCGGAGCGCGTCGGTGGCTGGACGGTGGCCCGACCGCGGGTCGTGGCGCTGGAGGCTCGGCTCGAGGGCCTGCACGCGACCGCCGAGGACGAGCTGGCAAGGACCCGCGTCCACACCCTGCGGTCGGGGCGTCCTGGCCGTTCGCGAGACCCTCGACGGCCTGGCGGCTCCCGCCATGGCCGCGGCTACCGGCTCGCCGCCGGACCTGCCGGCGGCCAAGCGCAGGCTCGATGACGCACTGGAGGCCGTTCACACGCCCGCGCAGCCCCCGGTATCGCCGAACGCGCCGCCGGTCGACCTTGAGTGACTCAACGCTGAGCCTGCTGGTGCTGGCGGGCGTGATCGCGTTGTTCATCTGGAACCGGCTGCCGGTCGGCGCAGTGGCGATCCTGACCAGCCTGGCCCTGGTCGCCACCGGGTTGCTGCCGGTGCACGAGGCGCTCGCGGGGTTCGGCGACCCGGTGGTCATCTCCATCGCGGCGCTGATGGTGGCGGTGATGCTGCTGTGCGCCGTCCTGACCGCGCTGATCAGCCTGAACGGCTCGGTGGCCGCGCTGCTCCCGATGGTGGTGGTGCTTGCCAGCCGGATCGGCCAGCCGGTCTCACGGATACTCATGCCGCTGGCCTTCGCGGGCAGCGCCGGTTCCCTGCTGGCCCTGACCGGTAGCCCGGTCAACGTGATCGTCTCCGAGGCCTCGCTGGACGCCGGCGGCCCCGGGTTCCCCTTCTTCAGCTATGCGCTCCTCGGGGTCCCCCTGCTCGCCGGCACCGTCCTGATCGCGGTCGTGCTCGGGCCTCGCGTGCTGCCCGTACGCGTACCCAGAGCGGCGCCGCCCGACCTCAGCGAGCACGCCAGCACGCTCACCCGCCAGTACGGCGTTCAGGACGGCCTCTACCGGCTACGGGTCCGCGAGCAGTCCTCGTTCGTGGGCTCGTAGCCGGATGCGCTCGATCTGGTGTCGTACCCCGAGCTGACGCTGATCGGCGCGCAGGCCGATGCGCGGAGTCAACGCCGGTCCGCGGGCTGCTCCAGGCCGGCGATGTGCTGGTCGTGAGCCGGAGCGCCGACATGGTCGGACGGCTGGCAGCTGACCAGTGTCTCTACGTGACGATGAAGGTCCCGGGGGACGACCCGCTGGTCGGCCGCGACCTTGGCGTCGCCGAGGTCGTCGTGCCCCCACGGTCCCCGCTGGTGGGGCAGCGGGTGTTCCCGGGGATGCAGCGCGGGGCGGACCTGATGATCCTGGCGGTCCAGCGGCTCGGCCCGGACCGTGGTGACCGGTCGACCACGATCGCGGTCCGGGACGCGTTGCTCGTGCGGGGGAGCTGGCCGGCCATCGAGGCCCTGAGCGACGACCGCAGCGTGCTGGTCGTCGACTCGCCGGAGATGCTGCGCCGGCAGGCCGTACCGCTCGGGCCGCGCTCGTACCAAGCCATCGTCGTGCTTGCCGCGATGATCGTCCTGCTGGCCTTCGGCTGGGTCGCGCCCTCGATCGCCGGGCTGCTGGCGGCCACGGCGATGGTGCTGCTGGGCGTCGTCGGGGTCGAGCAGGCTTTCCGTGCCGTCTCGTGGGAGACGATCGTCCTGATCGGTGGCCTGATCCCGCTGTCGGTTGCGATCACCCAGAGCGGCGCCGCCGACGTGATCGCAAGACGGCTCATCGACGTGGTGGGCTACGGACGGCCGTACCTGCTCATGCTTGCGCTCTTCCTCCTCACCGGCGTCCTCGGTCAGGTGATCAGCACCACGGCGACGGTCCTGATCATCGTCCCCATCGCGTTGGCAGTCGCGCTGGAGACGCACACCTCGATCCAGCCGATCCTCATGCTGGTCGCCGTCGCCGGAGCGGCGTCGTTCCTGACCCCGATCGCCACGCCGGCGAACATGATGATCATGGGACCGGGTGGCTACCGGTTCGCCGACTACTGGCGGCTGGGCCTGCCCGTCATGGTGTGGTGGCTGGTCGTCTCGCTGGTCGTCATCCCGTTCGTATGGCCGTTCTGATGCTCATTGGGCCGCTGGCCACTAGCGTGGAGCACATGAATCCAAGCAAGGAGCAGCAATGACGATTGGCCCGGTCGAGTACCTGCTGGTGGAGTTCCCCGGCTCGCGGTTCAAGGGCGAGATCATCCCCGAGCTCGCCAAGCTGGTCGATGGTGGGCTGATCTCCCTCATCGACCTGGTGTTCGTGATCAAGGGCGAGGACGGCACGGTCGCGTCGTTCGACCTCGACGAGATCGAGGACACCGACACGACTGACGCGTTCGAATCCGTCGAGGGCGGCTACGGCGGTGTCGTGAGCGACGACGACATCCTGGCGGCGGCCGAGGCACTCGAGCCGGGCAGCTCAGCCGGGCTGATCGTCTTCGAGAACCTCTGGGCGGCGCCGTTCGTCCAGGCGATCAGGAATGCGGGAGGTCTGGTGGTGGCCAACCAGCGCATCCCCGGCGACATCGTCGATGCGGCCATCGCCGCGTCGACCGACCACCAAGAAGCAGGAGCACAGTCATGATGCGCAGAGGAATCGGCCGCGGCCGCCCCTCACTGATCGGTACGGTCGCCCGCACCGCAGTGATCGCCGGGACAGCCACAGCTGTTTCCGGCAAGGTCCAAGGCAACCAGGCCGCGAAGGCGCAGACGGCGGCAGATGCGCAGGCCTACCGCGACGGGCAGCAGGCGCCCGTCGCAGCCCCGCTGACGGCCCCGCCGGCAGCCCCGGCAGCAGCGCCTGTCGCGTCCGGAAGCCTGATCGACGAGCTGACCAAGCTCTCCGCCCTCCAGCAGGCCGGCATCCTCACCCCAGAGGAGTTCACGGCGGCGAAGGCCCGGCTGCTCGCCGGCTGAGGGCCTGGTCGATCGCGTTCTCGCTCGTCGGAGCACCGCCTGGTGGTCCGTGCCCTTCCAGTTTTGGAGTCGTTCCATGCATCTTGTCGATTTTCTCTGGACCTTGTTCGTCATCTACTTCATGGTCATCTACTTCATCATGCTGTTCCGCGTCATCGGTGACGTGTTCCGCGACAGCAGCATGTCCGGCATCACCAAGGCGCTCTGGCTCGTGTTCATCCTGGTGTTCCCGTTGGTTGCCCTGCTCGTGTACGTCATCGCCCGCGGTCCGTCGATGGCCGAGCGCGACACCGAGCGGGTCAAGGAGTACGAGCAGGCTCAGCAGGAGTACATCCGGGGACTGGCCGGCGGCGGGGAGACCGCGACCGAGCAGATCGCCAAGGGTCACACCCTGCTGACCTCCGGGGCGATCACGCAGGCCGAGTTCGACGCCCTCAAGGCCAAGGCCCTCGCCTAGCCGGTCAGGCTTCCCCCGGGCTCACCTCGTCGCGAGTCACCCAGTCGTCTGCGGCGGCCATCGCCGGCTGCAACGACTCGGTGACTCGCGGCGTCCTCGAGCTCGACCGTCGGCTTGACCCGGGCCGCCCAGCTGCCGAAGCGAGTCGCCCAGGGACCGGCGGTGACCCCGTGCAGGATCACGCAGAGCAGCACCGTCATGGCGATGCAGCCGAGGATCGGCCGCAGCGCCACGACGTCCGACAGCTCCTCGACGGCGAGCAGGGCGAAGACGACCGACGCCAGCCCCCGCGGTCCGAACCAGCCGACGAACAGGACGGTCTGTGGCCGCAGGCCGGTACCGAGCAGCACCAGGGCGACCGGAACCATCCGCAGCACAGTCAACGACAGTACGGCGAACGCCAGTCCGGCCCAGGTGAACAGCGCAGGCAGGTGGGCCACCGCGACGACCCCGAACAGCGCCCAGACCGCGTAGCCGAGGATGACCGAGATCTGCTCGGCCAGCTGGAGGTCCCCCTCGGTCGCAGCCGCATCGACCGGGTGCGCAACGGCCGGCCGCACCCGCTCTGCGACCGATGCGTACGCCATTCCTGAGAAGAAGGCCGCGACGAAGCCGTTGCCGTGCAACGCCACGCAACCGTAGTAGGCGACGAGGGGCACCATCAGGACTCCGACCGGGAGCAGGCCCTCGTCGAGGAAGCCGGACCGCGCCGCCCATGCGACCAGCAGGCTGCAGGCCACCCCGGCGACCAGGCCGACAGCAAGCCCGATGGTGAGCTCGCGCAGAGCCGTGACCGCGGCATGTCCGTGCTCGGACTCCGCGCTCCCGGCAGCCGCGATCGCGAAGAGGACCACAGGGGTGGCGAGCCCGTCGTTCAGGCCGCTCTCGACGTTGAGGAGCCTTCGTACGCGTTCGGGAACGACGGGGTTGAGGACTGTCGCCGCGCCCAGTCCCGCGTCCGTCGGTGCGAGGGCGGCCGCGAGCAGGAGCGCGAGCCAGACGCCGGCACCCGGTAGCAGCAGTCGCGCGGCGCCGTACCCGGCCAGGATCGTCAGCGGCAGCCCGACCAGCAGCAGACGTGCACACAGCCCGGCGTCCACCCTGAGCTCGCGCGGACGCACCTGGGCTGCGTCGTGGAAGAGGACCAAGGCGAGGGTCGCCTCGGCGAGCGACCGAATCACAGCCGGGTCCACTTGCTCCCGCACCAGGGTGCCGCCGACGATGGCCCCGATGACCGTGAAGCTGATGGGGGCACTGACCTGGAGTCGTGACAGCCGACGGGACTGGCTCACGTAGGCGACGACGACCAGGGCGAACACGGCGGTCGCGGAGGCGGGCATCGTTTCCTAGGGAGAAAGGGTAGTGATGGGAGGCAAGTATGTCGTCGGACACCCGACCGGGTAAGGACCGTGCAGAGATTGCCGGCACGCGGGATGATGCCGGACATGCAGCCGACCGAGGGCCTGCCCCGCGAGCCGGGCAGCGCGATTGAGCGCGACCGGCGGAGCTCGGGCGATCAGGGCGGCCTCCCGAACCGGGCCAGCATGCTGATGGTCGGAGCCGTGAGCCGGGCGGGGTCGTGGCTGGACGTCGCCTCAGGAGGCCGGGGGACCCCCGCCGTCCCCGCGCTGGTCGACATCGGGATCGGTGCGGCCGGCTTCGCTGCTAGCGGGGCCGTCAGAGTCGTCCGCATGAGTGGTCGGGTCGCGGCTCCGGTCGGGGCGGTTCTGATGCACCCGCCCCTGCTGCCTCGGACCTGGCACCCGGCCACGCTCGTCTCCGGGCTCGGTGACCGTGGCCGTCACTACCGGCAGGCGTCCGAGCGCGAGGTTGACGCGGTCACCGCTGCTCTCGTGCCCCGCGTGATTGCTGCGGTCCTCGACCGGATCGACCTGACCGAGCTGGTGCTGCGCCGGGTGGACCTCGACCGGGTCGTGGGCTCGGTCGACGTCCTGGCGGCGGTACGACGGCTCGACCTGACCGCCATCGTCCTCGAGGGCGTCCAGCTGGACTCGATCGTGGCGGGGGTGGACATCGACGCCATCGTCGAACGCATCGACATCGACGCGATCGTCGCCGGCGTCGACCTCGACCCCATCATCGCGCGGGTCGATCCGGACCCGATCGCGGACCGCGTGAACGTGCAGGCGGTCATCGACCGCATCGACCTCGTGGGCCTGGCCAAGTACGTGGTCCAGGAGATCGACCTGCCCGAGATCATCCGGGAGTCGACCGGATCGGTCGCGTCCGAAGCCGTCCGCGGTGCCCGGATGCAGAGCATCGAGGCCGACCAGGCCGTCCAGCGGGCCGTCGACCGGTTGCTCCTGCGGCGGCGGCACCGGCCGACGGAGCCCCAGGGGCCGACGGAGCCGACGGCTGACGGGCCGGGAGCATGAGCGACCTGGACGCGCCGGACGCTGCGGCGCAGCCGGCGAACCAGGTCTCGACGATCCCGGTCGAGGCCCGGCCGTACCAAGGGCTCCGGGCCGGCATCGTCACCCGTGTGCTCGCGAACCTTATCGACGTCGCGGTGGTCACCCTGGTGCTGGCGTCGGGCTACGTCGGCTGGATGGCGATCCGGTTCCTGCGCGGTCCCACCGCGTTCACCCTGCCGCCGGTCTCGCCGCTGGTGACGGTGATCCTGATCGGGCTCTGGGTCCAGGGCCTCTACTTCGGGCTGGCCTGGATGACGACGGGGCGTACGTACGGCGACCATGTGATGGGCCTACGGGTGGTCAACGCCAGTGGCCGTCGGCTGCGTCCGTGGGGCGCCGCCGCGCGGGCCGCGTTCTGCGTGGCCTTCCCGATCGGGCTGTTCTTCGTCGTCGTCAACCGCAAGAACCGCTCGGTGCAGGACGTCGTGCTCCGTACGTCGGTCATCTACGACTGGACGGTACGCATGGAGTCGAAGGAGCAGACCGAGACCTGATCGGCCGCAGCGGCGCAACGACTCGGGTCTTTGGTCCGTGGCGAGCAACTCGCGCCCGTCGCAAGGTTGAGCCATGACCGGCATCGACATCGTCGCCCCGCTCGCAGCCATGCAGGACGTCCACCGGGCGGCGCACTGCATCCGGCGCCACCTCGAGCACGAGGTGCTCGCGCCGCACGACCTCACCTGGACTCTGTGGTCCATCCTGTGGGTCGCCTGGCGCAAGGGCGAGATAGACGCGTACGAGCTGGCGCTGGAGGCCGGCGTCGGAGAGCCGACGCTGAGCGGCGCGCTTGACGCCCTCGAGACGCGCGGGCTGGCCACCCGTTCGGGCCACCCGGACGACACGCGGCCGGTCCTGGTCTCGCTGACCCCGAGCGGGGAGGCGCTGATGGCGGCTGTGGTGCCGCTGGTCGCCGCCCAGGAGTCCGCACTCACCTCCACGCTCACCCCCGACGAGCGCCGCGTCCTGTGGACGTCGTTGCGCAAGGTCGTGGCAGCCATCGACGCAGCCGCACCTCCGCCAGCTAGAAGCCGTTGAGCTTGTCGACCACCTGGTTCAACGCCCCGAGGTTCACCCAGTTCACGGCGACGAAGTTGGGCTTGCGACCGCGTTCGGCCAGGCAGGCCTGCATCCGGGCGTCGAGCACGGTGAAGGTGTTGACCTCCTTCGAGTCGCTGACGAGCTGGCCGAAGTTGTTGAGCCAGTGGTTGACCATGAACAGCGGCGAGGTCGCGGTGCCACGGTTCAGCGCGCAGTCGAAGGACGCCGCAGTGGGGTAGCTGTAGCCGGTGTCCTGCACGTAGTCGAAGCCCTGCAGCAGGAACGGGTACGCGGTCCCGCCGCCCTGGTGCTCCATCAGGACGACCAGCCGCTTGCCGGTGTCGATCATCGAGCCCAGCGTCGGCCACGGGGCGTCGACCCCGCCGGGTACGTACGCCTGCGGGGTCAGCCCCGCGGCGTCGAGAGACTTGGCCGTGTCGGCAGGCGAGACCGTGTCCTGGATGAACAGGCTCACCACCTCGCGTGGGTGCGCCTGCAGCCAGGCCCGTACCCCCTGCAAGGCCGGCAGCAACGGGGTGCCGCCGATCTCGCAGAACGTGTGGCACAGGTATGGCTGCACCGGGCCGGTCGTGGGGCCGACCGAGGCCTGGATCTGGGTGACCAGGCGGTTGACCGACTGGACGACCTCCGGCCCGAAGTCCTGCTCGGCCTGCTGAGCCGCTGCGCTGAAGCTCTGCTTCGCGGTGATGGCTCGGCCACCGGCGACCGGCTGCCCGTACCAGGTGTCGACGAGCGGCACGCGCACGCCCTGGTCGAGCAGCCCGACCATCCCCGTCGGCTGCTCGGCGAGGTAGAAGCCCGCATCCTCGGCCGACATCGCGTTGTGGGCAGCGGCAAAGGCCACCTCGTCGTAGCGGCGGTCGCAGAGCTCGACGTGGCCGTTGCAACCGGTCCCGGACGCTTCGATCCCGGAGCCGGCGGGCAGATCCGGCCCGCTCCGGGCGGCGAGCTGCCAGACGACGAGGACGACGCCGACGGCTCCTAGCGCCAACGGTGCCGGCCGTACGACGGTCCCCGCGGGGAGGACGGCCTCGCGGGACCGCTGCCGACCGGCGCTGAGCCGGCACACCTCGAGCAGGAAGTAGAGCAGCGCCCCGACACCGGCGAGCGTCCCGAGGACGCGCAGCATGGGCTCGGTCCACAGGACGAGCGCGAGGCCCAGGCCGCCGAAGAGCGAGGCTCGCGCGACCGCCTGCCTGGTCGAGGACGGCCGGTGCGTCACCCATCGGACGGCGGCGCGGAACCTGGACTCGATGGCTGCGGTGGGCAGTACGCTGGACGCTGCCACGACCACCATCCCGCCGAGGAGCAGAACGAGGGTGGCCACCGCGAACAGTGGTCGCCCGAACGAGATCCACAACGCACGGCACACCAGCCCGGAGGTCGTCGACGGGTCCAGCGACGCCGCCCAGACCTGGGCGACGAGCGCGATGCCGAGCAGGAGAACGCCCCCGGCCGCGACGGCCAGGCCGGCCTCGACGCCTGCTCGTCGGCGACGCGGATGGATCAGCACGGCACCCGCAAGGCAGCCTGCGGTGAGTACCAGCAGCACCCACGTCAGAACCTCGGCGAGGTGGGCGTAGCGAACCGCAGCGGCGATGGGGCCACCCTGCCCGCCGATCGTCGCCAGCGTCACGGACAAGTCGGGAGGGATGGCGTCCGCGGCCTCCGGCGAGACCACGGGCAGCAGGGCAGTCACGACGGCCCCCAGGTCCGCGAGGCGCAGGACGACCTGGTCCGAGCCCGGCTCTGTGAGGGTGGCGTGGGCCTGTCTGGCTGCCACCCGGAAGATCGGCCCGGCGGCCGAGCTGGCCACCACCGCAGTGGCGACCTGGGCGATGAGGGGCTTGATCGCGACGAGGTCGGGCCGGTGGGCCACTGCCGCGTCCGCGACCTGGTCGCCGATGGCGCGGGCGACCGCTGGGTCCTGCCGGAGCTGGTCGACGTTGGCGACGAAGCCGGCCCCGTCGAGCACCTGCCGCTGAAGCAGCAGGGCGATCCCGCAGAGCGCAACCAGGATGGCGGCGACGGCGAGCAGCCCGTGGGCGAAGCGACGACGCACGAGGTCTCCCTGGTCAGGCGCTAAGGGCTGACCCTTCGCGTCGTCGACCACGGTAGGTGCACGGCCCCCGATCCGGTCAGAGGGGCGCGCACGCGACGTCAGGACCTTGGTCCCTGGCCGGCCGGGCCGGTCGCCCGGAAGGATCAATGCCGTTGCTGTCGGCCACCGAGGGGTAGTACATGAACACGCTCGACGTCTCCCGATGGCAGTTCGGGATCACCACCGTCTATCACTTCCTGTTCGTCCCGCTCACGATCGGCCTGGCACCGCTGGTGGCGATCATGCAGACCGCCTGGCACCGGACCGGCAACCCGGCCTGGTACCGGCTGACGAAGTTCTTCGGCAAGCTCTTCCTGATCAACTTCGCCCTCGGCGTGGTCACGGGGATCGTGCAGGAGTTCCAGTTCGGCATGAACTGGAGCGCGTACTCGCGCTTCGTCGGT
>JANMWN010000121.1:0-32335 GCA_031394045.1 Sporichthyaceae bacterium
GCCCGGTGACGAAAGGGAGGCGTGAGCCTCGCCGGTCAGCTGGAGCACGCGCGTCGTGCGCGCACGGCGATCGAGGATCTGATCGCGCACCCCGAGCTGCTCGGTCCGGACCTGGAACCCATCCGAAGGGTGAGCGACGGCCTCCTTGTCGGACACAAGGCGACCGGCCGGGGGAAGCCCGGCACCGAGGTCGCCGACACCATGACCCTGCTCGAGGGAGCCAAGAGCCTGGGTCTGGTCGAGCGGCTCGACTGGGCGTTCCGCTGCCACACGTTCGGAGTCGCGCTTGCCCGTACGGACATCGGCGAGCTGCACCTGACGCCGGAGCCGGAGACGTTCGGGTCCGCGTGTCCGCCAAGGCTGGCCGAGATGTGGTCCCGCGGGCGGCGAGAGCTCGACGTCGTGGCGGAGCTGCACGAAGATGCCTTCGCCGACCTCGCGACGCTTCGTTCCGCGTGCTACGAGATGCGTGGCTGGGGCTGGCGGTTCGCGGTCGCTGACCTGGCCGACCACCCGACTGTCGTCGAGCAGCTGACATGGATCCAGCCCACGTACGTCGAGGTCGACCTCGCTGACATCCGGCGGCTGGACAAGTCATCCGTACAGGCGTGGGTCAGCGCCGGCCGCGCCGCCGGGGCCGGCATCCTGGCCGTCCGCGTCGACTCCGAGGCCGCCCGCACAGCGGCCCGAGCGGGTGGGGCGGACCTCACCCGCTCGAGCGTCGCGCTCGCAGAGTCCGGTTAGTCGGAGCTGCCGCAGCTGCCGCTCTGCTGGCCGTCGGACGAGTCGACCGAAGGCTTTGCTTCCCACCCGTCACCAGTGGTTCGCCTTTGTCGGCAGGAACGAGCCAAGCATCGGCGTCGCCGCACTTCTCCGCGCATCCTGGCTGGGCTAAGCCTGGGCTAACCTCGAGCGCTGACCGACACAGAGCGTCCGGGTCGGACGTCCCCGACGGCGGCGACCCGGGCGAGCAGCATGCCGAGCAGGGCGACAGCCACCGCGAGCCCCGGGGTGAAGGAGAGCCCCGCGTAGTTCGTCGAGGAGTTGAACGGGAACCCGACCAGGCCGGTGACGCTGAGGGCGAGCAGGGACACCGCGACAGCGGCGGCACCCACGACCGAAAGCGCGGAGCGGATCCGGTAGGGCCAGCCGCTCGCCAGCGAATGCCGCGGCGGCGCGTCCCACCACGGCAGCGTCATGTGCTCGAACGGGCGCCAGAACCACACCAGCGCGAAGGTGTAGACCACGAACACCGCCCAGAACAGCAGCCGCGGGCCGAGCCAGCCGGGGGACGAGTACCCGACCAGGTCCAAGGAGAGCGCCCGCAGGGTGAGCAGGGCGAGGATCAGCGCGACGACGTGCCACAGGTAGACCGTCATCGCGGCGGCGTTCACCACGACTGTCGCCCGCCAGACCCGTGGCCGGGCGGCCAGCCGGGCCAGCCACCGGTACGTGAGCACCGTGACCGCTGCCAGTGTCACGGCGTGCAGGGCCATCACGATCGACGGCGGAGCCATGTTCGAGATCCGCTCGTCCGGCAGCCCGACCAGCGACAACGGCCAGGGACCGAAGCCGACGAGCAGCGCGTCCGCGGCGATGCAGCCCACCGCAAGGGCAGTTGCCCGGCGCACGTCCGGCCGGTGCACGGGGGAGAAGACCCACAGGCCGGTCTGCCCGGCGAGGGCCCAGACCAGGACGAAGTTGAGCAGCCGCAGCGCCTGCGGGGCGCCTGCCAGGGCGCCGACGTCTACCGCAGCCGCCCCGGCGAGCCAGCCGAGACAGGCTGCCCACGGGTGCGCGGCGAAGCGGACGAGGAGCGGCGTCAGGGCGGTCACAAGCAGGTACACGCCGAGGAACCAGAGCAGCTGGGTGGACAGGCGCAGCAGCGGCAGGCTGATGTCGGAGTTCCAGCCGAGCAGCAGCGGCGGCACCCCCACCCAGAAGCCGACATAGAGCAGAACCGGCCGGAGCAGCCGGCGCACCCGGGCCGAGAGCCAGACCGGGTAGGACGTCGCCTTGCGGTAGGAGAGCGCGTTGGCCCACGCGCCGGCGGCGAAGAAGAGCGGCATGATCTGCAGGAGCCAGGTCGCCGGTTGCAGTGCACGGGTCTGCGCGAGGGTGTTCGAGAGCTCGACGTGCGTCCCCTTGAAGACGACGAGCGCCATGAACGAGTGGCCGAAGACCATCACGGCCAGCGAGAGGCCGCGGACGAGGTCCACCACGCGGTCGCGGGCGTCCGGCGTGCTCGCATCCAGCTCCGCAGCCGACGGGTAGCGGCCCCAGGGGGAGCGGCTCCAGGGGGAGTGGTGCCCGGTAGCGGTCGGCTCGGCCGTCATGACCGTCAGTCTGCCGGGTGGGTCGTCCTTCACGGTCACGCGCTCTTAAGGTCGCGGTGGGCGAACGAGACGACGCCGGGGTCCACCTGACCGGAGATGTTGCCAAGCAGTTCGGGGCGGAGGATCTCGCCGAGTGCCGAGCCGTCAGGGAGCGGCCGCGCTCCTCAGGACCGCCGGGGCCCGCGGTGAGTGGCGATGTCGTCGCCGTTGTTGTTGCCCTGGCTCGAGGTGTTGGCCGCCACCGCTTCACCTCTGGTGTGGGGGCTCCAACCCCGCTGAGAGGTCAGGGAGCTGTCGATCTAGCCCCATCCGCCGGGTGAAGCGAGGGGTTCAATGGGTACGAACGCCCACGGCCGCGAGAAGCTGCCTGGCCGCTGACCTGAAGCGCTCGACATCCGCGTACGGGCGTGCCACGAGCATCGCGCCCTCCAGGCCGGCGAGGAGCATCATCGCCGCGTCGGCGCTCGAGCCGCTCGTGTGTAGCGAGCCAGCGGCGGTGCCGTGGTCCAACACACCGGCTAGCCAGCCTTGGTTGCGGTCGATGAACGAGCGCACGCCTGCCTGCATGGGCGGGGGCAGCGTCGGGTATTCGGCGGCCAGCATCCCGCACAGGCACATTCGCCCACCGGCGATGACCTGGGCGTAGAGATCCACGTACGCGACCAGCTTCGACGGCGGCGAATTGTCTGTGTCGTCGATGCGGTCCAGTCCTTCGGCGAACCGGTCGGAGTAGCGAGTCACCAGGGCCACGCCCAGCTCTGCCTTGCTGGGGAAGTGGTAGTGCAGGCTCGCCTTGGTCAGCTTCAGCGCGGAGGCCACGTCGGCGTAGCTGAACGCGTTGTACCCCCGGACCTGCAGCAGTTCCTCGGCGGTGTCCAGGATGCGCGTCGCAGTACCCAGGTCTGCCCCCTGCGTCACGGTCATCCCCCTATCCTGCCTCACCCATTGACGTCTACCTACTAGTAGGTCAGCATACGCGTGACGGGGACCGTGCCGAGCCAGAAGGGGCCACCCATGGAGACCGCCGAGCACCGTACGTTCGACAAGCCGGACGAGACCAGGGAGTTCAGCCACGGCGTCGCCGAGATCCTCAGCGTGCAAGGTAGTGAGATCGGACGTCTGGTCCTGCAGCCCGGCTGGCGCTGGTCCGATCACGTGAAGCCGCTGGCTGGTACGCAGTGGTGCGAGGCGCCCCACTTCCAGTACCACGTCTCCGGCCGGCTCGGCATCAAGATGGAGTCGGGCGAGGCGTTCGAGGCGGGACCTGGGGACGTGACCGCGTTGCCCCACGGCCACGATGCATGGGTGATCGGGGACGAGCCCGTGGTCGTCGTCGACTGGTGGGGCGCGTCAACGTACGCCCAGCCCTCCGCCTGAGGCCCCTCCCCTCCTAGCCTCGCTGGACGTCTACGTGAACGTGGTCGAAGTGCAGCAGCGTGACGTTCGTTGTCGGTCCGTCCGGGTACGAGTACGGCTGCCACTGCAGGGTCTGCGATGTGTCAGCTGACCAGATCTGCGCGTCGAAGATCACGTTGGCGATCTGCAACGCCTGCGCGTGCGCCACGAGCCACTGGGCCAGCACCACGCCGTGCTCGATCGTCTTTCTTGTCACCGGTCGGTAGAAGAAGTCGATCGCGCGACCCTCGTAGTGCGCGGAGCCGGGGACGTGACCACTCCGCACGCCACCAGGCATGAAGCCGCCGGCCGGCAGCGGACCGAACGTCTTCTTGATCGCGTCCCACATCGTGTTCGCCCGGAGCGTCAGACCGTCTGATGCCATGCTCTGGACGTCGGCGGGTTGAAGTCGTGCCACACACGCGAGCGCGGTTCCACCCTGGCCGCGGAGTGCAGCTGCGATGAGGGTCGCCGAGCCGGCTTGGGCCGGCCACAGCCGGGCTACAGCACTTGCCGTCGACGAGACAGGGACAGCTGCGTTCTGGTCCCGACCCGCTTGATCGGTCATGGCCATCGCCAAGCCCACGGTCAACGCGAACGTGCTCTGCCCGAGACGCAGTCTGCATCCCTGGGTGTCAGTGATCGGCACCAGTCGGGCTAGCGCTGCTGCGCGAGGAGCAGCGGCCAGGTCACGGTCCAGCATCGGACTCAGCGACCCTGCGATGAGCAGGACCGAGACCACGGCGAAGAAGGCCGTCCGGCGTCTGGCGACTTCCGGGGCCACCTGAGGCGGCCAGCGACGTGCCATGACGCGAGCCTAGGAACGCAAAGGTTAACGTTTGGCATGGCGACGGTGAGCAGCAGCAACGCGCGCTGCGCGAGGCCTTAGTTTCCTGTCTGCTTACTCGCCGTGCGATAGGCAGGTGTCCTTCACGCCGTCGAGGTGTGCTGCGACGACGGAGGGCCTTGAGAGTGTCCCGGTTCATGCTGACGCGTACTTGCTTCCTGGTCGCAGCACTCCTGGCCCTCGCTGGGTGCTCGGTCGCGAGTCCGGTCGCCGACCCGGCACAGGTGGCGACGGCTCACCCAGCCGCCTCCGACTCTCCCTCGCCCCCCGCGCCGAGCGCCAGCCCCTCGTCGGCCGCGCACAGGACGCCTCCCGTGGTGCGGGGAGTGACGTGGGTACCGTCCGGACGGCTGGTGCACGGAGTGCCGGCTGCCTACGTCGCTCGGGTCTCGAACGGATCCATCGGGCTGATGTGGATGGATCCGTCGTTGCTCCGCTTCCGGTTCATCCCCGGGACGCAGTTCCCCGAGGGCAGTCCGGTTCGCCCGGTCGACCGGCAGCCATCGAGCTGGGTTTCCACTATGGTCGCTGCGTTCAACGGGGGGTTCGAGCTGAAGGACTCCGCGGGTGGCTACTTCTACGCCGGCACAACGGTTCGAGCCCTGCGTACCGGCTGGGCCGCCCTCTCGGTCACGAGCGATGGTCAGCTCAAAGTCGGGGTCTGGGGTCGCGACCTCACGATGTCGTCCTCGGTCTTGGCCGTGCGTGAGAACCTGCGCCCGCTGGTGGACCACCACGTCAGCCAAGCCACGCCTGCCGACTCGAGTGCAGCCTGGGGTGCCGCGAACGGATCACTGATTCATGCCAATCGGTCCGCGCTGGCTCAGCTGGACGACGGCTCGCTCGTGTTCGCGTACGGGCTGGAGGTCCGCGCCTGGCAGCTCGGTGCCGCGCTCGTTCTCGTCCACGCCAAGGAAGCCATCATGCTGGACATGAACAAGTCGTGGCCCAGCGGGTTCACCTATGCCCACCATGGGACCAAGGTCGTCGGGAGCCCGATCCAGCCCGGGATCTACCGCTCGGCGAGCATGTACCTGACGCGGTTCAAGAAGGACTTCATGGTCGCGCTCGCCATCACCCCTTGAGCGCCTCGTACGCGCTGAACGGGTCCGCATAGGCGACCGCGACGACCGTGTCCGCCACGTAGGTGACTGTGGTCACGCTGCCTAGCGCGCACTCCCTGCCCCGCGGCCTGGCCCAGGGGCTTGCCCCTTCCACAGTTCTGCGCACGGTCCAGATCGGTGACTGATGACTGACGATCACTGCCGCCTGTCCGTAAGCCTCAGCACGGACGTCCCGCAACGCCGCCTGCATCCGGCCCGCCTGCGATCGGTACGCCTCTCCCCAGGACGGGCGGAGCGGGTTGGCGAGAAACCTGAGCTGCAACGGGTGGCGGGCCAGCTGGGCGTAACCGAAACGGGTTCCTTCGAAGTGGTTGCCCGCCTCGATCAACCGATCGTCCGTGCGCAGCGTCAGCCGCAGTGCTCGACCGATGGGCTCGGCGGTCTCCTGCGCTCGCTCGAGGGGCGAAGCGACCACGAGCGAGATACGTTGATCGCGGAAGTGGTCGGCCAGGATCGAAGCCATCAGCCGCCCACGACTCGACAGGTGGAAGCCCGGCAACCGTCCGTAGACGACGCCGCTGTCGTTGGACACCTCGCCGTGCCGAACGAGATGGATCACCGTGACGTTATCGATAGTCCTGCTCCTCCGGCGGTGGACGAGGGGCGGCGCTGCTGGACGCTTGTCGGCGATTTGCCTCCCGCAAACCTACCTGCGCCTTGAATCGTCCTGATGAGTCAGTCCAGCACCCGGAGACCGGGTGAGCGCGCAGACGTGCCGAGCAGCGGTGCGGGGCTGGGCGACGGTCGTCGTCCGCTCGTGCGCGCTCTGCGGCCGAAGCAGTGGCTCAAGAACGTTCTGGTTGCTGCCGCGCCGCTCGCGGCTGGGACGCTGCTGGTCTGGACGACCTTCGAGCACGTCGCGATCACCTTCGTCAGCTTCTGCCTGGTGTCGAGCGCCGGCTATCTGGTCAACGACGTCCTTGATGCAGAAGCGGATCGAAAGCACCCGACCAAGCGCAACCGCCCGGTCGCGTCCGGGGCGCTGCGGGCTCGTACGGCCCTGCTCGTCGCCGGGCCCATCTCCGCAGCCGGGCTCGCCATTGGCTTCTTCCTGGTGTCGCCGCGGGTAGGGCTGGTCCTTCTGGTCTACCTGGCCTCGACCTTCGGCTACTCCCTCGCGATCAAGCACCAGCCGGTATTCGACCTGGCCGTGGTGTCGGCAGGCTTCGTGTTGCGCGCCATCGCCGGCGGGATCGCCGCGCAGGTCCCGTTGACCCAATGGTTCCTGCTCGTGGCCTCGTTCGGCTCGCTCTTCGTGGTTGCTGGCAAGAGATATGCCGAGGTGCCGCAACCTGCGCATCCGGCGAACGAACAGTCGACGTCGGTCGTTCAGTACTCGGCCAGCTATCTCCGATTCGTCTGGGGGCTGGCCGCGTCGGCGGCGATCGCCGGGTACTCGTTGTGGGCGTTCGACGTGGGCACCGCAAGGGGACACTCCTCCTTGTGGGCTGAGGTGTCCGTGGCGCCCTTCGTCCTGGCTGTCCTTCGGTACGCCGCCGTCGTGGACCGTGGTGAGGCCGGCTGCCCTGAGGATGTGGTGCTGAGCGACCACGGGCTGCAGGTGGTCGTGCTTGTCTGGCTGGTCACGTTCGGGATCGCAGCCAACGTTGTCTGAAGCAACCACAGCTGACTCCCGGGTGCTGACCGGCTGGGGCCGGACGGCGCCGACCAGCGCGATCATCAAGCAGCCGCGATCCATGCCGGAGCTGCTGGGGTACCTGGCGAGCGCGCCCACCCGAGGCGTGGTCGCTCGTGGTCTCGGTCGGTCGTACGGCGACCCGGCGCAGAACGCTGGCGGCCTTGTCCTCGACATGACCGCGATGAATCAGCTGCACTGCTTGGACGGCGCAGCCGGCACCCTTCGGGTCGAGGCCGGCGCCAGCATCGATGATGTCGCCCGGGTCCTGCTGCCTCTCGGCTGGTTCCTTCCGGTGACGCCGGGCACCAGATTCGTGACCATCGGCGGTGCGATCGCGGCCGACGTGCACGGCAAGAACCACCACAAGGACGGCAGCTTCGGTGCACACGTCGCGAGCATGAGCCTGGCGCTGGCCGACGGCACCGTCCGTGCGGTCTCGCCCGAACAAGACCCTGACCTGCACTGGGCAACCGTCGGCGGGATGGGCCTCACCGGAGTGGTCGCCGAGGCGACCATTCGCCTCCTGCGGGTGCCCTCAGCGTGGATGTTGGTCAACACCACGCGGTGCAACGATCTGGACGAGGTCCTCTCCGCGCTGGTCGATGCCGATGAGCACAGGTACTCGGTCGCCTGGGTCGATCTGCTGGTGACCGGGAGGAGGTCTGGACGAGGGGTCGTGACATCGGCGGACCATGCCCCCCTGGACAGCCTCCCTGCCGGCGCACGGAGCCGAGCCCACCAGCTCGCGCCCAAGTCCCGCCTGCAGGCACCGGCCTGGACGCCGCCAGGCCTGCTCAACAGGGCCAGCATCACGGCGTTCAACGAGGGGTGGTTCCGCCACGCCCCGCGGAGACGAACCGGTCAGGTCCAGTCCCTCGGTTCCTACTTTCACCCGCTGGATGGCATCCAGGACTGGAATCGGTTGTACGGACGTCGGGGCCTGATCCAGTACCAGTGCGTCGTCCCGGACGAGTCGGCACTCCGGTCGGTTCTGCGCCGCGTGCAGGATGGGCGGGTTCCGACGTTCCTCGCGGTGCTCAAGCGCTTCGGGCCTGCGGACCCGGCACCGTTGTCCTTCCCGCGCCCCGGCTGGACGCTGGCCTTCGACCTGGCAGCATCCAGCGATGGGCTGGGCGAGCTCCTGGACGGCCTCGACCAGCTCGTGGCATCGGTCGGCGGGAGCGTCTACCTGGCGAAGGACTCACGTCTGCGCCCGGAGCTGCTACCGACCTTCTATCCCCGACTTCAGGAATGGCTGGCCGTCCGCGACCGCGTGGACCCCAACCGGCTCTTCGCGTCCGACCAGTCAAGGAGGCTCTCGCTGTGATGAACGCGCTGGGCGCACCACAGTCGCTCGCACTCCTTGGTGGAACCTCCGAGATCGGACTGGCTATCGCGGAGCTGCTTGCCAAGGGGCGGTGCGACCGCATCATCCTGGCCGGGCGGGATCCCGCACGCCTCGACGCGGCGGCCGACAGGCTGACCACTGGCGGCGCCTCGGGCGTACGAATCGTCGCGTTCGATGCGACAGAGGTGCAGTGGCACGACCGCGTGGTCTCCGAGCTCTTGGCCGACGGCGACATCGACGTGGTGGTGCTCGCGTTCGGTGTGCTTGGTGACCAGACGGCTATGGCCGAAGACCCCGACCAGGCCGTCCGGCTGGCTGAGGTCAACTATGTCGCCACCGTCTCGCTCGGCCTACGCGTCGCCGCGGCCTTCCGACGACAGGGCCACGGGACGATGGTCTTCCTGTCATCGGTTGCTGCCGAGCGTGGTCGGAGCTCGAACTTTGTGTACGGCTCGACGAAGGCTGGCCTGGACACCTTTGCACAGGGTCTCGGTGACTCGTTGCAGGGAACGGGGGTACGAGTCATCGTCGTCCGCCCAGGTTTCGTTCGTACGCGTATGACGGCGGGTCTCGCGGAAGCTCCGTTCGCCACGAGCCCGGAAGCCGTGGCGGGCGCCGTGGTCAAGGCACTCTCGACGGGGCAGGAGACGGTGTGGGTTCCCGGCGTGCTGCGCGCGGTGATGTCGGGCGTGCGCCATCTCCCCAGGCCGGTCTTTCGAAGGCTGAAGGCCTGACAGCACGATCGGGTCAGGGTGCGGCGAGGATCTGGAACGAGTCACGCTTGTACCGCTTGAGGAACCGGTCGCAACCCTCCTGGATCGCAGGGTCGAGCTTCGTGCAGAGGGGTTGCCCGGTAGGGGAGTGGTTGAAGTAGAAACCGGCTACCCACCAGTCGTTCATGTCCAGCACCATCGCCCGCACCACGCCGGCGCGGAGCATGGTGTCCGCCATCGACGAGGCGGACAGCCCAGGGGAGCCGATGTAGATGAGGCTGCCGTCCGCGCGCTGCCCGATCGCGGATCGCCAGGCGAAGCTCTCACCGTGCGTCGTGGCACCCCACTGGAAGCCGGATCCAGAGGCCACCTTCGAGCGTCCGGCGTCGATGATCAGGTTGAGGTTCTGAAGGACGACGTCTACCGCTGGGGTCATCACGACGTCGCGACCCCACGCCCCGATCTTGATGGTGCCGTCCTTGTACAGGACAGCGGACGCCTTGCCGGTGACCAGCGGAGCCACTGTCGTCCCTTGGTAGAAGTACCCGCCTTGCGAGTCCTGCAGCCTGAATCCTCCGTTGAAGTTCGCGAGTACCGACGGCCACAGTGCTTTGGGCAGTGCGCCCTGACTTGGTGCCGGGCCACCAGGCTCGATGTAGCCAGGTACCAAGATGGTTCTGGTCAGGTCCGTGTCGATCCACATCATGGACGCCAAGACGCTGGTGTGGACTGCGTCGGGGCGCACCCGGGTCGCATAGATGGCCGGTAGGCCTCCGACCGTGGACCCGACGGGCTGCCAGACTCCTTCGAGCGGCAGCGGGCTGGCCGCCGGCGAGATGACCGTAGGCGGCGGTTGTAGGTGCAGCCGCGTGGCCTTCAGGGGACCACCAGCGCCCGCTCCGGGCGACGTGGGGTCGATGACCGGTGACAGGCTCGGCGAGCCGCCCACAGGAACCGTCGCGATGTGGCTGTAGTAGAAGTTCTCCGCCGTTGCTATGACGCCGCCGAGGTGATGATCGCGGCCCCACTCGGCCAGCAGGACCGACGTCGGCTCCCCCTGGGAGTCCCTGACATAGCCGTAGAAGGTCAGCCCAAACCACACGGTCGTGACAGCGAGCCCCGCCAGGACTGCACGAAAGGTGCGACGCCGGATGCGACGGGCTCTGGTGTCTGGCCTGGCGACGCGCTTGCGAAGGTGCACTTTTCGAGCAGAACATGCTGAGGGTTAGGTGACAGTCAACGGCAGGTTGCTCGGACCGCTCGCCATGCCGACGAGCAACGCAGTCGGGTGCCAATCTCGGCCGCCCGAACGACCTCGCGGACGGCCGTTGCTGTCGCGGCGGGGTTGTCCTGCTCGAGCACATGTCCCGAGACCGCGATGACCTGGACCGCGTTGGACGAGAGCGCCCTGCTCTGGGTCTGCTCCTTGACCCAGAGGTCAACCATCCACTGAGGTTGCCCGTAGGTGGGGCCCCCAAGGTGATCCTCCTCAGGGTTCGTAGCACTGAGGACAAGCAGCGGAAGCGTTCCGAATCCGCTACCGCTTCCTGTCTCTGCAAGGTTCCTCGCCATCGCGACGCGGTGCCCAGCCTCGCTCCAGTACGTCCCGATGGTGGGGTCACCCGGTGTGACGCCCTCGGCCAGAAGCAACCCGGCAACCGAACCTCCGTAACGGTGGACGAAGGCGCGGGCGATGAGGCCACCGAAAGAGTGTCCGAGGACGACGTAGGGTCCACGCTCGTGGATGGCGTCGAGCAGCGCCTTGAGCTCACTGGCGTACAGACCTACGTCAACGACCTGGCCTCGATCCGGGCGGCTGGGGCTTCGCCCGATCCCGGGGCGGTCATAGACGCAGGTCCGTGTCGCACGCAGGAATGCGGGGAGCACCGCGAGCCACGCCTGAGCCGGCGACCCGAGCCCGGTGACCACGACCAGCGTTACCGAACCGGACCCCTGACACCGGACCCACTGTCGGACGCCGCCGGCTGACACCACTCGGTCGACGGTCAAGGTCTGACGCTGCGAGGTACGAGGCAGCTGGCTCGGGCTCGACGAGGGCTTAGGGGCCAGCCCGGAACCCGCGGCCGAGCGGGTCGTGGAGGGTGTTCGGCTGTCGGTGCCAGGTGTGCCTTGCGGCCCTGACGACGCAACGTCGCAACCTTGTACGAGCGTCAGGACGGCCAGGCCCACGGCAACCAGTCCCGTGCGAGCCGCAGTCACGACAAGCAGACTACGGCGGCGGTCGAAGCCATGATCAAATAGCGCAGCGGTGGATCAATACTGAGGACCTTGGGCCCGTCCGCACAGGGGCGCAGGGTGGCAGCATCGAGCGGATGAGTGTCGTCGACCTGCTGCACGGGTTCGCCAACCTGGCTGCGGACAACCCGCTGCTGCTGCTGTTCACGTTGGTGGCCCTGGGCAGCATGCTCGGGGCGGTCCACTGGAGGGGCTTCTCGCTCGGACCGGCGGCGGTGCTGTTCGTGGCGCTCGCCTCCTCGGCCTACGACGAGCGGCTCAAGCTTCCGGTCACCGTGGGGCAGCTCGGACTGGCCCTGTTTGCCTACACCATCGGCGTGGCTGCTGGGCCGTCGTTCTTCGGCACCCTGCGCAGCGGTGGCCGCGCCCTGATTCTTGCCGTCGGCCTGCTCGTCATGGCCGCTCTCGTGACCATCGGCGTCGGTCACCTGCTGGGGCTACGCGGTCCGGTGCTCTCCGGTGTCTATGCCGGCTCGCTCACCAACACCCCCGCTCTGGCCGCGAGCCTCGAGCAGCTCAAGTCGTCTGCCCCGACGGTCGGGTACTCGGTCACGTACCTCTTCGGTGTACTCGGCATGCTGGTGGCTGCCGGCCTCAGCCTGCGTACCCGGGTGCGCCCCGACCGGTCGGCCGCACCGCAGGATCCGGCTGCGACCGCACCGTCAGACCGTGCCGACGAGTTGCCGCACCTCGAGCAGCGGACCGTACGCGTCGATGTCGAGGGACTGCCGTCCCTGGCGGCACTCGAGGAGCAGTACGAGAACAAGGTCGTGTTCTCGCGCGTCATGCGCGGCGACGTCCCGGGCCGCCCTGGCACGGTCGACGTGGCCTCCGATGACGTCACGCCCGTCGTAGGGGACATCCTCAGCGTCGTCGGTGACTCGGGGGTCCTGGAGCGGGTGGCCCTGGACCTGGGGCACCCCTCGAGCGTCCCGCTCGCCATGGACCGTTCGCAGCTCGACTCTCGCCGCATCACCCTCTCGAAGCGGGCTGTGGCCGGCCGCAGCCTCGAGCAGCTCAAGCTGCCACGCAGGTTCGGGGTGACCGCGACGCGAGTTCGTCGCGGCGACGTCGACCTGCTGGCCACCGACGACCTCGTCCTCCAGCTGGGCGACCGGGTCCGGGTGGTGGCACGCCGGGACCAGATGGAGCGGGTCGCCGCGTTCCTCGGTGACTCCGAGCGGGGTGCCTCCGACCTCAACCCGGTCGGTCTTGCCCTGGGACTCGGCCTTGGCCTCCTGGTCGGGCTGCTCACGGTACCGATGCCGCGCGGAGGAAGCTTCTCGCTCGGTGTGGCTGGCGGGCCGCTGCTGGTCGGACTCGTTCTGGGCCGGCTGCAACGGAGCGGCCGAGTCCTCTGGACGATCCCCTACCAGGCCTCCACCGCCGTCAACCAGCTCGGGATGTTGCTGTTCCTCGCGTACGCCGGCTCCAACGCGGGCCACGCGCTTGCGAAGGCGCTGGGTACGGACCAGGGCCCACGACTGCTCGCCCTCGGCGTCGTTGTCACCGGCCTGACCGCCACGGTGATGCTGCTCGCCGGCCCGCGACTGGCTGGCGTTGCCGGGCCGCGGCTGTCCGGACAGCTGGCGGCCCTGCAGACCCAACCAGCCGTCCTGGGGTACGCGAACGAACGCTCGGGCGGCGACCCTCGGGTCAATCTCGGGTATGCGCTGGTCTACCCGGTGGCCATGATCGTCAAGGTGGTCCTTGCGCCGATCCTGGGCACCATCCCCTGACCCAGCGTCTATGGCTGGTCTGCACCTCTGCGACACAATCACCTCAACGACTGCCCTCCCCTTCGACGAGCGGTAGGCAATGCGCATCCTCCTGACCGGCGGCTCCGGCTTCGTCGGCTCGTAC
Organism: Sporichthyaceae bacterium; assembly: GCA_031394045.1. Taxonomy (GTDB): domain Bacteria; phylum Actinomycetota; class Actinomycetes; order Prado026; family Prado026; genus JANYIP01. The sequence continues at coordinate 13,522 of JANMWN010000121.1, forward strand.
GTCGCGGACCAGTTCTCCGAGCTGGTCCACACCATCCGCACCCTCGTACGCGCCACCAGCGACAAGCGGGCCCTGGCGAAGGTGCCCGGGATCGAGCTGGCCATCGGCGCAGTCGGGGATCGCTCCTGCCTCGATGACGCGGTCAAGGGATGCGATGCGGTGGTGAATGTCGCGGGGCTGACCAAGGCGCGCTCACCGAAGGAGTTCTTCGACGTTAACGCCGAGGGTCTCAAGTATGTGCTCGATGCCGCCATCGCCAGCGGCTCTCTGTGAGGCGGTTCGTCCAGGTCTCGTCGCTGGCAGCGGTCGGGCCCAGTCTCGACGGCAAGCCGGTAGACGAGGACAGCTCGCCCCACCCCGTCAACGTCTGCGGCCGCTGGCGAGCTGGCGGTGCTGGGCGCGGCTGACAAGATCCCGGTGACGGTGATCCGGCCGCCGCTGGTCTACGGGCCGCGCGACCGCGCTGTCGGACGGTCCCAGCGGCAAGACCTACTTCGTCGAGGACGGGGTGGTCCATGTCTGGCGCGAGGCGCTCGAGGACATCGAGGCGGCGTTCGGCATGCGCGCCTTCCTCCGTAAAGGTATGCCGATGTGGACCCTCAAACTCGCGGCGGCGGCGAGCCAGACCAGGGGCAAGGTCACGGGCACCGCGCAGATGCTCACCCTGGACAAGGTCAGGGAGCTCGAGCAGCGGCACAGGGTCTGCGCCGGCGAGGCGGCACGAAGGGATCTGAGCGAGACACGTCAGCAATGGTGCACCCACGGACGGCGACACCTGCTTAGCGATCCACTAAGTGTCAGCCGAGCCTGCGGAGCCCGGCAGCCTTGGCGGTGGCCCCGGCAGCCTCGGCGGTGCGACCCTGGAGGGTGTAGAGCCGCGCGAGGTCGTCCCACGGCTCAGGGCTTTGCGGCGAGAGATCTGCTGCGCGCAGCAGGAACTCTTCGGCTGCGGGGTAGTCGGCCTGCTCGGCCGCGACGACGCCCCGCCGGAGCAGGATCTGCGGGTTGTAGGGGTCAGCGACCTGGGCCGTGGCCAGCAATCGAGCTGCGGTCGCGAAGTCACCGCTCGCCTCGGCAACACTGGCCTGGTCGATCATGACGGGCACGGATCGCGGGAGCTGGGCGCTCGCCACGGTCAGCCATGGGGTAGCCCGCGAAGCAGCTGCCGTACTGCCAGCCGAGGCCAGCACGGCGAACGCGTGCCCGGCTGCCGCCCCGAGATCGGGATCCCAGGGCCGCAGGCGGGAGGCAGTCGCGAAGGCGGCATCCGCCCCGGCCAGGTCGCCCGCGTCCGCCCGGATGATGGCCTGCCGCAACGGGATCTCGGCCAAGGCTCCAAGGAACAGCACCACGGCCAGCGCTCCGGCGAGAGCGGGTGCGACGCCTCGCCACCGACGACTGAGTCGTGGATCGTCCTCGTCCGACACCGGCATCGACAGCAGTGCACCACCGAAGAACGCTGCGGCAGCGGTCGGACCAGGCGATGTCAGGTGGACGAGGAGCGCGGTTCCGTAGCCGGCGAGACCTGCGAGAAGCCCGGCCGCGAGCAGCCCCGCTGGAGCTCGTGCCTCCCCGACCAACAAGGCGTCGGACGCGGTACGCCATCCCTTCGCCAGGGTCAGTCCGCCGAGGAGCAGGGCGAGAACGAGCAGCACGGGCCCTCCGGCTGACAGTGCTTGCAGCGGCCAGCTGTGGGGTGAGTCGGGCGGGACGGCTGAGCCCGTCGTCACGTACCAGCGCTCGTCGTGCAGCGCGGGGATGGCGTCCGAGAAGCCCCCGGGTCCCAGGCCCAGCAGGGGGTGTCGACCGAGCAGCGACAAGGTCTCGGACCAGAGCAGGCCTCGTCCGGGCACCGTCGCAGCCGCCAAGGAGTCAGCACCGTCCAGCCGTACGCGGGTGGCCGGGAGCAGCAAGCCGACTGCTCCCATGCCCAGGGCAGCAGCCAGGCACAGGAGGCTGGCCCGGCGTTCGCGAGACAGCAGCGCGAGAACGGCCAGGACGACAAGACCGCCAACGAGTGCGCCCCGGGACCCCGACGCGGCAATGGCGAGCAGGGCAGCGGCACTCCCGACAAGCGACCACGGGTTGCGCCTTCTAAGCGCGTAGGCGACCAGCGGGCCGAGCACCAGCACGGCCCAGGCACCCTCGTCAGAGGCGTTGCCCAGCAATGACCCAGGACGACTCGTCGAGCTGGTGAGAGGGGTCCAGCCGAGGGCCTCCAACAGTCCGAGGACAGCGACGACAACCGCAGCGATGGTGAGGAGCCTGATGACCATGGTGTCGACGTCGCCGCCGCGTCCGGGACCGAGCAGCCGGGCGCCGGCGACCGCAGCGAGTACGTACGCGGCGAGCACGAAGGCCCCCTCGAGGCGAGGCTCGCGGCCGAGTACCTGCGCCATGGGCTGGGCACCGAAGGCAGCGGCGGCGAGGAGGACGCCCGCGCCGAGGCAGACGAGCACGGTCGCGGAGCGCGGCAGCCGACCCGCCCGAGGGACCAGCAGGCCCAGGCATCCGCCCGCAGCCACGGCCGCGACCTTGATCAGCACGAAGCGGTCGAGCCCGCCCGGGAGGATCACGATCGGCCCAAGCAGGAGGAGCCCCAAGGCCGCGAGCGCTGGCCGGGTTCGCGCGGACCTCGGCCCGGCCGGGGCGGGCGTAGACCGGGTCGCGGCGGGCTGAGACCGCTTGGCCGCCACAGCACGGCTCCCTTCAGGTCTCGGAGCGCGAGGCTACCAAGGTTCTCGCACGACCGAGATCGGGCGAGTCGGCCTTGGAACGACTGGCTTGACGTAGGTTCTGACAACGTGCACGCGGCTAACGACAACGGGTGGAGAGCGAGACGTCATGCGACGAGGCTTGGCTGGTGCCGTGCTGGCGATCCTGGTGGTCTCCCTCGTCGCCGTACCCGCGGTGACGGCCTCTGCCGCTGACCCGCCCGGGACGGTCCTCCTGGCGGGTGGTCACAGTGCTCCGCCCGCCAGCGGCTCCATGACGTCAGCGTCGAGCGGCGGGACCGTCTACGACTGGGGCCCTGCCTCCGTCAACGGCGGCCGCGGCTGCACGTGCAGGTACCAAGGCGTCAAGCCGCCAGGCACCGCCGCACTGATTCCCCTGTCGCGGGCCGGCTGGACGATCAACGGGGCGCTGCTCGTCTCGTCGAACTTCTCGTCGAGCCCGGTGAGTATCCAGTACCGCAACCTCAGCGGGAGTGTGAGCGGGTCTCGTGCGTTTCCCGTGAATGACCGGTTCGTCGGCCCCACGCCCACGGGCTGGCTCGACACGACGCCGGGTGTCGGTGGGAACTCGGTCCGGCTGACGATGGTGGCCGCGACCACCGGTGCCAGGACCGACCTCGGAGTGGTCCCCGGAGTCAACCCGAATACGGGGAGCAGCTACCTGGACTCCGTTACGCCAGGCACCGGGGGTGCGGTCGTCTCGGTGATCGAGAACGGCACCCAAGCCAACACTATTTACTACGTCGCATACGCCCACCCCGGTGTCTTCACCACGTTGCAGCACGACACTGCGAGCCGCCCGCTCAGCAACGTGTACGTCGGTGCGACCGTCGCCGCCTGGGCCGAGTCCCCCGACGGCGGAACGACGATCAAGCTCGTCCGCGCCCCGCTGTCCGGTGCGGCCGCCCAGGAGACGACGATCTCTGCCGAGCACTACCCGCTCCAGGTCGCCGCGACGTCGACGCAGACCGGCATCCTGTACTACACCAAGGGCACGTTCGTGCCCGCCTTCGCCACCTACCCAGCTGTCGGGGGAGCCCCCGCCGTCAACCACGCCGTACCCGCGGTCAACGGTGCCGTCGTCTCCGACGGCACGTCCTTCCTCGTGCAGGAAGGGACGACCGCAGCCGACTCGGGCGTCTACTCGCTCGCGCGGGCCGACTCACCCCGGACCCTCGTACGCCTGTGGGGATCCGGCGACCTCATAGCAGGGGGCATCGCTGTGACCGCCGGACGGGCCGGCTGGGTGGACAACGCGCGCACCACCATCCCGGTGTGGTCGAGGACGCTGACCAACTCCGGCAGCACCATCACAGCTGGGCCCCAGACGCTGGTGGCACTGCATGCGACGGGGTACACGCTGAGCATCTCCGGGCAGCGCTCGCTGTTCGCCACTGACGACTTCCCCCATACGGACAGCAAGCTCTGGCTCGCGACACCGTCGGCACCGCAGAAGCAGCTTGCCTCGTTGCCGGGCCTGATCGACACGCTCAAGATCTCCGGGACCCGGGCGCTCTACCGCGACAACAGCGTCTGGACCCTGACCGACACCGTCACAGGGACCAGCCAGGCCCTGCCCTCCGTAGGTGATTCCGGCTCGTACGCCCTCAACGGCAACATCCTGGCCTCCGTCCTTGGGGACGGGTCGGTCTACTGGCAGGACCTCGCAGGTGGTCCGACCCACCTGGTCACCGGGCCGGTCACGGTGCCCAACCTGAACTACCAGCAGAACTGGGTCGTCGTCGGCGGCACCAAGGTCGCCTGGTCTCGTCAGTACTGCGACCCGAACGGGTGCAGCTCCGACGCCGCCTATGCCGACGTCCGCGCCGCGACCCCGGCCGTGCCGGTCCCCGATGCTGGCAACAGCGCCGGGCTGCTGATGTCGGGCGGCTACCTGGTGTACACCGGCGGTGGTCCGAACATGGCTCAGCGCGTGGCACTCCGGCTGAGCGACAACGCCAAGACGATCATCGACCCCGCTGACGGCGTGTCCGACCTGAGCGGGTCGACCATTGCGCTCGGGGACTCGCTCGGCCTCCCCAAGGTCGCGCCTCTGCCGCGCGCGGCCGAACCACCCCTGTACCTCGGCAACGGCATCACCCCGCCGGCGCTGACGGCCGGCAGCTGGGACGTCGACCTCCCCACCTCGATGCCGCTGACGTCCTGCTCCTTCAGCATCTCGTCGGGGGTGACGCTCGTGCGCAGCGTGCCCTGCGACCCGACCCTCGCGGCTCAGGGCGAGGCGGTCGCGGCGTGGAACGGTGCCAACGCCGCCGGGTTCGCGATGCCCAGCGGCACGTACTCCTGGAAGCTCGTTGCCGGCAACGCGGACGGCGTGGTGCGTGACGTCGACGGGACCACGACGCCGATTACCGGGACGATGACGGTGCCCGTGCCGTCCGGCTACACCGCGACCGGTCCCTGTCGTCTCCTGGATACGCGGACCGGGACGGGAACCTGTGCAGGAGCCCCCACGTACACGCCGGGACCGGTCGGCGCGGGTGTTCAGGCGGTCCTCAAGGTCAAGGTCGCCGGGTTCGCCGGGATCCCCGCCAACGCGACTGCGGTCGTGCTGAACCTGACCGCTGTCGGGGCTTCGCAGGCCACCTTCGTGACGGCCTACCCGGACGGCAAACCTCGCCCCGGGTCGTCGACGCTGAACGTCAACAACTCCGGGCCCGTACCGAACCTGGCCATCGTGTCGGTGGGTGACGGCGGCTACATCGATCTCTACAACTCCGTCGGGACGGTCCACGTACTCGCTGACATCTCCGGCTACTTCGTCGCCGGGTCGGGGGACGGCAGCGTCACGTTCCCGCCCTGCCGCGTGTACGACACGCGGGTCGGCCACGGTGCCTGCACCAATAGCGTTATTGCACCCCCGGCCCCGGTCGGAGCGGGGGAGTCCTTGGCCGTCAAGGTCACCGGCGTCGAGGGCGTACCCGACAACGCGACGGCGGTGGTGCTGAACATCACTGCTGTTGGCGCCACGTTGCCGACGTACGTGTCGGCGTACCCGGCGGGCGGGTCGCCCTCGACCAGCAGCCTCAACGTCAACAATTCCCTCGCGATCGCCAACCTGGTGATCGTCCCGGTGGGTGCCGGCGGGGTGATCGACCTATACAACGCCAGGGGCAGCGTCCAGCTGATCGTCGATATCTCCGGCTACTTCGCGCCTGGCGCAGGCTCCCAGCTCAGTGCGGCCCTGCCTTGTCGGGTGTACGACACCCGGCTCGGACACGGCACCTGTACGGGAGGGACGACCGCGGCCGCGGCTCCGGTGGCCGGTGGGACGTCCCTGAAGCTGCGAGTGGCTGGGGTCGACGGCGTCCCCGCCGATGCCACCAGCGTCGCGGTCAACATCACTGCTGTGGGAGCGACCACGGCGACATTCATCACCGCCTATCCCGACGGCGGCAGCGTCCCCGGAGTCTCGAACATCAACGTGAACGGTCCTGCGGCCGTGCCGAACCTGGCCATCGTGCCGATCGGTTCGGACGGGTACATCGACCTGTATAACGCTAAGGGCAGTGTCCAACTGATCGTTGACATCACCGGCTACTTCGCGCCCGCACCTCCCTGACGGCTCCTGAGCCAGCTGGTGTCCAGATCGACTAGGTACGGACCTGTCGAGCCTGGTGAGCCTTGGCGAAGGCTGCCTTGCGTCGAGCCTGATCCTGGAGCGGCCCCTGTCCTGGGCAGCGGCCGACGTCTATTTGCTTGAACGTAGGCCTCTCCAGAGGCAAACAGGGATCGACCCGTGGCGACGCGTCAGGCGACCCGCCCTCGCTGCAGACAAATTGGGGGCTGGGACCACCAGATTGTCTGCAGCGATCGGGGTCGCCCACAGGAAGCTTCTCGCTCGGTGTGGCGTTGCCGGTCCGCGGCTGGCCGGACAGGGGGCGGCGCTGCAGACACAACCAGCCGTCCTGGGCACCATCCCCTGACCGTGCCGGAGGGCATCCGGGCCCAGTCACCCGGTGCCTGTCCCGACGCGACGGCCGCCTCCTTCGGGGGCGCCGCCGCCGTCGCGTCGGGCAGGACCGCGTGCTCTAGTGGAAGCAGTCGCGGTCGATCGTGTACACCGCGCCGGCGAACGAGGCCGCGACGAGCAACCCCTGGCCGAGCTCTACATCGGTGGGAGCAGGGACCGACATCGAGGTGGTCCGGCCGTTCTTGATCCGGAGCACGAGACTGTCATCCACGCCATTGGTGTCGGTTCCGTCCAGGACGCCGATATCCGGCGCAGCGGCGTAGATGGTGCCGTCAGCAGCGACGGCGATACCGGTGAGCGGCGGCAGCCCGGTCCACGTGCGCACGATGGTGCCGGTGTGGCTGTCGACCTTGTAGATGCGGCCCTGGCCGGCGGCCTCGCCGGACAGCCCCGAGACGTAGAGGAACCCGTCAGGTCCGAGCTCGACGTCGGTGGGCGTGGGGTCGCAGCCGGTCTGGCCCGGGTCGTTCTCCGGACGCACCGCGCAGTCCGCCCCGTCGTGGATCACGGGAAACACCGTGAGGGTGCGGATTCGACCATCGTTGTCGACGGAGAGCAGGTCGTTGGCACCTGAGTCGGCGACGATCGTACGGCCGGGAAGCGCGAGCACGGAGTACGGGTTGGACACGGCGTCGACCGCCTGGCTCTGGCCGTCGGGGTTGTGCGCAAGCTCCCACGCGAGGGTGTCGGCTTGCACCGAGACGTGACCGTGGCGGCCCACGCGCAGCAGGCGAGCCGGAGGCAGGCCAACTCCTGGCGTGCCCAGGGTAGAGGTGATCATCACGGTGCCGTCGCGCCGGACGTCCACGCCGGGACCGAAGCCAAGCCCACTGGCGACCACATGCGACTTCCCGGTGCGCAGGTCGAACCGGGAGACGCTGCTGGTGCCGATGTCCGCGACGTACAGGGACCCGTTAAGGCCGAACGAGACATGCGTCGGGGCCGCGAGCCCGCTGAGCAGAACGCGATACCCCGCATGGCCTTCTGTCGCGTTCGCGGTTGATGGAAGGACGAGGGCGGAGGCCGAGATCGCCATGATCGCGGCTGTGCGCCCCCAGGTCGTCTTTCGTTTCATGGCATCTCCTTGACGAGGAGCGCTGCGCCGTCGCAGCGCCTCGGCCCTCAGTCAGCCAGCGTGGCGAGCGTCGCCGCATGGGTAGGCCGCCCTATCTTGGCCTCGACCGCATCCCCACGTTGTCCCTGCCGTTGGCGGGCACTGCTGCGACTGATGTCGTACCCGAGTCGCACGTACGGGCCGGGTTGCACGATGACGCCCCGGACCGGATGTCCGGGGTGCAAGATGCTGCTGTGGACGAGGTCGAGGTCGAGCTGTGGTGGTCCGCGCTGCCAGGCGACGTGCGTCAGGGCCTGCTCGATGTCGGCACCGAGCCGATCCCCGAGTGGTACCTCGCCAACATCCCGCGCGGCTGGCTGGCGACGATCGACGCGGCGTTCGACGCCACGACCGGAGCCCCGCCGATCACCCTGGAGATGCTGGACCCAGCGCTGTGCGACTTCCTCGCCCGGAAGGCAGTCGAGCCGCTCAGCTGACGACCAGCTCCTGGCGCATGCCGTCGGTGTAGTGGTTGGGCAGGTTGCACAGCAGCTCGTATCGACCTGGAGCGAGCGTGACCGTCACCCAGCCGACCGTGCCAGAGGTGATTCCCTCGCCGGTACCACTGGCGCACGAGCCCGAGGCCTCGCCGAGGCTCCCGGCCTCGTCGACCTTCCCGTCCGTGCCGGGCACCCGCTGCCCTGTGACCGTGCCTGGGCCGAGGGGAAGGATCACCAGCTCGTGCGTACGCCAGCCGACGTTCGACGCGATGAAGCTGACCTGGCCCGCTGGTACCGCGGCGGGCAGCGCACGCAGCATCATGTGCACGCCAACTGGTGCCGTGCCGCCCATCATCTGCGTCATCCCCATGTCCCCGAGCAGCACCTTGACTGTCGAACCCGGGAGCGGTGGGGCAGCACAGGTCAGGGACGAGTAGTGGTACGCGGTGTCGCCGCCCATCATCCCCGGCCCCGTCCCTGCGCCGCGCGCATCGGTAGCGGCCGAACAACCGGACAGCACGATCGCGGCTGCTATCCCCGAGAGGACCCGAACGGGTCGGCGAGAGACGGACCTGATCACCGGACCAGTACATACACCCACCCCCGCCTGCGGCAGAGGCGAACGTCCCGCCGCCACACGCCTATCGACAGATCAGACCTTTGGCTGCTGGCCGTCTTCAGCGGACGCTAGCGTTCGGGCATGTGCTGCCTCTTGGTGATCCTGAGCCTGTTCGGCCCCCGGCTTCGCCTTCTTCATCACCTGGCTGACGACGCAGCGAGTCGCCCTCGCCTTCCACAGTGGCTTCGCCGCGCCGCTGCTCGGCCTGATCTTCATGCCATGGACAGCGCTCGTGTACACGTACGCGTACGCCCCGGTGACCGGCGTGAGCACCCTCGGCTGGTTCTTCGTGGGCCTCGGTCTTCTCGCAGACCTGGGGTCGTACGCCGCAGGTCCGGCCCAGCGCGCCCGCGTGCGACCCAGTGCGGGTGCCGCGTAGTAGACCTCGCTCTGCTCGCTGTGGTTCAGCCCCGCGGTCTGACGCGCATGCCAGACTCGGCGGCACGCTCCCTTCCTGGTGACCCGGGCCGGTGCGCGACGCCGTGCTGCAGTTCCTCGCTGACGCGCGCGAGCTTCCGCTGAGTGAACGAGTCGCGACCTTCGACAACGACGGCACGTTGTGGTGCGAGCGACCGGCCATCGTCCAGCTGGACTTCCTCGCGGCCGAGCTGCGGTCCGTGGCGGCTGCCGACCCATCAGTCCGGGATCGCGCGGAGTACTCAGCGGTTCTCGCCGGCGACCCAGCGGCCATGAGCGCATTGGGCCTCGAGCGGATCGCCTTCGCCCTCCTCGAGCTGTTCGTCGGGCAGGCACCGGGAGCCGATGCTCGAGCTGATCGACGAGCTGCGGGAGCTGGAGTTCACCGTCGCGCTGATGACTGGTGGCGGCACCGAGTTCGTCCGGGCGATCAGCCAGGACCTGTATGGCGTACCCCCGGAGCTGGTCGTGGGGACGTTGATCGACTACGACTTCGGGCGGCCGGCCGACGGCAGTCCGGGGCTGACGCGCACGGCCCAGCTGCAGAGCCCGGTCAACGAGGACACGGCCAAGATCTCGCTGAACCAGGGCCAGCTGGGCCGGCGCCCGATCATGGCTGCGGGGAACTCCGGTGGCGACCGGGAGATGCTGGAGTGGGCCAGTGTGGGGGATGGTCCGAACCTGGCGCTGCTCATCGACCACGACGACGCCGAGCGGGAGTTCCGCTACGTCAGTACGGCGCTGGTGTCACCAAGGACGAGCCGATCACCGACGTCGGCCACCGTCTCGGCTGGACCGTCGTCAGCATGGCCCGCGACTGGAGCACGATCTTCGTCCCGTAGCCGGGTCTAGCGGGTGAGCTCTCTGATGGCTCGGACGACCGCCGAGCGCAGGTCCTCGTGGGCGCCGACGCGGAACAGCGGTCCGCCCCCGTCGGTGAGCAGGATGTGCGCCATCGCAACGCCGCGGACCGGCAACGGGGCCGGTGCCGCGAGTGCGTTCCTGAGCTGCTCCAGCTCGGCGCGCGACGCGGCCACCCGCTCTCGCTGGTGTGCCGTCGGGGCGGGATGCAGCGGGCCGGGCGCCGGCTGGGCGGCCAGCAGCCGGTCGAGGCTGCGACAGGCGTCACGGCGGGCGGCCGGCCCCGCCAGCTGCTGGGCGCGCAGTGCGAGCAGGGCGTGGTCCTCGGGGAGGGCGCCTTCGGCCAGGGCGTGGTCGAGCTCGTACGCGTGGAGGTGCGACCGCAGCCGTTCACCGATGCTGGCCGGACGCGCTGACACCCCGGTCCGCGGATCGACCAGGACGACGACCGGCCCCCGCGGCAACCGGATCCGGCCCCGATGGTCTTGGCGATAGTTCCGCGGCTCCGGCGTGCCCAGGGTGCTGGGCTCGCGCCGGGCGCGCCACGCGGGCGGGTACCAGGCTGACGGCACAACCACCACCCCCTGCCCGGCTCCTGTGCGTCGGGCGGCAACGAGACCTTGACGACGATACTCCCGTGCGCCGCTCGGGGGTCAGCCGAAGGTGAGGCCGTCGATGAACTCCTGGTTGCCCACCAGGGCCTGCGGGTCCTTGTCCAGGGTCCACGACCAGATCACGACCACGCCGGCACCCGGTACGTCGAGCAGGGTGTACGAGCCGCGCAGGCTCGGCGTGTAGGCGGCGTTCCACACGGCACCGCCAAAGGTCGGGGCCGCGGACTCGTTGTTCTTGCTGGCCGGGAGATCGACCCCCGGCTTGAGGTCGGCAGCCACCCGCCAGGCGGGACGGCCACCGACGCTGGTCGGGGTGATGCTGGTGTGTGTGAGGAAGGGGCGCTTGGACAGCCAGGTCGTCATCGAGCGGGCGGTCGTCCCGGCCGTCGCGTCGCGGCTCCACGTGTTGTCGTACCGCACCGGGACGGCCTTCTCGAACACCGTCACGCCGGTGTGGCCGGTGACATCGTTGCGGTAGTCCTCTGCCGCATCGTCGCCGAGGGCGATCGTCGCTCCCTCGAAGCTGGGCGGCACCGCAACGGTGACCGGAACCGGCAACGCCAGCCGGTAGAGACCCGGCCCCAGACAGGTGATACCGGTGACGCTGCACTGCAGGTCGGTCGAGGGGGTCAGCGAGGCCAGGGGTGGAACGACCACGGCCCCGGTCCGCTGGTGCGCGACCACGGCGCCTCCCGCGACGATCGCCAGGGCGCCGACGACCACGACACTCAGGGCGGTGGCGACGGAGCGGCGATGCCGAGCCCGATGCAGCTGCCGCAGCGCGTTCGAGGGGTCGATGTCGCGCCCCGCGTGCCGGCGTGCGTCCGTCGCGGCGGCGTGGGCTAGCTCGTCGATGGTCACTCGGGCTCCTCTGGCGTGTGCAGGATGCGTGCGGCAAGGGCAGCCCGTCCTCGGGACAGGTGCACCTTGACCGTTCCCTCGGCGCACCCCAGGGTGGCGGCGATGTCGGCTACGCCCAGGTCGTACATGTAGTGCAGCGCCACGACCTGAGCCTGCCGACGCGAGAGCTGGCGGACCTCGCTCCAGAACTCCTCGTGCTCCTGCGCCAGCGGTTGGTGCTCCTCGCGCCGGGAGCCGAGGCGTAGCAACGCCCGCGCCTCGCCCGTGCGCCGCCGGAAGGTCGAGACGGACCGGTTGGCGCAGACCCTGCGTACCCACGCGGCCGGTACGTCGAGCCGGGACACGTCCTCCCACTGCCGGTACGCGGCCAGCATCGCCTCCTGCGCGATGTCGTCAGCGCTCGCCGAACCGGACAGGACTCGTGCGAAGGCGACGAGCGCGGGCATCTCGCGGCGGAAGAACGCATCGAAGGTCTCGTACGCCCGCAGCTCGACGACGTCAGCCCGGACGTCCTCCCCGGTCGTGTCCGCCGATGTCCCAGCCATACCTCCCACTCGCTCCAGCCCTGCCGCAAGGTTTACACCGATCCCGGGAATTGTCGCCGGGTCGTAGCATGTGACCGATCACCCGACGATCGAGGAGCCCCTTTGCACGCCGCCTCCGCCGCCCGTTTCGTGGGGCGCCTCGCCGCCGGCAGCGACGTCGCTGAGCACACTGCCGCACTGGTCTCCACCAGCTCGATCGGCACCAGCTTCATGCCGGGGCTGCTCCCACGAGGCGGGATCGACCAGGCCGTCGCCACCGGCATCGTGGCGGCGACGCAGTACGGGCTCGTGGTCACGTCGCAGTCCGGCTATGCGGCCCTGGCTCGCCGGCTGGTCCGCACCGACTCGGCCTCGGTCCCGGCCGGCCGCGCCAAGGTGTTCGCGGTCCAGGCGGCGGTCGGGCTAGGCGTCGCGGCGGTCGGCACAGTCATCGAGCGAGCGCTGCCCCCGGACCCGGCCGAGCCGATCAGGCGCGCCCTGGTGCGTACGTTGGGCCGCCGCGGCCAGCGAATCGGTCTTGCCGGCGTCGGTGTCGCGGCGGTGTCCGCCGCCGAGGCCGGGCTGGGGCGTGGCAACCGGGCGCTCCGGGTGCTCGCCTCCGGCGCTGGGCTGATCGCGGGCACCGCCCTTGCGGCGTACGAAATCCGCCGCTATCGCGAGATGGACGAGGCCGAGGAGAGCCGGCTCGCCAGGCCGGCCGACCCGATCACCGGACAGGTCCCCGGCGAGGTCCCCGGCACTGGCGCTGACAAGGGAGAGGCGGCGGGGGCGGTCGGCGCGCTTCCGCCGCTCGCGCGGTCGCTGGTCATCGGGGTGGCCGTCAGCGCCGGCCTGCAGGGTCTGGCCTACCTCGAGGGCGCGTTCGCTCGCGGGGTCTCTCGCGGCGTACGCACGGTCGCCCCCGAGGCCGGACCGCTCGCGCCGCTGATCGGGCATGTGGTGATGCTGGGCTCGACGGTGGCCGCGGTGCTGGCCGGCATCGAGTACGTCGAGCGCGGGGCCGAGACCGGCGGATCTGCCATCGATGCGGCCTACACGCGGCCTCCCGACTGCCGGACCGTCAGCGGCGGCCCGGCCTCGGTGATCGACTGGCTGACGCTGTCCCGCGAGGGTGTCCGGTTCGTCAACATGGCCCTGCGCCCCGAGGAGATCGTCGAGGTGACAGGGGTGGCTCTCGAACAGGTGTCGGCGCCGATCCGCGCCTTCGCCGGCCTGGCCAGCGCGGCCACGGTCGATGCCCGGGTCGACCTGGTGATGGAGGACCTCGAGCGGCTCGGCGCGTTCGAGCGCAGCGTCATCTGCGTCGCGTCACCGACCGGCAGCGGCTACGTCAACTACGTCGCGATCGAGTCCCTCGAGTACCTCACCCGTGGCGACTGCGCGACGGTGTCCCTGCAGTACTCGTTGCGGCCGTCGTTCCTCTCACTGGACCGGGTGTCGATGGGCCGCGAGCAGAACCGCGCGCTTTTCCACGCGTTGTCGTGGCGGATGCGTTCGATCCCCGAGGCGGAACGGCCCCGGCTGGTCGGCTTCGGCGAGTCGCTCGGTGCGCACACCATGCAGGACGCGTTCCTGCACGAGGGCGTACGCGGGCTGCACCGGGTGGGCATGGACCGCGCGCTGTTCCTCGGGACGCCGGCCGGGAGCAAGTGGGCCAAGGCCTGGCGGGTCGACCGCACGCGTACAGACCCTGGTGGCGGGTCGGTCGAGCTGGCCTCGCACCGGGAGTGGCTCGACCTCGACCCCGTCCAGCGGGACGCGCACAAGTTCGTCCTCCTGTCCCACCACGAGGACCCGATCGCCCGGTTCGAGCCGGCGCTGGCGGTTCAGCAGCCCGGCTGGCTGGGCCCGGTCGAGCACCGGCCGCCGGGGGTCTCCAGCCGGGCGAGCTGGACCCCGCTGGTGTCGTTCGTGCTCACGCTGATCGACGTCAAGAACGCGATGGACGTGGTGCCGGGCATCTTCGTCGCCCACGGCCACGACTACCGTGCGGACCTGGCCCGGATGGTCGCGGCGGCGTACGCCCTGCCGGTCGACGAGGCGGAGCTTGCGCGGATCGAGCTGGCCCTGCGCAGCCGCGAGGCAGTCTGGGCCGAGCGCCGGCTGGTCGCCGAGCAGCTGCAGCGCGCCAAGGAGGCCGTGCAGCGCCAGGTCGACGGCTGGGGCCTGGCCGTCCCCGCGACCGCCTAAGGCGCGTGCTCGTGTCCGGGTGTACGTACGCCCCGACGCGCCCTGGCCCGGACCCGAGAGCTGTGCACTAGGCGGGGCGGCCGGCGACGGCGCGGAAGCCGAAGCCGATGCCGTTCAGGGCCCAGTGGACTAGGATCGGCGCGAGCAGGCTGCCGCTGCGTCGTCTCAGCTCGCAGAAAACAACGCCGGCGGCACCGGTGGCCAGCACGTTCAGCAGCACCCACACCAGCCGGCCGAGGAAGCCGTCAGCCAGCATCGTCGGCACGCGTACCCCCGCAGAGCTGCCCAGCGTCGGCAGCACGTGCCAGAGACCGAAGAGCACCGACGAGACCACCGTAGCCACGACCGGCCCGTGGTCGCGCGAGAGCAACGCCCACAGCACGCCGCGGAACGCCACCTCCTCGAGGATGACGGTGCCAACGGGTACGTCGACGAGGGCGTTGAACAGGGTCGTACGGATGCCGGGCGCCGCCTCGGCAGCCGCCCGGGCGAAGGGAACGGCTAGCGCGAGCGCGTAGCCGGCGGTGATCAGGACGACCCCGGCGCCGCCCCAACGGATACCGCCGAGCAGGGCTCCGCGGCCGAGCCCGAGGTCCGTCCAGGACAGGCCTGCGGCGCGGCCGATCCCGAGCAGCAGCACCGCGACCAGCGGCGACACGAACAGGTGCGCCGATGGGGCCCAGGTGTTGTTCATCAGGTTGGTCACGACCAGAAGCAGCACCACCAGGACGATCACAGCTGGACCACGCCCTCACTCGGCCGCGTTGCGCGCGACCTCGGCGGCCGAGTCACCAGCATCCGTGGCCAGCACCATGGTGGGTTCGGTAGCTCCCTGTCCTGCGCGGCGCACATGCCGACAATCCGGACCCTAGCAGCGAGCGATGGGCCCGGCCTGCTGGTGATCGCTCCGATGTCCGGGAGCCGACCGTCTTCGCTAGGGTGCAGCTCTGGACCCCGGCGGGGGCCGCCCCGGGGCTTATTCACCAGCCGACTTGGAGTGACCCGTGATCGCATTTCCTCTTGATGCTGACCCGACCCCTCCCTTCGTAGCCAGACCTCGGTCAGCGCCCGGGCGGGTGACGACCTGAGCGACGTCGACGCCCTCGCCGTGCCTGTACGGGCCGGTGGGCCGGTCCCGGCCGACCTTGGTGACGCGGCCGCGCTGGCTCGGTGTGGCTTCACCGGCGCCCTCGGCCAGACCCTGGTGGTCCCCACTGCGTCCGGCCCCGAGCTCGTCGCCGTCGGGGTCGGTGCGGCCGACGAGTTCGACCTGACCGCGCTGCGCGACGCGGCCGCCGAGCTCGCCCGCGCCGTACCCCAGCACTACCGGCTCGGCGTACGACTGTCGGACGTGTCCGTGCTTGCGGCCGGCGCCGCTGCCCAGGCCATCGTCGAGGGCGTGCTGCTGGCCCGGTGGGCCTTCACCCTCCGCAAGAAGCAGCCGCCAAGGCTCGAGTCGCTGGTGCTGCTCGCGGCTGAGTCCGACCTCGCCGCGGCTGCCGAGGGTGCCCGACGCGGACACGTGGTCGCAGACGCCTGCAGCCTGAGCCGAGACCTGGCCAACTGCCCCGGCGGGATCATGTCGGCGGCCCGGATCGCCGACGTCGCGATCGAGGTGGGTGCCACTTCCGGTCTCACCGTCGAGGTGTTCGGCAAGGACGAACTGATCGAGATGGGCTGCGGAGGACTGCTCGGGGTCAACCTGGGCAGCGTCGAACCGCCGCTGCCCTGGGCGCACATCGACATCGCGGGTACGGCGCAGGCCGACGCTCCGAGGACGTGGCGCCCCAGGGGAGCGACCGGGTTCGGGACCAACCTGCTGATCGAGCTGGCGCTGAAGTTCTCGCCGGTCGGAGGTGGAAGCACGGCATGAGCGAGGCGGTGGCGGACGCCGGGGTCGGCGCAGAGACGGCACAGCAGCAACAGCAGAAGGCGGGCATGCAGAAGCTGCTCGACAGCATCGAGCGCATCGGCAACAAGGTGCCGCACCCGGCGATCATCTTTCTGGCGCTGTGCGGGATCGTCATCCTGCTGTCGGCGCTGTTCTCCTGGATGGGCGTCCACGTCACGTACGAGAGCGCGACCCCGCCTGGCACCAGCGTCGACGCCGACTACCTCGGCGGTAGCGTCGTGCCGGGGATCGACTCGCCCCCGCACGTCCCGTCGCCGGACGAGTACAAGATCCACACCGAGACGACTGCCGTCGAGAGCCTGCTCAGCGGCGACGGCATCAGGTTCCTGTTCACCTCGGCGATCCAGAACTTCAACGACTTCGGCGTCGTCGCCGTCATCCTCGTGGCGATGATCGGCGTCGGGGTCGCCGAAGAGGCCGGGTTGATAGCCGCGTTGATCCGCAAGCTGGTGGGGGTGGCGCCCGCTGGCGCGATCACCTTCATCATCGTGCTGGTCGGCATGCTCTCAAGCATCGCCTCGGACGCTGGCTACCTGGTGCTGATCCCGTTGGGGGCAGTCGTCTTCCGAAGTCTCGGGCGCAACCCGCTCGCGGGTATCGCCGCTGCCTTCGCCGGCGTCAGCGCGGGCTTCGCGGTGAACTTCCTGATCGCACCGTTCGACGCGATCCTCACCGAGATCACGAACGAGTCGATCCAGCTGGTCCAGCCCGGTCACACCATCCAGGTCACGGCGAACCTGTACTGGGGCATCGGCTCAACCATCCTGATCACGGCCGTCATCACGCTGATGACCGAGCGGATCGTCGAGAAGGGTCTGGGGCCATGGGACGCTGCCGACGCGGCCCCCGAGGCCGAGGCGCTGGAGGCTGCGATCGAGGTCCCCGCCGGCGAGGCCCGCGGTCTGCGGTTCGCGTTCTGGGGCTTCCTCGGGGTGATGCTCTTCATCGGCCTGCTCGGCGTCCCGTCTGGAGCGCCGCTGCGTAACCCGAAGACCGGCGCACTGTTCGGCGACTCTCCGCTCATGCAGAGCCTGATCTTCCTGATCATGCTGGTGTTCCTGGTGACCGGCCTGTGCTACGGCCAGGGCGCCGGGACGATGAAGACGAGCACTGAGGCGATCGCAGCGATCACCAAGACCTTCGCCGGTCTCGGCGGCCTGATCTTCCTGTTGTTGATCATCGCCCAGTTCATCGCGTACTTCAACTACAGCAACATGGCGACCATCGCCGCCGTGAAGATGGCGGACTGGCTCGAGCACCGCAACATCGAGGCGCTGTGGCTGCTCGTCGGCCTGATCCTCGTGGTGACGGTGCTCAACCTGATCATCCCGGGCGTCATGCCCAAGTGGGCGATCTTCGCGCCGATCTTCATCCCGCTGTTCCTGCGCCTCGGCGTCGCCCCTCAGACGGTCCTCGCGGCGTACCGGGTCGGCGACGGCCCGACGAACGTGATCACCCCGTTGATGGTCTACCTGCCGTTCATCGTGCTGCTCGTGCAGAGGTACAAGAAGAGTGCGGGAGTGGGTACCGTCGTGTCGATGATGCTGCCGTACACCGTGGTGCTGGTCGTGACCTGGACCGCGTTCTACATCGCCTGGTACCTGCTCGGGATCCCCTGGGGGCCTGGGGCACCGGTCCACTCGTGAGCAGCCCAGAGCGAGCAGAGCCAGCAGAGCCAAGCAGGTATCGCGGCCCGCTTATCCTCGGGCTCAAGATTGCCCTCGGTCTGATCGCGATCTGGTACTTCAGCCGGTTGGTACGTCGGGTGGACTGGGCGCACGTCTGGGCCTCGTTGCAGCTGCTCGCCATCTGGCAGATCGGCGTGCTCCTGCTCGTCGTCGCCCTGCGGCAGACGCTCAACGCGACGCCGTTGTCCTTGTACGTGCCGGGACTTGGCGTCCCCCGGGCAGTGATGAACGACCTGTCGGCCAACCTGACTGCGACGGTCGCTCCACCGCCCGCAGACCTCGTGCTGCGGATGGCGATGTTCCGGTCGTGGGGCATCGACACGTCCAGCGGTGCGTCCGGCCTCACCCTGAACACGTTGGCCTACTACGTCGCCCGCTTCGGCGCCCCTACCGTCGGCTTCCTCGTCGCCCTGGCCTTCGACGGCTTCCATCCTGGGTATGCGTGGACCGCGCTCACCGGCGGCGCCATCGCAGCGTCCATCGTCGTCGGGCTGGTGCTCGTTTCGCGGGGGCGCAAGGTCGCCGCCGGTCTGGGCCTGTGGTTGGGCAACCGGGCGCGCCGGTTCAGCAAGAAGGTCGACCCGCAGCAGTGGTCCGACGCCATGGCGAGGTTCCAGGTCGAGTCGTCGTCGCGGCTGCGTACCCAGAGCTGGCGGGCCGGCCTGGCGCTGCTGGCCCTGCTCCTCACTGAGGGTCTGTTGCTGGTGCTGTGCCTGCGTTTCACCGGCGTACCGGGGTCGGTGGCTCCGGCGTGGGCGGTTCTGGCGGCGCTGCTCGTGAGCTACCCGCTGACGGCGTTGCCGTTCGCCGGGCTCGGCGTGCTC
>JANMWN010000133.1:0-8129 GCA_031394045.1 Sporichthyaceae bacterium
GGTGTGCACGGGCACGACGGCGGTCCCGAGGCGCAGCGACGGTGCCCACTGCGAGGCCAGCACCAGTGGCGTGAACGCGTCGGTGCTGGCGACCTCGGAGGTCCACACGTCGGTGTAGCCGAGGTCGGGCAGGCTGGCCACGAGGTCGCGCTGGTCGGGCAGGTTGCGCAAGGGGAGGCCGTCGAGGGGGATCGTGAGTCCGTAGCGCATGCGCGTCGCCTACTCCCTGCGAGAATTGCCCGTGTGATCCGCGCCCAGCTCGACAAGCAGCCGCACGACGTCGCCCAGATGTTCGACGACGTCGCCGAACGCTACGACCTCACCAACGACGTGCTCTCGCTGGGGCAGACCCGGCTCTGGCGGCGGGCGGTGCTGCGCGCGGTCGACCCGCAGCCGGGCGAGCGGATCCTCGACCTGGCCGCGGGTACGGGCACCAGCAGCGTCCCGTTCGCGGCGGGTGGCGCGACTGTCGTCCCCTGCGACTTCTCGCTCGGCATGCTGCGCGTCGGCAAGCGGCGTGAGCCGGGGCTGCCGTTCGTCGCTGGCGATGCGCTGCGGCTGCCGTTCGCGGACGACGCGTTCGACACCGTCACGATCTCGTTCGGGCTCCGCAACGTCCACGACACCGGTGCCGCCCTGCTCGAGCTCGCCCGGGTGACCAGGCCCGGGGGGCGCCTGGTCGTCTGCGAGTTCAGCCATCCGACCTGGGCGCCGTTCCGCACGGTCTACGTCGAGTACCTGATGCGTGCGCTGCCCTCGGTGGCGACCAGGGTGAGCTCCAACCCCGACGCGTACGTCTATCTCGCCGAGTCCATCCGCGCCTGGCCGGACCAGCGCGCGCTGGCCGCCGTCATCGGCAGCGCCGGCTGGAGCCAGGTGGCGTGGCGCGACCTCAGCGGCGGCATCGTCGCCCTCCACCGGGCCACCCTCCCCGCCGCCACCCTCCCCCTCTGAACCCAGGCAAGATCAACAGCGAAGGCGCACCTAGGGCCCAGGTCGCGCCCCTAGCTGGCAGGGGGATGTCGGTTGTGGTTGTCGGGGCAGCAACAATCGACACGATCCGGCCCAAAGCCGCGGCGCCGGGGGCGGTTCGTGTAGCTGCGCCTTTGCTTGGCCGGTGCCCTTGACTGTGCGAGCACCAGCCCTTCCGCCGTAGGATGGTTGCCAGTTCGTGAATCCATTCACAAGGCCTGTTGCGAGGTCCGCACGCAGGTCCGTCGACGAGGTGAGGAAGTGCCGTGACGAGCTCCACCTCAGCAGACCGCGACGCTGACGTCATCGTCGTCGGCGCCGGCCCGGCCGGTGCGACCACCGCGTTCCACCTGGCCCAGTCCGGTCTGGACGTCCTGCTCCTCGAGAAGACCGCGTTCCCCCGCGAGAAGGTCTGCGGCGACGGACTCACTCCGCGCGCGGTCAGGTCGCTGGTGTCCATGGGCATCGACATCTCGCCCGAGGCCGGCTGGATCCGCAACCAGGGCCTGCGCATCATCGGCGGCGGCCACCGGCTCGAGATCCCCTGGCCGGACCTCGCCGACTACCCGTCCTTCGGCCTCGTACGCAGGCGCATGGACTTCGACGAGACCCTGGCCCGCGCAGCCCAGAAGGTCGGCGCCCGCCTGCACGAACGTACGTCCGTCACCGGCCCGGTCGTCGACGAGCGAAGCGGCCGGGTCCTCGGCGTCACCGCTCGCGCGACCGACGAGGGCGGCACCCGCGGCCCCGAGGTCACCTACCGTGCACCGCTGGTGATCGCCGCCGACGGCAACTCCTCGCGGCTCTCGCTCGCCCTCGGCCTGCGCCCCCGCGACGACCGGCCCATGGGTGTGGCCGTGCGCACCTACTACACGAGCCCCCGTCACGAGGACGACTGGCTGGAGTCCTGGCTCGAGCTCTGGGACTACTCCGGCAAGGTACCCACCCTGCTCCCCGGCTACGGCTGGGTCTTCGGCGTCGGTGACGGCACCTCGAACGTCGGCCTCGGCATCCTCAACACCAGCAAGGCGTTCCAGCATGTCGACTACAAAGCGCTGCTCAAGGGGTGGCTGGACCACACCCCCGAGGAGTGGGGCTACCGCGACGAGAACATGACCCAGCCCGTACGCGGGGCCGCGCTGCCGATGGGCTTCAACCGCCAGCCCCACTACGGCAAGGGCCTGCTGCTCGTGGGCGACGCGGGCGGCATGGTCAACCCGTTCAACGGCGAGGGCATCGCGTACGCCATGGAGTCCGGCGAGCTGGCCGCCCAGGTCATCACCCAGGCCCTCGCCCGCGAGAGCGCCGGCGAGCGCGAGCGTGCGCTGGAGGCCTACCCCAAGGCGCTCAAGGACACCTACGGCGGCTACTACACGCTGGGCCGCGTCTTCGTCCGCGCCATCGGCAACCCCAACGTGATGCGGCTCGCGACGCAGCGCGGGCTGCCGCACCCCACGCTCATGCGGTTCACCCTCAAGCTCCTCGCGAACCTCACGGACGCCCGGGGCGGCGACACGATGGACCGCCTGATCAACGGGCTCAGCCGGATCACCCCGGCGGCCTGAACCACCCGGGTCGGACCCCCGTCGCTACGGTCCTAGGATGAGCAGGCCCGGCCAGCCGCCGGGGCACGGATCGAAGGAGAGGAGGGCAGGGAACGGTGAACACAGCAGCTCCGATCCTGGTTCTCACGGTGCTGGCCGCCGGTTTCGCCATCTTCTCCGTGGCAGCGGGGGCGCTGTCAGGACCCAAGCGCTACAACAGGGCCAAGCTGGACGCCTACGAGTGCGGCATCGAGCCCACTCCGCAGCCGATCGGGGGCGGGCGCTTTCCCGTCAAGTACTACCTGACCGCGATGCTCTTCATCATCTTCGACATCGAGATCGTCTTCCTCTACCCGTGGGCGATCGCGTTCGACCGGCTGGGCCTGTTCGGCCTGGTCGAGATGGTGCTGTTCATCGCGACCCTGGGTGTCGCGTACGCCTACGTATGGCGTCGCGGCGGCCTCGAGTGGGACTGAAGGTCACCGCGGAGCCCCACGTGGTCCAGAGCCTAGAAGAGCGTAGAAGAGCCTAGAAGCGCGTAGAAGCGGAGTGCACGGATGGGTCTCGAGGAGAAGCTGCCGAGCGGCATCCTGCTGACCAGTGTCGAGAAGCTTGCCGGTTACGCCCGCAAGAACTCGCTCTGGCCGGCGACGTTCGGTCTGGCCTGCTGCGCGATCGAGATGATGGCGACCGGTGCCGGTCGCTACGACCTCGCGCGGTTCGGCATGGAGGTCTTCCGCGCGTCCCCGCGCCAGGCCGACCTGATGATCGTGGCCGGCCGGGTCAGCCAGAAGATGGCCCCGGTGCTGCGTCAGATCTACGACCAGATGCCCGAGCCGCGCTCGGTGCTCGCGATGGGTGTCTGCGCCTCGTCCGGCGGCATGTTCAACAACTACGCGATCGTCCAGGGCGTCGACCACATCGTCCCCGTCGACATGTACCTCCCGGGCTGCCCACCGCGCCCGGAGATGCTGATGGACGCGATCCTGAAGCTGCACGACAAGATCCAGGACCAGAAGCTCGGCTCCCAGCGCAAGCGCGAGATCGTCGAGCTCGAGACGGCAGCCCTGGCGGCGATCCCCACGGGCGAGATGAAGGGCCTGCTGCGGTGACCGAGGGCAACCTTCCCGACCGGCTCGAGACCGTCGACGAGCGGCGCGGCATGTTCGGCGCGAGGGACAGCGGCGACACCTCCGGGTACGGCGGCCTGCAGCGGGTCATCACGCTGCCGGGAGCGACCTCGCGTCCGTACGGCGAGTGGTTCGACGAGGCCGCCGACCAGCTGCAGCGCGCCTACCCCGGCTACGACGAGGGCGTCGAGGCCGTGGTGGTCGACCGCGGCGAGATCACCTTCCACGTCCGCCGCGATCACCTGCTCGGGTTCGTCCGCGCGCTGCGTGACGACCCGGCGCTGCGCTTCGAGATGTGCATGGGCGTCAGCGGCGTGCACTTCCCCGAGCAGACCGGGCGCGAGCTGCACGCGGTCTACCCGTTCCTGTCGATCACGCACAACCGGCGGGTACGCGTCGAGGTCTCCGTACCCGACGACGACCGGCACCTGCCCTCGATCGTGGCCGTCTACCCGACCAACGACTGGCACGAGCGCGAGACCTGGGACTTCTTCGGCCTGATCTTCGACGGCCACCCGGCGCTGACGCGGATCATGATGCCGGACGACTGGCCCGGCCACCCGCAGCGCAAGGACTACCCGCTCGGCGGCATCCCCGTGGAGTACAAAGGCGCGGAGATCCCCCCGCCCGACCAGCGGAGGTCGTACACCTGATGAGCACGACCGAGAACGTCACGTACGAGGGCTCCTCCTCGTCGAGCTCGTCCTACGACGCAGCGGCGGCGGGCAGCCGGGAGACCACCGAGGGCACCGTCTTCACCGTCACCGGTCAGGACTGGGACTCCGTGGTCCAGGGCGTCACCGACGAGCACGCCGAGCGCGTCGTGGTGAACATGGGCCCGCAGCACCCATCCACGCACGGCGTGCTCCGGCTGGTCCTCGAGCTGGACGGCGAGACCGTCACCGAGGCCCGCGTCGGCATCGGCTACCTCCACACCGGCATCGAGAAGAACCTCGAGTACCGGAACTGGACCCAGGCGGTCACGTTCGTGACCCGGATGGACTACCTCGCCCCCCTTTTCAACGAGACCGCGTACTGCCTCGCGGTCGAGAAGCTGCTCGGCATCACCGACCAGATCCCGGAGCGGGCCAGCGTCATCCGGGTGCTGATGATGGAGCTCAACCGGATGTCCTCCCACCTGGTCGCGCTGGCGACCGGTGGCATGGAGCTCGGCGCGCTGACCGCGATGATCTTCGGCTTCCGCGAGCGCGAGACGGTGCTCGACCTGTTCGAGCTGGTCACCGGGCTGCGGATGAACCATGCGTACGTCCGCCCTGGCGGCGTGGCGCAGGACCTCCCCTCGGGCGCGGTCGACAAGATCGGCGAGAGCGTCAAGCTGCTCCGCACGAACTTCAAGGACACCGCGAACCTGCTGGTGGACAACAACATCTGGAAGCTCCGCACCGAGGGTGTCGGCTACCTCGACCTCGCGGGCTGCGCGTCGCTGGGCATCACCGGCCCGATCCTGCGGGCGACCGGCCTGCCGCACGACCTGCGCAAGTCGCAGCCCTACTGCGGCTACGAGAACTACGAGTTCGACGTGATGACCGAGACCACCTGCGACGCGTACGGCCGGTTCCTGATCCGGCTGCACGAGCTCGGGGAGTCGCTCAAGATCGTCGAGCAGTGCCTCGACAAGCTGGCCCCGGGCCCGGTGATGATCGAGGACCGCAAGATCGCCTGGCCGGCGCAGCTCGCGCTCGGCTCCGACGGGCTCGGCAACTCCCTCGACCACATCCGGCACATCATGGGCGAGTCGATGGAGGCGTTGATCCATCACTTCAAGCTGGTCACCGAGGGCTTCCACGTACCAGCGGGCCAGGTCTACCAGGCGATCGAGTCCCCCCGGGGCGAGCTCGGCGTGCACGTCGTCTCCGACGGCGGGACCCGGCCCTACCGGGTGCACTTTCGCGACCCGTCCTTCACCAACCTGCAGGCGACCGCCGCGATGTGCGAGGGCAGCATGATCGCCGACGTCATCGCCGCTGTCGCGAGCATCGACCCCGTCATGGGCGGAGTGGACCGGTAGCCATGTCGAACCCCAGCGCGCACACCCAAGACACTGCGTTCCAGGTCGGCGCCACGGCGCTCGGTGAGCGCGTCCCCGACCTGATGCGCGCGATCATCGCCCGCTACCCCAAGCCGCGCTCGGCGCTGCTGCCGATGCTGCACCTGGCGCAGGCCGAGCAGGGGTACGTCACCCCCGAGGGCATCGAGCTCTGCGCGCAGATGCTGGGCCTGTCGACGGCCGAGGTCTCCGCGGTCGCGACCTTCTACACGATGTACAAGCGCCGCCCGGTCGGCGACTACCACGTCGGCGTCTGCACCAACACGCTCTGCGCGGTCATGGGTGGTGACGCGATCTTCGCCGCGCTCAAGGACCACCTCGGCGTCGGCAACGACGAGACCACCCCGGACGGCAAGGTCACCCTCGAGCACATCGAGTGCAACGCCGCCTGCGACTACGCGCCCGTCGTGATGGTCAACTGGGAGTTCTTCGACAACCAGACCGTCGAGGGCGCCAAGGAGCTGACCGACCGGCTGCGCTCGGGCGACGACGTCGTCTCGACCCGCGGGCCCAAGGTGTGCACCTTCCGCGAGGTCGAGCGGGTGCTGGCCGGGTTCTACGACGGGCTCGCCGGGCAGGGTCCGGCCGCCGGTCCTGCCTCGCTGGTCGGTCTCGAGCTGGCCCACGAACGCGGCGAGACCGCCCCTACCCCGAAGGAGGCCTGACGGTGCAGCTCACCCCCGTCCTGTCCGCGCACTGGGACGAGGCCGACGCGTACACGCTCGCGGGCTACGAGCGGCACGACGGCTACCAGGCGCTGCGCTCCTCGCTGACCCGGCACCCGGACGAGCTGATCCAGCTGGTCAAGGACTCCGGGCTGCGCGGTCGTGGCGGCGCAGGCTTCCCCACCGGCATGAAGTGGGGGTTCATCCCGCAGGGTGACGGCAAGCCGCACTACCTGGTGGTCAACGCCGACGAGTCCGAGCCGGGCACCTGCAAAGACACGCCGCTGATGATGGCCAACCCGCACGTCATGATCGAGGGTGTCGTCATCGCCTCGTTCGCGATCCGCTCCAACCACGCGTTCATCTACATCCGCGGCGAGGTGGTGCACGTCGTCCGCCGGGTGCAGGCCGCGGTGGCCGAGGCGTACGCCGCCGGGTACCTCGGCAAGGACATCCTCGGCACCGGGTACGACCTCGACGTCACAGTCCACGCCGGCGCCGGTGCGTACATCTGCGGCGAGGAGACGGCGCTGCTCGACTCGCTCGAGGGGATGCGCGGCCAGCCCCGGCTGCGCCCGCCGTTCCCCGCGGTCGCGGGTCTGTACGCCTGCCCGACGGTCGTCAACAACGTCGAGTCGATCGCCAGCGTGCCGGCGATCGTCCGCGGCGGCGCCGACTGGTTCAAGAGCATGGGCACCGAGAAGTCCGCGGGCTTCACGCTGTACTCGCTGTCCGGCCACGTCCAGCGCCCCGGCCAGTACGAGGCACCCCTGGGCATCACCCTGCGCGAGCTGCTCGAGCTGGCCGGCGGTGTACGCGAGAACCACGAGCTGAAGTTCTGGACCCCCGGCGGTTCCTCCACGCCGATCCTCACCGCCGAGCACCTCGACGTACCCCTGGACTACGAGGGCGTAGGGGCCGCCGGGTCGATGCTGGGCACCAAGGCGCTGCAGATCTTCGACGAGACCACCTGCATCGTGCGCGCGGTGCTGCGCTGGACCGAGTTCTACAAGCACGAGTCCTGCGGCAAGTGCACGCCGTGCCGCGAAGGCACCTACTGGCTGGTCCAGATCCTCGACCGGCTCGAGCGCGGCGAGGGCAGCGAGGACGACCTGGCCACCTTGCTCGACCTCTGCGACAACATCGTCGGCCGCGCATTCTGCGCCCTCGGCGACGGCGCGGCCAGCCCGATCACCTCCTCGATCCAGTACTTCCGCGACGACTACATCGCCCACCTCACCACCGGTGGCTGCCCGTTCGACCCGATCGCGTCCACCGTCTTCGCGGGAGCCCACGCCTGATGACCGTCACGACCACGTCCAGTCCTGGCGCAGGGCCCGCGGGCGGCCAGGCTCCGGTGCCGACCGACCAGGTGTCCATCACCGTCGACGGCATCGAGATCCACGTGCCCAAGGGGACGCTGATCATCCGGGCCGCCGAGCTTCTCGGCATCGCGGTGCCGCGCTTCTGCGACCACCCGCTGCTGGACCCGGTCGGCGCCTGCCGCCAGTGCCTGGTCGAGGTAGAGGGCCAGCGCAAGCCGCTCGCCTCGTGCACGACCACGGTCTCCGAGGGCATGGTCGTACGCACGCAGCTCACCTCCGAGGTCGCCGACAAGGCGCAGAAGGGGGTCATGGAGATGCTGCTCATCAACCATCCCCTCGACTGCCCGATCTGCGACAAGGGCGGCGAGTGCCCGCTGCAGAACCAGGCGCTGTCCAACGGCCGCGGCGAGACCCGCTTCGACGGC
>JANMWN010000159.1:0-4450 GCA_031394045.1 Sporichthyaceae bacterium
TCCCGCGGGTGCTGACCGAGCTGCCCGGGCCGCTGAGCGCGGCGCTGATCGCGCGCAAGGACCGCGTGCTCGACGGAGTGCTGCGCGACTCGAGCGGGGTGCCGTTCGTCGAGGGACGGCGGCACGAGTACGTCATCGAGGACGTGGACGGCAACACCTTCGCCGACCTGGTCAGCGCATGGGGCGCGGCGCCGTACGGTGCGCACCCGCCGCAGGTGCGCGCGGCGATGAGTGATGCGTGGGACCGCTACGGCATGGAGATCACCAACTACGTGCAGACCGAGCCGGTGATCGAGCTCGCGGAGCGGCTGGTGGGGCTGGCTCCCGGCCGGATCGCTCGGGTCGCTCCCACGGTCACCGGCACCGAGGCGGTCGAGGGGGCCATCAAGCTGGCGAGGGAGGCGACCGGGCGGCCGATGATCCTGTCCTTCCTCGGGCAGTACCACGGCGAGTCGACGTACCTGGCGGCGGCGAACTCGACCGACACCTCGGTCCCGACGACGGGCAACGCGCAGTACGTGCCCGGCTTCGTCTTCGCCCCGTACCCGAACCGGTTCCGCGCGCCGTTCCACCGCGGCCCGGGCCCGTACGACGACACGTTGTACCTCGACTACATCGAGAACTGGTTGCTGCGGCTGCAGGTCGAGCCCTCGCAGATCGCCGGCGTGCTGATCGAACCGGTGGCGGGGGAGGCCGGGATCCTCGCGCCGTCCGCGGAGTTCTGGGCCGGGCTGAGCGCGCTCTGCCGGCAGTACGGGTGGCTGCTGATCCTGGACGAGGTGCAGACCTGTCTCGGCCGCTGCGGCACGGTCTTCGCGGCGGACCTGTGGGGGTTGGAGCCCGACATCTTGTTGCTGGGCAAGGGTTTGACCGGCGGTGGCCAGGCGATCGCGGCCATCATGGCCACCGACGCGGTCCTCGCGGACTCGCACACCCACCTCGGGGGGACGTACGCGTGGGAGCCGGCCGCGTGCGCCGCGGCCATCGCCGGGCTCGACCTGCTCGCCGACGGGGGAGTCCTCGAGAACGTGAAGGCGCTGGACGCCGTGGCCCGGGAGGAGCTGCTGCCACTCGTCGAGCAGTACGAGCAGGTCGGCGACGTACGCCCGCTCGGCGCCTGGGTGACGATCGAGTTCGTCACAGACAAGGCGTCGATCCGGCCCGCTCCCGCCTTCCAGTGGGCTGTCCACCAGGCCGTGCTGCGCCGCGGCGTGCTCGCCATCAGCGAGGACAACAAGCCGGTCTACCGGATGCAGCCGGCCCTGACGATGCCGCCGGAGCTGTTCCGGTGGGCCTGCCGCCAGGTCGCCGAGGCGATCGCGTCGGTGGCAGCAGCGCCCCCGGAGGAGTAGGCGCTACGTTGCTCCGCATGAGCTACGACGTGAAGCGGATCCGGGCGCAGTACCCGGCCCTGGCGGGTCGCACGGTTTACCTCGACGGCGCTGCGGGGACGCAGTCGCCCGAGGAGGTCATCGAGGCGATCGCCGGTGCCTATCGGGTGGGTACGAGCAACGCGGGTGGGCAGTTCGCGACCAGTGCCCGCGCGGACGAGTACACCGAAGCGGCGAGGTCCGCTGTCGCCGACCTGGTCGGCGGCGAGGCCGGGGGCGTGGTGCTCGGGCCGAACATGACGACCCTGACGTATCGCTTCGCGCGCACCCTGGCGGACAGCTGGGCGCTCGGCGACAACGTGGTGGTCTCGCGGCTCGACCACGACTCCAACATCCGGCCGTGGATCCAGCTGGCCGCGCGCAGCGGTGTCGACGTCCGGTGGGCCGAGGTCGACCTGGCCACCGGTGAGCTGCCGTCGGAGCAGTACGAGGCGCTGGTCGACGATCGGACCCGGCTGGTCGCCGTGACGGCGGCGAGCAACGTGCTGGGCACCCGCCCTGACGTCCGGGCGATCACCGACATCGCCCGTGCCGCGGGGGCGCTGTCGTACGTCGACGGCGTGCACTCGACCGCGCACGGCGTCACGGACGTGACGGCGCTCGGCTCCGACTTCTACGCGACCAGCGCGTACAAGTGGGTCGGTCCGCATGTGGGCTGCGTGATCGCGGCGCCGGCCCTGCTCGAAGGGCTGCGGCCGGAGAAGCTCGCCTCGTCGGCAGACGACGTGCCGGGCCGGTTCGAGTGGGGTACGCCGTCCTTCCACAACTTCGCGGGTGTCACCGCCGCGGTCGACCACCTGGCCGGGCTCGACGACGAAGCGAGGGGCACCCGCCGGGAGCGGCTGGTGCGCTCGCTCGGTGCCGCGGAGGCCGACGAGCAGCGGCTGCTGGCCGGCCTGCTCGACGACCTTGCGCGCGACGAGCGGATCACCGTGTACGGCCGCGCCGCGCGGCGCACGTCCACCGTCTACTTCACCGTCGCCGGGTACACCCCCACCGAGGTCGCCGCGGCGATGGCCGCCGAGGACGTCAACGTGTGGGACGGCCACAACTACGCGTACGAGCTGACGGCGGCGCTGGGGATCCGCGACACGGGCAGCGCGGTGCGGGTCAGCCTCGACCACTACACCGACGAGGACGACATCGCCCGGCTGCGGGAGGCACTCGCCCGGCTGGCCTGAGCTGTCTCGGGGGACTGAGCGGTCGCCTCCAGGACGATAGGACCCGCGGCCCGGATGGCGACGCAGGCCCAGGTGCGCCACGGTCGCCAGTGCTCCGCGCGTTCGTGCAGCTCTGCCGCGGTCGTGGGGCGGCCGGTGCCGAGCAGCTCCCCGGCGAGGGCGAGCAGCTGAGGTTCGGTGCTCGGCGCGACGTCGGTGTGGCCCAGGGCCCGCACGATCACCAGCTCGGCGTAGAACGGGCCGATCCCGGCGAGCGTGCGCAGCCGGGCCGTGGCCTCGTCGACCGGGAGCGAGCGGAGCTCGTCGGTGTCGAGCCGGCCCTCGAGCGCTGCGCGCGCCACGCCGTGCAGGCGCTCGACCTTCTCAAGGGTCAGCCCGGGGAACTCGGGGACGCCCAGGAGCTGACGCGGGGTCGGCAGCACCGGCACCGGCCGCCCGGCCACCTCGAAGGTCGTGCCGTGAGCTGCCGACAGGTCGCGCCGGACCCGGGACATCTGCTGGCGCGGACGCCGGGCCGAGAGCACCGCCCAGGCGAGCGCCTCGTACGCCGAGTAGAACAACGGCGGTCGCAGCCCTGGCCGCGCCCGCTGCAGCGCTCCGATCAGCGGGTCGTCGACCCCGAGCCGGTCCCACCCGGTCGAGTCGACGTCGACGGACAGGACCCGGGCCACCTGGCCCTGGACGGCCGCGAGGTCGCTGCCGCCGGTCACGTCCAGGGCGAGGGATCCCGAGGACAGCTGCGAGACGGCGACGCCGACCTGCTCGTCGTACCCGTCGAGGACGAAGCCGAGCCGCATCGGGCCGGTGGGGTCGGGCAGCTCAGCGGCGTCGCGCTGGCCGAAGCCGAAGGTGATGGACTGGCCGAGGTCGAAGCGTCCCCGGGGCGTGAGCTGGGTGCCGGTCATCCTGGTGGGCTGCATGCCCGTGATGCTGCAACAGGGGTCCGACAGGATCAGGCGTACGTCCCACCGCTGCGGCCGTTGCGGTCGGCGAGCAGGCCGGCGACGGTGGAGACGGCGATCTCGGCGGGGGAGCGGGACCCGATGTTCAGCCCGATCGGCCGGTGCACCCTCGCGATGTCCGCGTCGTCGAAACCCCGCTCGCGCAGCAGCGCGATGTGCGGCGCGGTGTGCCTCGGGCTGCCCATCACGCCGATCCAGCGCGGCGTACCGCGGAGCACCTCGGCCAGGACGTCGCCCAGCTCGGGCCGGTCGTGGTCGGTGACCACCACGTCGGTCCTCTCGTCGAGCGCGGCCTCGCTCGCGTTGCGTACGACGGGGAAGGCGCCGGCCGTACGCGCCGGGTCGGGGTCGAGGACCAGGACCTCGTACCCGACGTGCGCGGCGAAGTGCGCGAGCTCGAGCGAGACAGTCGAGGCGAAGACGGCGACCAGGCGGCGGTCACCGGTGGGGGCAGGGACGTCACCGTGGGCGATGGCGCAGGCGAGCTCCCCCTCGTCGTGGCTGTGCGCGGTCACGGCACGTACCTGCTGCTGCGTGCTGGGCTGGTACTCACCGTCGAGAGGCATACCGCCCAGTCAACACGACCGGTACGGATCTGGCTCCCCCGGAAGCCGGCCTCTAGACCACCCGGAGGTCGACGCCGTCTGAGCTGACGGTGTCGCCGCGGACGAGCTGGCGGCCGCGCCGGACCTCGACCTCGCCGTTGACCGTGACGGCGCCTTCGGCGAGCAGCGCCTTGACGTCCCCGCCGGCCTCGACCAGGTCGGCCAGCTTGAGCAGCTGGCCCAGCCGGATCACGTCGTTCTTGATGTTCACCTCGCGCATCCCCCCACTCTTCCCCGTCGATGTTTAGAGATCAAAGGGCCCGACGGCGGGTCGCCACTCCCGGTCGGCGAATATCTGACTCGCTTCTCAA
>JANMWN010000180.1:0-7987 GCA_031394045.1 Sporichthyaceae bacterium
TGTTGGACACGCCAGCCAGCAGGTCGCCGCCGCCACCTTCGAGGCGACACTAGCCAGCGGTCAGCGGGTCCGCGCCGGAACGACGGACTATCTCGAGGCGATCGCCGCCACCAGACCGACCTTGAGCGGGTCCGACGTGGAGGCGTTCATCGCGGACATCGCCCGGTTCGAACGCTCTTGAGTCGCGAGCCCCCGCCCCCCCACGCGCGGCCCCTTTCTGCGGTCGGTCCGTGTAGCTTTGGCATGCTTTGATCTCATCGACGCCGTCAAACCGCATCGAGGGGCCCAGTCGCTGTTGCACCGATGCGTGACGCCCGTCTTGGCCGGGTCTTCACCTATCACTCGCTCAGGCCACTACGCCCAATCAACGTCCGAATCTATGTCCGTGGCCATGAAAAAGTCCTGGCTGGTGGCCAGGTAGAGGTCCCCGCTGGGCGACCCAGCCACGGATCTGCTCCTCCCAGACCAGCAGGACCTCCCACGAGGCGCCATGCCCGTTCAGCCGCACCGGTCGTACCGCCGCGACGACCACGCCGATCAACTCATCGGTCAAAGCCGCGACACCATCCTCCCGACAAAGACCCCCGGCCTCGGCTGCCGCGACGTAACGACGAGCGGTCTTGCGGTCCACACCCGCCCGCTCTGCCGCCCTCCGGAGCCCAGCCCCCTCCAGCCAACCGCGGAGCACCTCACGCACCTCAACCACACTGACCTCCCTGAAACCCACTGATGACCTCCACGTCGGAACAACCAACGTGGCGAGTCAGCGAGCGGACACAGGACCCACCAACCAGGCGCGCCGGGTGGTCCCATGACTGGCAACCCAGGTGGTCCCATGAACCTGGCAGAAAACCGGTCAGACCGGTCCCATGCTCATGGCAGGCGACAACCATTCGAGGCGATCGCGCCGAGCGTGGTCTTGCACGGCACGTTGAGCCTGCCCTCAGGACCCGTGGCGATGCCTGCGTTGGTCGTAGCGCACGGGGCTTCCTTGGGCGTTCGGGATTCGCGGATCTACGCCGAGCTAGCGGACACCATGCTGAGCGAAGGGGTCGCGGTGCTTCGCTACGACCGGCGAGGGGAAGGCGACTCGACGGGCAGTCCAGATGAGGCAACCCTGGACGACCTCGCGAGGGACCTCGCTGCCTGCGTTCGTGTTCTTCAAGCCCACCCTCGGATCCGGTCCGACCGAGTCGGGGTGTGGGGAATTAGCCAAGGGGCGTGGTTGGCGGCTCTCGCCGCTGCCGAGGACCCGAGTATCGCTTGCGTCGGGGCGGTCTCCGCGTCAGGCACCGGACCGGCGGAGCAAATGGAGTACGCCGTTGCGACGACCATGCGTGCTGCAGGGTACGACGATCGGGCAGTCGAGATGGCCGTGTCGGCGCGACGGGCCGTGGGCCGTTGGGAGGACGAGACAGTCGACACCGACGAAGCGCAGGCGCTCATCGAATCGATCAAGGATGAGCCGTGGTTCCCGATGGCGTACATCGGAGACCTGAACGAGGACTTGCGGGCGGTCGACCGTGGTTGGTCGCACTTCGATGTCCGACCCGCGCTCACCCGAATCTCCGTGCCGGTGCTTCTCTTCCTCGGTGATCGAGATCGATGGGTCGATACGGTCCGGAGCCGCGAAATCTGGCAGGCCGGACTGACACGTTCCGAACTGACCGTGGTTCCTCTGCCCGGCGCGGGGCACATGCCGACCCTGGCGACTTACCCCGATTCGATCGCCGTGGATGAGTCGGGACCGACACACCCCGCCTACCTCATGCACCTCCGCAGCTGGGTCAGGTCAATCCTCCTGTCGTGACACCCACCGAACCATGTGCCACGGTTCACAGTCCGGCCATGACGGTTGCGGCCCCGCCTGGCTTGCAAGCCAAACTCGGACAGGATGTGACCGTGTCTGACGTACTGTGCACGAACGTCCTGGATTCCGCTGGTTGGCCTATGTCCGAGACACATCGCCGAGGTCATCTCAGACGTGACTACAGCTGTGCTCTCAGCCGATGACCCACTGTCTTGGATCAAGGACGCGCCCCTTCGGCCGGCGTCGGCGATGGCCGCGGAGGTCTGGCTGTTCAGCGACGCTCTCGATCACGTCGCGCTGGTAGAACACCGGTGGCGCGGCTGGGTTCCTCCGGGTGGCGCAGCCGAGCGAGGTGAGTCACCAAGACCTCCCGCAGGTTGCCCGTCGAGTCGTAGTCGTAGTGGACAACGTCGATCGCGCTGGTGTTCGTGGCGCCTGGGTCGGCCAGCCAAGCCTTGACGGCGATGACCCGGTTGGCGAAGTCACGAGGTTGCTGCCCGTCTGCGGACGTTCCGCCAACTGGCGGCAACCGCCCGCCCCTCTACTGCTCCAGTTCAGCTGGTGCGCGCTCGGCGCAGACGCAACAGCACAGATGTCGCACGCGCTATCGGACCCCTGCCAAGACGCTCACGCACGTCGTCGATGGCCGCGTTCCAAGGGCCGTCGGCGTAGGTGGGATAAGCGTGGATGGTGCTCGCGAGATCCCGGGTGCGCAGTCCCAGGCGCACGGCCAACGTCAGCTCCGCGAGTGTCTCGCCTGCCCGAGGACCGACGACGGTCGCTCCAACGACTCGACCCCGGGCGTCCAGAGCGAGGCGCGCGAAGCCTGCCGTGTCGGCCTCGGCGACAGCGCGGTCAACGTGATCGTGGCGTCGTGTGACGACGGTGATGCCGTCCGCCGGCCCGGGGTCCGTAGTGGCGACTCCGACCGCCGCCACCTCCGGGTCGGTGAACGTCACGCGGGGTACCGCGGTCAGGTCAACCCGTCGACGGAGCCCCAGGACGGCGTTGCTGGCCGCCAGGCTTCCGTGGACGCCTGCAAGGTGAGTGAACTGTGGGTGACCAGTCAGGTCGCCGGCCGCCCAGACGCGCGAGTTTGTCGTGCGCAGCGACCGGTCCACGACGACGAACCGGAGCGGGTCGAGCTCGATGCCCGCGACGTCCAGACCGAGGTCGCTGGTGCGAGGACTCCTCCCGCCAGCGACGAGCAGCCGGTCGAAGGAGACCGTAGTGTCGCCGGATCCGTTGTCTCCCACAGTGAGTTCCCCCGATCCGTCAGGGCCGCCGCTGACGGCGATGACAGGACGACCGACCATCAGCCGAACGTTGTCATGGACCAAGGCTGTCGTCACGACGGCCGACGCGTCGGGGTCCTCGCGCGGGAGCACTCGCGGTGCGGCTTCGACCACTGTGACGTCTGCCCCGAGCCGGGCGAACGCCTGCCCGAGCTCGCAGCCGATGCTTCCGCCACCGAGCACGGCCAGTCGAGCCGGCCGGTGGGTCAGGTCCCAGAGAGTGTCCGACGTCAAGAACGGGAAGTCAGCGAGTCCAGGGATGGCAGGAACCGCGGGAGCGGCACCCGTCGCCAGCAACGCGTTCCGGAATTCGATGGGCGTCCCCTCGACGTCGAGTGTGCGCGGCGAGGTGAACCGGGCGTTGCCGTGGATCACGGTCACTCCCGCTGCCTCCAGTGTCTCGACCGAGTCCGCCGGCTCGATCGCGGTGATGGCGGCGTGAACGTGGCGCATCACCGAGGGGAAGTCAACGTCGACCCCGGTGACGATCACCCCCAACCGGTGGGCATCCCGGGACTGCGCGGCACGACCAGCCGCTGCCAGCAGCGCCTTGCTCGGGACGCACCCGGTCCACAGGCAGTCGCCCCCGGTTCTGTGGCGTTCGACCAGGAGAACCTTCGCTCCCAACCCCGCGGCAGTCTTCGCACCCACGATTCCGGCAGTCCCACCCCCGATCACCACGAGGTCCCAGTCGTCCACCATTTCGCGTCCTCACCCTTCGTCATCCATCAGGTCTCGCCCGAGCCGGCGCCGTACCCGCTCGATCGCGACGGGCTCGGGCTCGCAGGTGACGGCGAGCCGGGCGAGCAGCCCAGCGATCCAGCCGTACTCCGCAGATAGCATTTCGCACTTCTCGCACGTCGACAGGTGAGCGTCGAGCCGTCGCAGTTCGGCGTCGGTGAGCAACGCCGATGGGTCCCGATCCAGGTACCACCTCAGGCGACGGGACGCCCAGCGGCACGTGATCATGCGAGGCACGACCCCTGGGGACATCGTCACGGCACCGGAACCCCGCGGACTCGGAGGATCCTTCCCGGTGCGACCGGTGCCTTCTCACCGGCCGATCAGTGTTCACGGCGAGCCGGGAATGGGCGGCCCGCCGAGAAAGGTTGCCGTGGACAGAGCGAGCACCGCTCGGGAGGCCATGACATGACGAATCGCAACGCTACTTTGGCGGCAATGAGTCAGCACCCACGGTTGTCATCGACCACGGAACAGCCATGACTGAACAGTCCGGGCGAGGGGTCCTGGCGCACCTGGCACCCTGCCCGTCGCAGCCAGCGGCCGACGCGTCGTGACGTCGCGTGAGCCTGGCTCACAATGGTCAGCGACTACCCCGGACCCCTGGATCCGGTACCTCGCGAGCTACCACTCCAGGCACCCGGGCATCACCGAGACGGTGTTGACCAGTGCGAGCCATCCGTCCGCTGGCAACCCGTACTCGTGGCTTCGGGATTCGCTGCCCGCCCAGCCGGGCCGGGTCCTCGACCTCGCCTGCGGCAGCGCTCCGATGCACCCTCTCGTCGCGGACGCAACGAGCTACCTCGGAGTCGACCTTTCCGCCGCCGAGCTGGCGTGCGCCGCGGAACGAGGCAGGGGGCCGCTGCTGAACTGCGACGCGGGACAGCTCCCGCTGCCAGACGAGAGCGTCGACACCGTGGTGTGCTCGATGGCGGTCATGCTGCTGCGACCGATCGGGCCGGCCTTGGCCGAGGTGCGCCGGGTCCTACGGCCCGGGGGCGTGTTCGCCACCATCCGGCCCGTCGGTAGTCCGTTCCACCTGGGCGACCTTCGGCTCGCCGTGCCGCTTCTCCTCGGACTCCGTCACCTGCCAGAGATGCCACAACGTTTCACCCGGTCCGGTCTTCGGACCTTCTTGGAAGCTGCTGGCCTCTCTGTGACCTCGGACTTGGCGTTGCGTTTCGTCCACCCGCTGGAGACCGAGTCACAAGCACGCCTGGCCCTCGAGGCCTTGTACCTTCCACACGTGTCGGAAGGCCGCCGGCGCGACGCCGAACGCAGACTCGCGCGGCTCGCCGGCGCCGGCAAGGAACTACCGGTAGCGATCCGTCGAACGGTTGCTGTTCGACTCTGACGGGCCGCCGTGGCGCGGTCAGTGGCCCCTGGAGCCCGACATACTGGCGGAATGGACGAGGTTGGCGCGACTCCCGACTTCGACCGGGCGGCAGCCTTCCGCACCTACGTGGAGCCCGAGATCCCGGTGCTCCTGCGGGTGGCTCGTACGCTCACCGGATCTGCCGCCGACGCGGAGGATCTCGTCCAGGAAACGCTGATCCGGGCCTACCGTGCACTCGACCGGTTCGACGGTGCCCATCCGCGGGCGTGGCTTCTGACGATCCTGCGCCACACCTCGTCCAACCTTCGCCGGCGGACGCGACCGGGTCTCGTCGACAGCTGGGACGCCCTGTCCGACCCTCGTCCCGCGTTCGGTGCTCGTCGTCCGGAGACCCCCGACGACATGGTCATGCAAGGTGTCCTCGATGCGGACGTCGAGTCGGCGGTCGTTTCCCTGGGACCGAAGTTCCGCACCGTCCTGATCATGGTCGACATTCACGGGCTCACCTACGCCGAGTGCTCGGATGCGCTCGGTATCCCCGTCGGCACGGTGATGTCCAGGTTGAGCCGGGCCCGCGACCGAATGCGCAAGCATCTGCGCGCCTCAGGGAGGTTCTCGTGATGGCCATGTCGATCCCGCAGATGCTCGAGTGCCGCCGCACCCGACGTCGCCTGCAACGCTTCCTTGACCGAGACCCCTCGGCGCCGCTCACGCACGACGAGATCACCGAGGTCGAGGAACACCTTCGCGGCTGCGAGCGGTGCACCGGCCTCGTCGCGGAGTACCGGGCCCTGCACCGCTTGCTGGAGCATCTGGGTGCAACGCTGCAGCCCGACGACGCCGTGCTTCGCGTGCGACAGGCCCTGGACCGCGCCCTGGAGAACGAGCAGGGCTGACCTCGCGCTGGTACTGCGCCCTGGAATGACTGAGGTGGTTCACCGGGTTCCGTGCGCGACCCGGCTCAGCTGGAGCCGGCACGTCGGAAGGTCGTCCATCGTGCCCGCAGCTTCAGGACTCCTCGGCCGCGCCGGGCGCGCCCTCCGCAGACTCGACGAGGTCACCCGCCCCATCGACCCGGAACGTCGCGCCATCATGGCCCAGCGCTGGGACGAGCTGCCCGACGGTGTGAAGACGCCGAACCAGCTCGTCGGCCGCTTCGCGATCGGTTGCGAGGGAACCCACGGCGTGTTCCCGAAGTGCGACCTGACGTGCTCGCCGTGCTACCACTCCAGCGACGCGAACAAGGTCCGCATCGACGGTTCTCACACGCTGCGTGAGGTGGCCAAGCAGATGGCGTACCTGCGCAAGCGGCGAGGTTCCCGGGCCCACGCACAGCTCATCGGGGGTGAGGTGTCGCTCCTCTCTCCCGACGACCACGCCGCGACCCTGTTGGAGATGCGAGCTCAAGGACGCGAACCGATGAGCATGACTCACGGAGACTTCGACTACGACTACCTGCGACAGCTCGCGCTCGGCTTCGACGGGCGGCCGCGGTTCGCGAAACTGTCGTTCGCGGCACACTTCGATTCGTTGATGCGCGGGCGGCAGGGCATCCCGCGACCCAGGACCGAGTCCGACCTCAACCCCTATCGCGCAGCCTTCGTGGCCATGTTCGACCGACTGCGGCGCGAGCACGGGGTCACGTCCTACCTCGCTCACAACATGACCGTGACCCCGTCGAACCTCGACCAGGTCGCCCAGGTCGTACGGGACACCATGCCGATGGGGTACTCGATGTTGTCCTTCCAGCCAGCCGCGTTCGTCGGCGACGACCGGCGCTGGCGCGAGGGCTTCCGCGAGGTCACGCCCGACGCAGTCTGGGACGCGATCGAGGCTGGAGCGGGCACGCGGCTCCCGCACGCCGCCGTACAGATGGGTGACCCGCGGTGCAACCGCACCGCGTACGGCTTGATGGTCGGCGCGCGTTGGGTGCCGCTGCTGGACGACGCGTCTGCGGTGGATGTTGCCGCCCGCGATGCGTTCTTCGCACACCTCGGCGGCGCCGTTCTGGGAGGCATCCCGACGTGGCAGGCAGGCGTCAAGGTGACGAGGGCGGTCGTGTCACACCCGCGGGCACTGGGGATCGCGATGCGGTACGGCGCGAGACTGGTGCGTCGCTCCGGTGGGCCGATCGCCCTGGTCCGCAGCGGGGTGCGGCCGATGACCTTCGTCATGCACAACTTCATGGATGCGGCCGACGTAGCGCCCGCATGGCAGCTGTTGCAACAGGGCATCACCAGCGAGGACCCCGATGTGCGTGCCACCCAGGACCGGCTGAAGGCCTGCGTCTACACCATGGCGCATCCCGACGCGAACCTCCTCGTGCCCGCGTGCGCCCAGCACTCAGTATTCGACGTCAAAGAGAACCAGCGCCTGCGTCAGTTGCTCCCGCTGATAGAGGTCCGCGCCGGGTCACGGGTTCCCACGACCTGACCGGCGTCCGCCAAGTCAGGTGCGGGGTCCGCGGCTGAGCGCACCACGACGCGGGCATCCAGAGGCAGCACCAGGCTGACCGAGGCCCCCACGCTCGGGCACTGACCGGTTGGGATCTCAGCGAACAGTGGCCCCACCCGGGTGCCCACCTCGATCAGCATGCGAGCACCGCGCACCGTCGCTCGAGTCACTCGTCCCTCGGCGTGAGCGGTCGGGTCGTCGGCCGAACGGACGGCGACTGCCTCCTGACGAACGAGCATCGCGGCGGGACCATCCGGTAGCTGCGACCCGGCAGGGATCTCGAAGGACCCGAGCGCGGAGACGTGCCTGCCCCCCTGGATGACGCCTGACACCTCGTTGAGACCACCGAGG
>JANMWN010000197.1:0-11542 GCA_031394045.1 Sporichthyaceae bacterium
AGCACCGGGACCTCTTGACCGTCAGGCGGTTCGCCCAGCCTCGTTCAGCCAGCCGTCGAGCAAGGACCCGACCACCTGCTCCTCGTGCACGGCCACTCCGCGCTCAGCCATCGCCTCCGCAAGCAAGGGTTCCCAAGGCGTCGAGACCGTCCTGCCCTCCAGCGGGGTGCCGCCCGGGGCGTCCAGGTAATCCTCCACCGTCATCCGCCAGGGCAGGACACCAACCTGTTGCTGCAACCAGCCGCAGATCTCCACGCCCCGCCAGTCGAAGTCACCGTGGTACCTCAGCGGCCCACCCAGCCGCCGGAGCAGGTCCACCGCGACAAGCGACGGCCAACCTGAGGTGCACACCATCGGGAACCGCCCGCCATACCGTCCCGCAAAGGCCTCAAGGACTGAAGGGTTCTCGACGACCAGCACCGGGCCGACTTCCAGATCAGAACCCAGCCTGCGAAGCGTCCAAGGCGTTACGGGCACTGGATCGCCGATCTCGGCGGCCGTACAGAGCGCCCGCTCGCGCGCAGCGCTCGCGCGAGGTCGCAGTCCCAAGGTGAGCACCGATGTCGACACCGTGTCGGAGAGAACGCCGAACGATTCCCACACGCCTCGCCGTTCCCCGATCGTGGCCGGCAACGTCTCCACCAGACCCCGGAGGACCAGCCCCGCCACCGGTCGTCCCTCGTCCAGCGCGTGTGCGTCGCCAGTCACCGAAGCCGCGAGCTCGGTCCGGAGCCGGATGTCCCCGGGCAGCTGCTCCCGGATTGCGATCGCCTGAAACACAAGGCCTAAGGGGTCGGGAACCCGTGTGAGGATCCCGCTGATGCGCACCCGTTCCGCCCACTCCGGATCGACCGCGGACAAAGCTGTGAGCGGGGCCAATCTTGCGTCCCGCTCGGCAGCGCGATCTCGCAGCGGACCGGTCGCGGCCTCGACCACCTCCGCGAGACCGATCCCTGCCTGTGCTTCGAGCACAGCCTCGAGGTCGTTCAGCACCAAGGTGAAATCACCGGTTACCGGTCGGCCCAGCAGCCCTGACACAGCATGCCGCGTCGGTCGGTCGAGCCCCGCGAGCCGGGTCGTCTTCGCCCCACGTTCCAACGGTGCTCGGAGCCGGCGCCACACTGGCCGCAGCAACGGATCAGCGAGCCAGGAGGGCAGCGTCATCCAACGCCGACCAAAGTGTGGCCGTCCCAGGTATACCGGTACTGCGCGATCCCCCGTTCCCCCGGTGCGCGCAGCGCCTCGTACACCGCCAGCGACGGGACCGTCGCGTGGTCGCCCCACAGTCGCTCGCTGGTGAGCACGAAATCGAGGTCAAGGTCGACGAGCAAGCCGAACAGCAGCGGGTGCGTACGAACGTCGATCTTCGGGAAGGCGTCATCGAGCAGGATGAGCCTGGGTGCATGGGGAGCTGCCCCCGCCACGGAGGTGAAATGCGCCGCGGCCGCCGCGAAGAGGGGCAGATAGCAGACGACCTTCTGTTCGCCTTGTGAGAGCGGAGTACGGCGAGTCAGGGTGGTCCAGGTCTCCGCACCTGGCCGGTGCAGGCGGACCGCGAACGCGGACCAGCGCCGGTAGTCCAGCGCGCGGGCCAAGTGCTCGGAATAGCCCCGTTCAGGCTCCGCCGCGCGCTGCACCTCGATCAAGCCCCCGAGGGCATCGCGAAGGCGATCGGACTCGTCGGGGGTGAGCGAGCCGCGGGCCCTGCCGAGCAGCGCCACCGCTTCACGGACATCGCCGCCTACGTCGTCGCGCAAGGCCCAGTCCAGGCGCACCCGGATCCCCTGCGAGGTGCGGACATCGGCGAGCAGCTCGTTCATGCCTTTGACCAGGTCGGTGGCCTCGTGACGGCGGGCACGCAGGGCATCCCCCAGCTCACCGAGCAGGTGCTCCTCGAACAGGGTCCGTTCCCGTTCGGTGAGCAGTTCCTGCTCGCGAATCACCTCCCCCGTCATCCGCAGGGCCACATCGGCGAGCGGCCTTTCGGCACCGGAGGTATCCCGCCCCAGCACCGAAAGTGCCTCGCCCACCGGCACGACCCGCGGCTCGGCGTCCGCGGCAGGCCCGATGGCGAGCGAGCGCACCTCGGCGTGAACTGCGTTGGCGTCGACCGGCCTGTCGATCGGCAGCTCCGCCCAGCCGCTGAGGACCTGCAGGGCAGCCCGCGGGGCGGGGATGACGTCGAGCCCGTCGAGTCCAAGGGCCTCGCGCTCCTCCAGCGACCGCCCGAGGCCAGCCTCGACCAGGCCAGGCACCGCACGCAGCGCCCCGGCTGCCCCGAAGCGGGCGGCGACGTCGGGAAGAGCGTCCGCGAGCCGTTGGCGTGCGGCTTCGAGCCGCGCGTGATGCTCCCCCTCGATACGAGTGAGCTCAAGCACCTGTTGTGCTGCCTGTTCCGTCGCCTGTCGGGCCCGACGCGCCTCGCGAGCAGCGGCGTCGAGCTCAGCCTGCATCCGCTGCACCTCGATGCCCAGGGTGTCCAGCAACGCTTTCGACTCCACCGCAGCAGCTTGCCCGACCCGGTTCGCGTTGTCCGCCTCTGCGGCGGTGAGCTGTGCCTCAGCCTGGTCTCTCTCTGCAGCCTCGTAGTCCTCCTCCCAGCGCCGCGCCGCGACCAGAAGTCTCTCGGCCTGCTCGCCGAGCGACTGCAGTCGCTGGTCCAGCCGCGCTAGCTCGGTGCCGCGCGCCTCGAGCGCTGCTCGCTCTGAGGGCAGGTCGTGCTGGGCGCAGAGCCGGCGCTGCTCCTCGGTGCGCCGCGCGGACTCCTCGGTCGCGGCGGCAAGCACCCGGCCCTGACGTCCTGCTTCGGCCCGTGCCCGGTCGAGCTCAGCGCTCCGCTCGTCGATACGGATCCAGGCAACCCGCAACTCCTCCCACGCGGGCAGCCGGTCCGACCAGTCCTGCGTGCGCGCGATCTCCTGGGCCGCCGTCTGCTCCGCGGTCTCTGCATCCGTAAGGTCCACCAGCGCCATCTCGAACTGCAGGTCTACATCGGCGAGCCGCCGGGCACGCTCGGCCGCGCGCGCCGCGCTTCCGAGGTACTGGGCGGCAGGCTTGGCGGCCCGGCCGGTCAGCGCCCCGAGGCACCACGAGCCGTCCCGCCCGATGGCCGCCGGACCGTCAGCCGGACCGACCGAATCGAGGAGCGCCACCGACGAGAGCAGCCGGACGACAGTCGCCGCGGTCAACGGGCTGCCAGCGGGCGGGTCGGCGACGAACACGTCCGCCAGCGTCGGCCCAGGGGTCTGCTGCCCGACGGCTGAGATGAGCACGGTGTCCAGGTCAGCTGCCGCAAGGACCGATCCGTCCGCCAGCACCTGGGCGTCGAGCAGTCCGGAGGCCTGCAGCGCCGCCTCCAAGGGAGCAGCCTCCACGCCGGGCATGATCTCGAGGAGCCGCCAGAGCGGAGTCCCCTTCGTCGTGTCACGGCCTGGCCTTGGCAGCTGGGACTCGGGAGGCGCCGGGTCCCGCTCGGCGAGAACCTGTTCCCTGCGTTCGCGCAGGT
The DNA here is from genome assembly GCA_031394045.1 of Sporichthyaceae bacterium. Taxonomy (GTDB): domain Bacteria; phylum Actinomycetota; class Actinomycetes; order Prado026; family Prado026; genus JANYIP01. The sequence continues at coordinate 3,506 of JANMWN010000197.1, forward strand.
TCCGAGTGAGGGTGGTGGCCGCGCTACTGCGCGCGGCCGCTGTCGCCTGCTCGTCGCGGTGCTGCGTCAAGCGCGGTGCCACCGCCGCGCGGACTGCGAGAGCCCATTTCTGCAAGCCCTCAGGTGTCAGGTGTGGCAGGACGAGATCATGGTCCGGTCGTTCGGTCAGCCACTGACCGACCGTCCCCGTCCATGCTGAGCCGAATCCTGCAGCGTCCCGCTCACTGTCGGCGAGCCGGCCCGCTGCCTGCTCCTCGCGCGCCTCGGCTTCGGCGGCCCGCTGGGCGGCGGCGTCACGACGTCCGGTCGCCTGCTCGAGCTGATGGGTGGCCTCGCGCACGACAGTCACGGCCGCGCGCGCAGTACCGACTGAGTGCCTGGCTGCGGGCACGTCCCGGTGGAGAGCGACGGCCTGCGGTACCCCGCTAAGTCCGGTTGGTAGAGCAGCGTCCACGACGCACACGCGCAGCTCACCGGCGGTCTCCGTGGTCGTGGACATCAGCTGGGTGCCCAGGTCAGCGATTTCCACTGCGCCTCGGTTGACCCGTGCGTGAGTGTCCTCAGCCCGGTCCGTCGCACGCTGCGCCGCGGCCTGCGCCACCGCCGCGGCCCGGCTGAGCTCGTCGGCGCGACGCTGCTTCTCCCGCAGCACCTGCTGATTGCGGGCCAGCGGCCCGCCCTCAAGCGCCTGCAACCGACTCCCGGCCTTCGCTGCCTCGTCACGGGCCAGATTCTGTGCGGCCTCGGCTGCGGCGAGCTCGTCGGCGACCCGGGTGACCACCGCCTCCTCATGCCCTACCGCCCGCGCGCGCCCTGCACGTTCCTTCTCGGCACTGAGCGCCTCGCCGGCCCGCTCACGGAGCAGCGTCGCCGCGTAGCGCGCGTACAGGTCGGCGGCACGGGTGACGGCCTGCGCTGCCGCCCGAAGCCGGTCGAGGCGCTCACCGTGCTCGGCGAGGTCATCGAGAGCCTCCCCTACCTGGCGGACCGCGTCCTCGTCGAGCGCAGGCAGCGACTCGTCCAGCATCGCAACCAGGCGCGCCGGGTCGATGTCCTCGCCGACCTGCGGCTGCCGCAGCCAGTAGAGCAGGCGAAGCAGGTCGTCGTAGGCCTGCGCCTCGAGCCCGAACAACAGCTGTCCAACATGCTGCTTGTACTCACGGGGCGACTCGAAGCTGCGGCCGTCGAGTGAGTCCACGAGCTCGCGGCAGCGCGGCGCTGACAGCGGTGTGCCGTCCGGTTCGCACAGCGTGGGTGCCGCGCTGGGCACGGTGAACTGCCAGGTGGTGGCCTGCTTGGCGCTCGCCGAGTGCCGGATCCCGATCCCGCAGGTGACGAGGTGCTGGGTACCGCCCGCATCGACACGGGCGAACTCGACCCATAAGTACCCGGTCCGGGTGCCGAGGGCGGGGGCACCGTCGCTCATCAGCCATAGCAGCTGGCTGCCCTGACGCCCGGTCGCGGTCATCCGCGCCTTGTCCCCGTCGAGCACGAACGGCAGGAGCATCTCCATGGTCTTGCTCTTGCCCGCGCCGTTGGTACCGCGGAGCAGCAGCCGTCCGTCGGCGAACTCGAACACTTGCTCGTCGTACTGCCAGACGTTGATGATGCCGGCGCGGTGAAGTCGGTAGCGGTTCGCATTGCGAGCCATCAGAAAAGGCCCTCGGCGTAGGAAGTCTGAGGTGCGTAGCGCGCCGCCGCAGCGTGGACGGTCAGACCTTCAGCAGTACGTCGCAGTAGCCCGAACTCGGTCAGCAAGTCGAGAACATCCTCACCGAGGACTTCCGCGTCCGCGTAGGCCTTGCGCAGGCCGCGGCTGTGCTCTGCGACGACGAAAAGGACAGCTTGCTCGAAGGCGCCTTCGGGGACGACCCGCCAGACCCGGTCGATGAGCTCGGCCGACCGGGCGTCTTCCCGCACCAGTCCCACGAGCTGCTCGAGGACGAGGAGGGCGGCGTGCCGCTGCGAGCCGGGACCCGGGAAGACCACGTCCGTGAGGGTTTCGTCGGGGTCGATGGCCAGCGCACCCTCGGCGCGTAGCTCCAGCTCGAGACCGACGTGTTCGCGGAACCACTCAGTCTCGCGGTTACGGTTGCGACTCCACCACTCAGCCTGATCCTCGGTCAGGTCGGTCAGCGACAGCAACGGCGACTCCAGCAGTGCCCGCCGGACCGCGACCCGGGCACCACCGGCGGCGCTCGGTAACGCCGCCGCGTCGAGCAGCTCCGCGGGGCTTGTTGCACCCGAGAGACCCGATGCAGCAAGAAGAGTCAACCGGTCGCGACGTACGTCGAGAAGGCTCTGTGCCTCGCTGTCCTCGACCCACCGGGTCAGGTCGCCGTCGCGCTCGGCGAGCACCCCGAGCTCGATCAGAACCACCAGTGCGGCCGCCATTGCTCGGCGATCGACCGTCTTGTCGAGGTCGACGTCGAGACCGGCGTCGGCGACCGCGCTGCGGACCTGAGCAACGAGCTCGTCGAGCAGGAGCTGCCCCGGGCAACGGGTCAGCGCTGCGAGGGTCAGACACAACAACGAATACGCGCGCGGCTCGAACCGCCGGCCCTGACCGCGGTTGATCGGCTTGCGCAACGGACGGGTGGCATCGCGCCCGAGGCCGGACTTGTAGAGGCGGGCGGCCTTGGGTTCCACGACCAGACGGTAACCGAGGCCTTCGGTGCACAACCGGGTCAGGTGCTCACGATGTCGCCGTACCAGCAGCAGGTCGTCAGCGGACCGCTCGTCCGTCAGGAGGGGCTGCATCAGTAGTGCCCGCAGGGCGGTTCGCCGCTCTGCCTCCCTTTGGGTGTCCTCAACGGTCATGCGAGCCCAAGGGTCAGGTCGTGCAGACGCAAGGTGCCGGACGGACTCTCGACGATTGCATCGGTGCCTGGCGTCGGTCGGACTTGGAGCTCCACGACGGTGCCGTCTGGCAGCGCCGCCGCGGCTATCGTCTTGCCGGCCAGCGGTCCACCAGCACCCGCCAGGGCACGAGCGTGCAGCTCCAGCAGTTGCGCCCTCGCCGCATCGCTGATCTGCAGATGAAGGAGCGCCCGACCCGCGTGAGACTTCAACTCAGTCAGCGCCGCGGCACGTTCCGCTTCGGAGACGTCTCGTTCGCGGAGCCGTCTCGCCTTGACACCACTGAAGTCCTCACGTCGGGCAGTCGCGCCGGTGGACCTGCGCTCTCCGCTGGTGCGCAACATGACCGGGACGTCGGCCACCGGGGCCCGCCACCAGCTGCTGGTAGCCGAGAGCGATTCTCCGTCGGTCTGGGCCGGGAAGCCCAGATGCCTCGAGGGATAGAGACCAAACGCTGCCGCCCACAGCGCTGGTGCCTGGTCAGAATCACTGGCGTCGAACCACTGCGCCAGCCGAAGGAGGTCTGCGTACCGACTGACCTCCCGGTCGGGGCTGCTGGACAACCTGCGCAGGTTCACCAACAGCGCACGCATCGCCTTCGTCGCGAGGCTCCGGACCTCCTCGGCATCGCTGCGTCGCCCCGGCGCTCCAAGGAACCAGGCGCGCAGCCCAGCCCAATCCTGCTCCGCCAGCCCGGTGGTGCGCACCGCTCGTGAGCCGTCGAGGTTCACCAGGCGCGCTCCTGTGTTGGCCCTCTCCAGCAGCGAAACCGGATCCGTAGCCTCAATGAGGTCACCGATCTGCGGCATCGTGCGGGCGATCTGATCAACGAACCGCTGCAAGTAGTCGAGTAACGCTGCTTTGAAGGCCTGGAAGTCCTCCCGTCCCAGGTCGTAGCGTGAGAGTACATGGCTAAGACTGGCGTAGAAGGCGCGAGTACTTGTCACGAGCCGCTCGAACTGCGCGAACAGCGTGGCGACCTGCGCAGCCACAACGTCAGGCTCGACATCAGCCAACGACGCCCGGTCGTATGCGGCCAGGGTGCGCAAACCATGCATGATGCCACCAAGCATTTCGGTGGAAACTTCACGGACCTCATCCGTGGCAGACAGCAACTCCTCCACCTGCCGGTGGACGAGGTCGCCGCGTTGAGTCAGCTGGTAGCGGGCGCGGGTCGTCAGGTACTCCCGGATGCTGCGCGCCTCGGTTTCGCGCGGGCTGCGTGCCAGGTTGCCTGACTGGACCAGGTACGACAGTCGGGTGTCAACCAGGTCGACGTCGAGCTCAAGGCCGTGCTCGCTGCCGAGGCGATCCGCGACCTCGCGGGCGGAGAGGTCTGAGAGCAGGCCAGCGGTGCCGGCCGTGAAGACCCGCATCACGGCGACATACTGCTCGGCCTCGTCATTGACGGCGTAGCGCAGCGCCGACAGCCTCAGGCTGTCGAAGGAAGGGCTACTCATCCCGTGCATGCTATCGGGCCGATCGGAACCTGACCGTGCGGCGCTGAGACGTGTAGTCGGGCGCGCTTCGTCATGCACACCTCGGGCTGACACGGATGGAAGGTGATCCCTCGACCCCTCCCATTCGAGCGGGTGATTCACTCGTATCGCGCATGTTATGCTCTCGGTATGTTCAGCATTGAGGGACTTGAGCAAGCTCTGCGAAGCCTCGGCGCCGTGCTTGAGGGCCGCGGCACCTCCTGCGGTGTTCTCGTCGCCGGAGGCAGCAGCCTGCTGCTGCTTGGACTCATCGACCGACCGACCGCCGACCTCGACATCATCGGCCTCACGACCGGGGATCGGTATGTCAAGGCTGAGAGTCTTCCGGAATTCCTGTCCGAGGCCGCCAGCGATGTGGGGGCAGCGCTAGGCCTGCCGGCGAACTGGCTCAACAATGGGCCGGCATCATTGTTCGACTTCGGACTTCCCGAGGGTTTCGAGGGTCGTGTCTCCGTGCTTCATTTCGGCACTCTCGAAGTCCATGTCATGGGTCGCTTCGACATCTTGTGCTTCAAGCTGTACGCCGCTGACGACCAGTCCGGACAGCGTGAAAGCAAGCATCTTGTCGACCTCAGAGAGATGCGGCCGACCCCGCAGGAGCTGATTCAGGCTGCGCTTTGGACTCGAACCCACGACCCATCTGGAGGATTCAGCCATGAGCTGATCAAGATTCTGGCTAGGCTCGACGTGGAGGTTGGCCATGGTGACCTCTAGTCGTCAGCAAGCCCGCCTGGCTCGTTACCAAAACGCCCTCATCTGGGGCGCCTGGGTCGAGGTCGGAGTCTCAGGCTGGCAACGCACCCACGACACCTGGGCGGTCGACCCCGAGCCCCTCATCATTGCAACGGCCGCTCTAGGCGATGCGGATCCGCGTCTTCGCGACGAGGCGTTGGACTGGTGCATTCACTACGGCCGCTATGTGTCGAAGGTGCGGCTGCGCAACCTGCTGCGCAGCCAGCCCGAAGGTGTACGCCTCCTCTGGGGACCGTTCGCCGCGACCGCGACCAAGCACTCCGGCACGCAGTGGCCACTGGCTACGGAGCCGTTCCGCTATGAAACAACCGGCCGATCCTCCCTTGAGTCCATGGTGGCGCCCTCCCTCGCCTGGCTTCGCCTTCGTGCAATGTTCGGGCTGGGAGCACGGACCGAGATCCTGCGCTACTTCCTGAGCGGCCATCGGCGCGCGACCGTGGCAGTCATCGCCGCGGACGTCGGCTACGCGAAACGCAATGTCGCCGAGGAGTGCGACTCACTCGAGAAGGCAGGCGTGCTGAAGGTGCAACACGTAGCAAATCGCTTCTACTACCTGCTCCATCGCGGCGAGGAACTCCGCGAGTGGGTCGGTGACATCGCACCGGTGCGCCCCGACTGGACGTGCCTGCTCCAGGTCACCTCGTCGCTCGTAGAACTGGAAGAGTCCGTGAAGTCTCTGTCGCACGATGCGCTCTCCATCGAGGCACACCGGGTCGCTCGACGCATCGACGATGAGTTGGACGCGCTTGAGATCGAAGAGCGCCCACGGCTGGTTGACCGCGACAACTACTGGCCGGCAGTCCGTGACTTTGCCGAAAGCCGGATGGCCGCCTGGGCTGCCGGGGACTGGGAAGCTTCTGATGCGCTCGTGGAGATCAAACCGCGGCGGGTTGTTCCGCGAGCGCTGAGTGCCCCGGACCCGTCCAGGTAAGCGAGTCCGAAGTACGTTCACCGGACCCATCGTCGGACCGGCGCGTCAATCGCGGGGAGGCCTGCCGCCGTGACCTCTGGGAATCGACCCAGCGGTCATCGCACCGATCTGCGCCTCGAGCCAGCCCTTGCGTCCACAGACGTCCACCGTTGTCCAGGACTGACAGGCACCCGCCATGAATCGGCCGGTTGACCCGAGCACAGTCACAGCAGCTGTTGACATTCTGCCGCCAACAGGTCAGGCCCATGATCAATGATCATGGGCCTGACCTGCACCTACTTGGTAGCGGGGCCAGGATTTGAACCTGCGACCTCTGGGTTATGAGCCGCGGGAGCACGGGACGTGAGCACACATTCCGGGACGAGTTCGGACATCGTTGGACGAGGTGTCGCAGCAGGTCAGCGGCCCACCGGCGTCCACGTGTGTCGCCTGGCGTCCGGCCACCTTCGGGCACGTACTGCCGACATTCTGCCTACACGAAGTTGCCCTGCTTCCAACCACGGCAACTCCATCGTCAGAGAAGCGACTGATTCCGCTCCAGGCCGCCATGGCAGCTCCTCGCGAGTCCTGGCTCAGCGTCAGGACTAACCCCACGACCTGCGCCGCATGCGCGCTCGGGCTTCGCCCTACGTGGGCGGAGGCGGAGTGTCATAGCGGCGGTAGGTGACCGCAAGGGAGCCCTCGGGGTCGAGGTTCTCCAAGATCGACTCAGTGATCACACGCAACTGCTCGACCTCCTCGCCATCGAGGGCATCGATCACGAGCTGGCGTACGAGCTCAACATGCCCGGGAGCCGACTCCACGACCTTGGCCCAGCCGACGTCGGTGAGCCGGGCGTTGGTCGCCCGCCGGTTGTCCGGACACGGAAACCTTTCGACGAAGCCTCTCTCTTCGAGACGTGATACGACGTGGGAGAGCCGAGACAACGTGGCGTTTGTCTGCTGGGCCAGCTCGGTCATGCGCAGCGTGTGCTCGTCGGCCTCCGAGAGCATCGCGAGCACGTAGTGCTCGTAGTGGCTCAGATCCGCATCGAGCCGAAGCTGACCGTCCAGCGCCCTAGGTAGCAGCTCGAGAACGGCGATCAACCGGATCCAGGCGGCGAGCTGCTCCCTGGACAGCCACGGTGTGGCGCTCGTCACATTCCGCTCCAAAGGTTGTCGCTACAAGTTATCCGGAGTAGGTTCATGGTTGTAGCAACAACCTATACCCCTTGGGAAGGAACGTCATGACCCACGTCAGCGTCATCGGTTCGGGAAACATGGGCCAAGCCATCGCCGGTCTCGTCGCGAAGAGCGGCAACTCCGTCGAGGTGCTCACCTCCGACGACCACGCCAAGCCGGCCGCCGGTGACATCGTCGTCCTCGCGGTCCCCTACGCAGCCCTCGCCGATATCGCGGCGGAGCGCGGCGACCAGCTCGCCGGCAAGGTCGTCGTAGACATTACCAACCCGGTGAACTTCGAGACCTTCGATGAGCTCGTCGTGCCTGCCGACGGCTCCGCGGCCGCAGAGCTCGCAGCCGCGCTGCCGAAGTCTCGGGTCCTCAAAGCGTTCAACACGACGTTCGCGGCAACCCTTGCGACCGGCAAGGCCGGCGACGTCACCACGACGGTCCTGATCGCCGGTGACGACGCCGACGCGAAGTCGCTGCTGCGTGGCGTCATCACCGCAGCTGGCCTGAACGCGCTCGACGCCGGTTCCCTCAAGCGGGCACGCGAGCTCGAGGCCATCGGTTTCCAGCAGCTCGCGCTCGCCGCGAGCGAGCAGGTCGCGTGGAGCGCCGGCTTCGCCGTCATCGCCTGAAGCGGTCGCCGTCCCGACGCAGCGACCACTGACAGTTGCCGTGGGCGCCCCGCAAGGGGCGGCCCCGGGATGAAACCCTCTCCCCGATCACGACGTGGAACACCTTTTCGCCGCCAGGTCTAAAAATGCGCGATGGGCGATCGATCACGGACTTCCAGCCGCACCGACGTCAGATTGGTCTGACCGCGAGTCAG
>JANMWN010000205.1:0-5404 GCA_031394045.1 Sporichthyaceae bacterium
CTGGGGAGTCTCGGTCACGGTGAGCGACAGCGCTCTGTCGGTGCTCACCCCGGCCGACGTGCTCTTCGCCGAGATCGCCGCCGGCACCCTCGTCGTGGGCCTCGCGGTCCTCGTCACGGGCCGCCGGCTCTCGGCCGCCCCGTGGCACGGCGCCACCGTTCTCGGCGCGCTCGAACCGGCTGGCGCGTACCTGCTGGCCAACCTCGGGCTGGCCCGCACCACCGCCTCGGCCGGCTCGCTGCTGCTCTCGCTCGAGAGCGTCTTCGCCGTGATCCTGGCCTGGCTGTTCCTACGGGAGCGGCTGCGTGGTGCCGAGGTCGCGGCGCTCGGCCTGGGCCTGCTCGGCGCGGCCTTCGTCGGGCTGCTCGACGGCGGGGCGGCCGGCGCACCGCAGGCGCTGTCAGGCAACGTGCTGGTGACCCTGGCCGCACTCGTGGCGGCGGGCTACTTCCTGGCGTCCCGGCGGTACTCGGTCGGCGCCGACCCGATCGTGCTCGTCTTCAAGCAGGGCGTCGCCGCGCTGGTTCTGGTGCTGCCCTACGTGCTGTGGTCCTGGTCGACGCAGGGCAGCCGCTTCGGGTCGGCCTCGCTCGGCACCTGGGGCCTGGCGCTGCTCGCGGGCGTCGTGGGCTTCGCCGTACCGTTCACGCTCTGGTCCGCCGCGGCCACCCAGGTTCGTCCCGCGGTCGCCGCCGTCGGGCTCAACCTGATCCCCGTCATCGGCGTCGCCAGCGCGGCCGCCTTCGGTCGAGGGGCCCCGACTCCCGCCCAGGTCGTCGGTGGCCTGCTGATCCTGCTCGGGATGGCGTGTATCACGAGGGGCTCCGGCGACTCAGACAGTGGTGCGAGCCACCACAGTCCCCCGCGACCGGAGCGAGACCTGTCGCATTCCGGAGCAGATGCCGCCCACTCGGGCTAAGGCCGGTCCGGCACAATGTGCGTCAGGATGGGAGTCACGAACCGAGCCTGACGCCGAGGGGAGCCGCATGGGCCAAGACCCGAGCGCCCTGCTCGCCGCCGCAAGTGCCGGCGACTCCTCGGCCTGGAACGCGATCGTCGAGCAGTACACCGGCCTGCTCTGGTCGATCGCCCGCGGCTACCGGATGAGCTCGGCCGACTCCGCGGACGCCGTGCAGACGACCTGGCTGCGCCTGGTCGAGCACCTGGACCGGATCGAGGACCCGAACCGGCTGCCCGGCTGGCTGGCCACCACGATCCGACGCGAGTGCCTGCGGATCCTGCGCAGGTCCAAGCGGGAGCAGCCGTCGTACGACGACGAGGGGCTGCCCGACTTCGCCGACGACTCCGCGCCGCTGGACTCATCCCTCCTGCTCGCTGAGCGCGACGCCGCCCTCTGGCGCGCGCTCGAGCAGATGCCCGAGAAGTGCCGGCTGCTGATCCGCGTACTCATGGCCTCACCGCCGCCGAGCTACGCCGAGGTCGCCGCCGCTCTGGACATGCCGATCGGAAGCATCGGCCCCACTCGCCAGCGCTGTCTGGACCGTCTCCGCCGCATCGCCGAAGCGGAAGGCGCGCTCATCGACCCGGCGCCACCTGGAGGTGGGGGGAAATGAACGTCATCCCGGACGAGGCGGACGAGGCACTCGTCTCGCGCCTCAAAGAGCTCGCCGAACAGGTCGACCCGGTGCCCGAGCTGGTGCTGGAGTCGGCCAGGGCGGCGTTCCTGATGCGGCGCATCGACGCCGAGCTGGCCGAGCTCGTGCTCGACTCCGCCATGGACGCCGGCCCGGTCCTGGTACGCGGCGCTGAGGACGACTCCGTACGCATGCTGTCCTTCGAGACCGCGACGCTGTCCATCGAGGTGCAGGTCACCGACGTGGACGGCAGCCGTTCGCTGCTCGGCCTGGTGTCGGGAGCCTCCGGCAGCCTCGAGGTCGAGACGTCGGGGGGACGCAGCACCGTGCCCATCGACGCGCTCGGCCGGTTCACCGCCTCCGACGTACCCACCGGCACGGTCCGGCTGCACCTGGTTGCCGACGACGGCACTGCCGTCACGACCAGCTGGGTCAGCCTGTAACAGCTACGCCGCCAACTCGCACGTACACAACTGGCCCGTACCGGGTCGGTAGGCCCGCATCCGGGCCAGCCAGCCCCGGTATGGGCCAGTTGCATGGGCTAGGCGTGGCTTAGGCGGTGGGTCAGATCAGGCCGGCGCGTACGGCGAAGGCGACCGCGTGGGAGCGGTTGCGCAGCTCGAGCCGCGAGGTCAGCTCGTGGATCGCGCTCTTGATGGTGCTCTCCGAGTACGCCAGCTCATCAGCGATCTCGGCCGTGGAGCACCCGTCAGCCAGCAGCCGCAGCACCCGGACCTCGCGGTGGCTCAGCGAGCGAGCCGTGTCAGCGCCCCCGGCCCGTCCCCCGTTGCCCACGTGGTTGAACAGCCGCCCGAGCAGGTCCGACGGGAGCGAGCCATCCCCCGCGGCAGCGACGCGAACGGCCTCGGCCAGCCGTTCGTCCGTGGCCTCGCGGCGGCGCACGATCACGCAGGCGCCGGCCTCGACCGTGGCGAGCAGCGCAGGTCCGTCGATCTCGCCGACGACAGCAACGACGCGCGAGCGGCCGCCGGCGTGCACGGCCTGCACGCGGCGCAGCTGCTCGGGAGTCATCACGTCCGCGGCGATGACGGTGACGTCGGGAAGTCGCTCGCTGCGCCACGGCAGCAGCTCGAACTCGTCTCGGTGCCGCAGCTGCCCGGTGATCCCGGCGTAGGTCACGGGGTCGTCGGCGAGCACGCTGACGGAGGTAGGCACGAACATCGCGGGTGTCCCTTCTTCGCGACGGTCGTCGCGGCTGGCGAGGGTCAGATCAGGCAGACGCAGCAGATCAGGCAGACGCAGCAGAAGACAGGGGTGCGACGCAGGGCGCCTGAGACCTGTCCGTCGCGGGAAGGGGGCGCCACCCCCGGTGACGCCCCTTTCCCGCCCCGCCACACAGAGCGACCGGGCAACCCTCCTGATACACGACGTTCCGGACATCTGCGATCCGCGCCGCCTGTTGGCTGATGTACGACAACGCACAAGGTGGCCACGACCTGCGGCTCCTCCCGGCACCCGTGCTGAGGTAGACCGGGACGGTGCATCCGGACCGGGGCGACGACGAGCGCCCACCCACTTATCTGCTGCTCGGGGCGCCGGCGGTCCGTACGCTGAGCGAGCCACGAGTCATCAGCGGACGGGTCCAGTGCGCGCTCTTCGTCACCCTCGCCCTGCGCGCAGGACACCCGGTCGGTGCCGACCGGCTGGTCGACGCGCTCTGGGGGGACGACCCGCCGACCGACTGGGTCAACGCACTGCAGTCCCAGGTCTCCCGGCTGCGCCAGGCCCTGGGTCGCACGCTGGCGCACGGCGTCGGCGGCTATCGGCTCGACGCCCCGGCCGAGTCGGTCGACGCCCACCGGTTCGAGCGGCTGATCGCTGAAGCGGGCCAGCTGCAGAGCGCGGGGGTGCACGCGCTGGCCCGACGTACGGTCGACCGGGCCGAGCGGCTCTGGCGGGGTGAGCCGTTCCCCGAGCTCAAGGACACCGACCTGGCTCGCCGTGAGGGTGCGCGTCTGGACGAGCTCCGCATGCAGGCCGCCGTGATCCGGATCGAGGCCGACCTGGCGCTGCGCCACCACGGCCCGGCGATCCTCGCCCTCCGCCAGCTCACCGAGGCGTACCCGATGCGCGAGGACCTGTGGGGTCTGCTGATCCTTGCGCTCTATCGCAGCGACCGCACCGCCGACGCGCTCACCACGTACCGCCAGGCGAGGTCCACGCTGGTACGCGAGCTCGGCATCGAGCCCGGCCCCAGCCTGCGGGAGCTGGAGGCCGCGGTGCTGCACCGGGACCCCACCCTGGCCGCCCCCGCCCATCCGTGCGCTGCGCACGCCCAGATCTACGCCGCGACTCCTCGGCCGCTGCGCCAGCTGCCCTGCCCGCCAGAGGCGGTGGCCGGTCAACCGCCGCGGGCCTGGGCCGACTACCCGGCGGCCCGCACCTTCCTCGAGCGGGCCAGGGCGGCCATCCCGGACTACCGCCCCGACGACAACGACGCGGTCGCCATCGTCACGCTGTGCCGCCTGCTCCGCGGCGACCCGGTCGCGATCGAGCTGGCCGCCGGTCGGTTGCCGAGCCTCTCGCCGACGCACCTGCTCGAGCTGCACCTGGCGGCGCAGACGTGAGGGCGAGCTACGACGTCAGCGGGGCCACCCCCACGAGCAGCAGGACGAGCAGTCCTGCCACCGTGGCGGTCAGACCAGGTTGACCTCGGGCCGCGCCCGGTCGGACGCGAACCGGTCGACGCTGAGCGGGCTGACGTCGACGAACGGCGTCTCCCCCAGCACGAGGTCGCGGATCACCTCGCCGACCGCCGGTGCCTGCAGGAAGCCGTGCCCGGAGAACCCGGTGGCGTACAGGAACCGGCTGACTCCCGTCGCCTCCCCGATCAGGCCGTTGTGGTCCGGGGTGACCTCGTACAGCCCGGCCCACCCGCTCGTGATCCCCAGGGCGAGCAGCGCCGGCGCACGAGCCGCCATCGCCGCCGTCAGGCGCGGCAGCCACGCGTCGGTCAGCGTCAGGTCGAACCCGGCCGGCTCGTCCGGGTCGGACATCCCGAGCAGCAGGCCGCGCCCCTCGCCGTGGAAGTAGAACGTCGTCGAGAAGTCGATCGTCATCGGTAGGCCCGGCGGCAGCGAGGGGACCGGCTCGGTGAACAGGATCTGCCGTCGGTACGGGACGACTGGCAGCGGCGAACCGACCATCTCCCCGATCGCGGCCGACCAGGCGCCGGCCGCACACACCACGGTCGAGGTACGGATCGCACCACGCGTGCTCAGCACCGACGTGATCGTCCCGCCTCCGGTCTCGATGCCGACCACCTCGCAGCCGGTCAGCACCCGAACCCCCAGCCGCCGGGCCGCTGCCGCGTACCCCTGCACCACCGACTCGGGCGTGCAGTGCCCGTCCTCCGGTGAGTACGCCGCAGCCAGCAGCCCATCGGTCCGGATCAGTGGCGACAACCGGGCCGCCTCGGCGGGGTCGATCATCCGGCTGGGTACGCCCAGCTCGTTCTGCAGCCGCACGCTGGCCTCGAACGTACGCACGTCGGCCGGGTCGGACAGCAGGAACAGGTAGCCGACCCGCTGCAGGTCGATGTCCTGGCCCGTCCGCTCGGCGAACCCGCCGAAGGCCGCCAGGCTGCGTGCCCCCAGCTCGATGTTCACGGCGTCGGAGAACTGTGCGCGTACGCCGCCGGCCGCCTTGCAGGTCGAGCCCGACCCGAGGGCGTCCCGCTCGACCAGCACGATGTCGGTCACCCCGGCCTCGGCCAGGTGGAAGGCGATGCTCGCCCCGATCACGCCGCCGCCGATCACCACGACCTCGGCCGACGCTGCCAGCACCGC
>JANMWN010000220.1:0-8950 GCA_031394045.1 Sporichthyaceae bacterium
CGCGGGGTGGACGACGTGCTGATCGGGCACAAGGAGCGGTACCTGCGCGGGCGTACGACGGCCGAGATGGCCACGATCTATCGAGCCGGCGCTGCCGAGGTGGGGGTCGACGACCTCGACGAGCAGCCGACCGAGCTCAGCGGGCTGCGTACGCTCCTGGGCCGCTCGTCGCCTGGCGACGTGGTGGCCGTCATGTGCCATGCCGAGCGCGAGGAGATCTACGCCTGGCTGGCCAAGGCCGGCGCCCTCCCCACCACCCCCCGCTAGTCGCCGGCGTAGTCGGGGTCGGTGACCTTGTCGTAGCCGTGCGCCCCTGCCTGGGCGACCTTGGACATCGACTCGAGCTCAGCCAGGACCGCGGCGTGCTTGTCGGCGCAGATCACCACGATGTCGCCGGGGTTGGCCCAGGCCAGCGCGGCACGTACCGACTCGATCTCCGAAAGCACCGTGTCGACGGTCCGGCAGCGCACCCCCTCGGCCATGCCCTCGCGTACGCCGTCGACGACGAGTGCGGCGATGCCGCCACGCTCGCGCCCACGGAGCTGGTGGTCCTCCCGGACGATGATGGCGTCGAAGTGCTCCGAGGCGACCTTGCCGAGCTCCTTGATGTCCTGGTCGCGACGGTCGCCCGCTGCCGCGACGACGGCCAGGCACCGGTGCCGCATCACATCGGGCCCGACCTCGTCGCGGTCGGCCATCATCCGGTCGACGAAGTCGCCCATCGCCCGCATCCCGTGGGGGTTGTGGCAGTAGTCGACGAACACGGTGACGCCGCCGACCACGACCTCGTTGAGCCGCCCCGGCGACAGGTAGTAGGACGTCGTGAACGTACGCAGCCCCTGCCGGATGTCATGCAGCGGAGCACCGGCCGCAAACGCCGCGCCGGCCGCGGCCATCGCGTTGGCGACGTTGAAGCGGGCCCGGCCGCCGAAGGTCGACGGCAGCAGGTGCGTCCAGGCGAGCTGCATGCGCCGGCGCCCGTGCCGGATCACGATCATCTCGCCGAGGTCGCCGCGTTCGAGGACGACGGCCCGCCCCCCGCGGCGGCAGTACGTGTCGATCATCTCCATCGTCTCGCTGCCCTCCTCGGCGAGCGAGAACCACACCACCTGCCCGGTCGGTGCCTTGCGGCGCATGTCGCGTACGAGGGGGTCGTCGGCGTTGAGCACGGCGAAGCCGTCCCGCGGCACGGCCTCGACGACGACGGACTTGACCTCCGCGAGCTGCTCGAGGGTGTCGATGCCGCGCAGGCCGAGGTGGTCAGCCGCCACGTTGACCACGACTGCGACGTCGCAACGGTCGAAGCCGAGCCCCTCGCGCAAGATCCCGCCCCGGGCCACCTCGAAGACGGCGAAGTCGACGCGTGGGTTCTGGATCACCATCCGGGCCGACTTGGGCCCGGACGCGTCGGCCCGGATGACCAGCCGCTCGTCGATCACGATGCCGTCGGTGGAGGTCATTCCGACCTTGCGGCCGAGACCCTTGAAGATGTGCGCGACCATCCGGCACGTGGTCGTCTTGCCGTTGGTGCCCGTGATGGCCACGACGGGGATCCGGCTCGGTGCCCCGGGCGGGAACAGCAGGTCCACCACCGGCTTGGCGACGTACTGCGGCTCGCCCACGGTCGGGTGGGTGTGCATGCGGAACCCAGGGGCCGCGTTCACCTCGCAGATGGCGCCGCCGGCCTCGCGTACGGGCAGCGAGATGTCAGGGCAGATGAAGTCGATGCCGGCGACGTCCAGCCCGACCACCCGGGCGGCCTCCTCGGCGATGTCGACGTTGTCGGGATGGGCCTCGAAGGTACGGTCGATCGAGATGCCGCCGGTCGACATGTTGCCGGTGAGGGCGAGCTTCACCGTGAGGTCCTTGGCCGGAACGTCGTCCATGCCGAGCCCCTGCTCGACGACCAGCTCGATGGCCTTGTCGTCCACGGCGATCCGGGTGAGGACCTTCTCGTGGCCGACGCCGCGCCGAGGGTCCGAGTTGGTCTCGTCGACCAGCTCGCGGACCGTGTGGACACCGTCACCGATGACGTGGGCCGGCACCCGCTCGGCGATGGCCACCATCCGACCGCCGACCACCAGGACCCGATAGTCCTTGCCCACCACGTGGTTCTCGACGATCACCCAGCCGCGCTTGGACTGCCCGACGGCGATCGGGAACGCGGCCCGCAGCTCCTCGTCGCTGCGCAGGTCGAGGCAGACGCCACGGCCGTGATTGCCGTCCAGCGGCTTGACGACGACCGGGTAGCCGATCCGCCGGCCGATCTCGACCGCGCGGTCCTCGCTGCGTACGGCCTCGGAGCGCGGCACGGGCAGGCCAGCGGCGGCCAGCAGCTTGGTCGTCAGCTCCTTGTCGCCGGCGACGTCCACGGCCAGCGCCGAGGTCTGCGACGTCATCGTCGCCCGGATCCGCTTCTGATGGACGCCGTGCCCCAGCTGGACGAGCGAGTACTCGTTCAGCCGGATCCAGGGGATGTCCCGCGACACCGCCTCGTCCAGGATCGCCTGCGTGGACGGTCCGAACGCGGTGCGCTCGGCCTGCAGGAGGAAGGCCTCGATCTCGGCCTCGAAGTCCAGCTCGGGATCGGTACGGACGAGGTGGTTGACCAGGCGGACCGCGAGCTTGGCAGCCGCGACGCCGACCCGCTCGTCGCCGAAGCCGAAGATGACGTTGTAGCGCCCCG
Source organism: Sporichthyaceae bacterium (assembly GCA_031394045.1). Taxonomy (GTDB): domain Bacteria; phylum Actinomycetota; class Actinomycetes; order Prado026; family Prado026; genus JANYIP01. Next base: position 2,687 of record JANMWN010000220.1, read on the forward strand.
CCTGTCCGGGGACCTGGCGGGTCTTGCCCCGTCGGATGTCGAACCCGGCCTCCTGCTGCAGCTGGAGCGCAACGTGCTCGGTCACGTGGCCGAGCCAGGTGCCCTCGCGCAGCCGCTCCCCGAACCCACCCTTGCGCCCGCGCGAGCAGGAGTGCTCCGACAGGCCTGGTAGTAGCCCGAGCAGGCCGTCGACGAAGCCCGGGATCGTGTCGGTCGGGTGGTCCTCCAGAGAACCCAGGTCGACGAGCAGGTGGATCGCCGGCTCGTACGACCACACGTTGGGGCCCCGGTAGACCCGGGTCTCGACGATCGTGAGGTCAGGCTCGGCCGGTCCGCCAGGTGCGGCGTGATCGCTCATTCGTCGTCGTCCTCCCCAGATCGACGGCGCTGCCGCCGCCGCGCGTTGCGCTGGACGATCGCGTCGTCAGCGCCTTCGGCCGCGACCCGGCGGGCCACCGAGCTGGCGACAGCGGCTCCAGCCGACCCGGCAGCAGGGTCCGGCTCGTCCACGATGCCGGCCGATCCGGGCAGCGGCGTGAGCGCCAGATCGGTGCCCGTACGGTCGCCGAAGTCGATCAGCCGGGCCGAGGCGAGGTCGAAGCGGGACCCCGCGGGCAACGCGTGGACGACTGCGCCGGAGACCAGAAGCGGTGAGGTCCTGGTGGCGACCGCGGCGTTGGTCAGAGCGGTCCGCCCGTCGACGACGAACACCGATCCGCGTCCGACGACCTCGAGGAAGCGCCCCCCGGAGATCACCGCCGCTGTGTCCTCGTCGATGCCGAGACCGAGCAGGCTCGGGTTCTGGGCGACCAGCGAGAGCAGTCGACCGTACCGGTTGCGCTGGTCGAAGTGCTGGTCGACGACGACCCCCGGCAGCAGGCCCAGGCCGCGGGCCAGCTGCGAGATGCGGTTCTTGGGCGTCGAGCCCGAGGCGCCGAACGCAACCATGTGCTCGCTGACCACGCTTGCACCTGCCGACGTCCCACCGACGATGGCGCCCCGGCGGTAGGCCTGCACGATGGCGTCGCCGAACGCGGTGCCCGTGATCACGGACGACAGCTTGAGCTGGTTGCCCCCAGTCATGAAGACCGCGGTCGCCGACTCGACGGCGGCGGCGGCTTCGGGCCGGTCCGCCTCCTCCCGGGTCTCGGGGCGTACCGAGACGACGTCGACCACGCCGAGGCGCCGGAAGACCGTGTCGTACAGCTTGGTGATCTCGTCGCCCAGGGCCGAGGCGGTGGCACAGACCACGACCCTTGCCTCCTCGCCCCCCGCCAGCTCGGCGAAGCGGCGCAGGACGGGCTTGCGGCCGAGCTTCTCCTCGGCCCCTCCGATCACGACGAGGGTCCCCGCCGGTACGGCCGTCAGGAGCGGGGCGGCGATGTCGTCTCGAGGCGTCGGCGTACGTGAAGGCACCGCCGCAGCGTACGGCGCTGGGCGCGACCCGCGCTGGCGACCCGCTGCCCTAATCGGCCGGAGGTTGGCATGATGGCCCCGTGCTCCCACTCCAGTCGTCAGACGACCCGGCCCATGAACGCAGCACGCGCGGCCGCCGAGGCCAGGGTCGCGTGTGAAGCGACGCCTCGTGGTCCTGCGCCACGCCAAGTCGGACTGGCCCGCTGGGGTCGCTGACCATGACCGACCTCTAGGACGACGCGGCGTACGCGACTCCGCTGCCGCAGGGCGCTGGCTGGTCGAGCACGGTGACCTGCCCGACGTGGTCTGGTGCTCGACCGCGCGGCGGACCCGCGAGACCTGGGAGCACATCGCCACCGAGCTGCCCCCGGGGTGCGACGTGCACTTCGAGGACCGCGTCTACGAGGCCGGCGTGGGCGACCTGCTGGATGTGCTGCGCGCCACCCCCAAGAAGACCGGGCGGGTGCTCCTGGTCGGCCACAACCCCGGCGTCCAGGACCTCGTGCTGGCGCTGGCGGACCGCTCGTCCGGGGACGCCAAGGCGTTGGCAGAGACCAAGTTCCCGACCTCCGGCCTGGCGGTGCTCGACGTCGAGGGCGAGTGGGCCGACCTCGGCGGCGGTCATGCCAACCTGGCCACGTTCGTCGTACCCCGAGGCTAGCTAGCGCGGCACGGCAGGCGATCGGGTCGGCGTGCCGGCCTCGGCGTCGGCCTCCTCGATCTCCTCTCGGCTGATGCCCAGCAGGTACAGGATCGTGTCGAGGTACGGCACGTTGACCGAGGTGTCAGCCGCCTGGCGCACGACCGGCTTGGCGTTGAAGGCGATGCCGAGCCCGGCTCGACCGAGCATGTCGAGGTCGTTGGCGCCGTCCCCGATGGCCACCGTCTGGCTGATGGGTACGCCGCTGTCACGGGCGAAGCGTTCGAGGGCCGAAGCCTTGGCCGCGCGGTCGATGACCGGGCCGACCAGCCCACCCGTGAGATGCCCGTCGACGATCTCAAGGGTGTTGGCCAGCGCGTAGTCCAGCTCGAGGTCGGCAGCCAGGAAGTCCGTGATCTGGCTGAACCCGCCGGAGACGACTGCCACCCGGTACCCAAGTCGTTTGAGGATGCGCACCAGCGTGCGTGCGCCGGGAGCCAGCCGGACGTTGCTGCGGACCCGGTCGAGGGCCGACTCGGGCAGGCCGGCCAGGAGCGCGACGCGGGCCCGCAGCGAGGCCTCGAAGTCGAGCTCCCCACGCATGGCGGCCGCGGTGATCGCCTCGACCTCGTCGGCGCATCCGGCCTCGGCCGCGATCAGCTCGATGACCTCGTCCTGGATCAGGGTGGAGTCGACGTCCATGACCACGAGGCGCTTGGCCCGGCGCTGCAGGCCGCTGCGCTGGACCGCGACGTCGACCCGCTGGTGCGCGGCCTCGGCGGCCAGCTCGACGCGCAGCTCGGCCGGGTCAGCGCCGCTCACCTCGAGCTCGATGCTGGTCACCGGGTACGGCGAGAGCCGGACGATGCGGTCGATGTTGGCACCGCAGGCAGCGATCCGCCCGGCTATGCCTGCGACCGCAGCGGGCAGCAGCGGGTGGCCCAGCAGGGTCACGTGCACCCGGCCCAGCCGGCGAGGGTCCACCTCGTCCTCGCCAGGGCTCGTGGTGACTGTCATCCCGAGCCGGTCAGCAGCGGTCCGCGCGGCCGGCTCCGCCTCGACGGTCTGGCTACCCCCGAGCAGGACCCCGAGGACCAGGGTGCCGCGTACGACGACCTGCTCCATGTCGAGGACCACCACGTCGAAGGCCGAGAGCGCCTCGAACAGCGTCGAGGTCACACCCGGCCGGTCGGGTCCGGTCAGGGTGATGAGCAGCGTGGCTGCGGCGGGCGTGGGGATCGTCATCGCCCGAGAACCGTACCGATGCCGGGGTCGCGGCCCGGCGTCCGGGTGCTCAGGGTGACGGCGCGAGGCCCGGCTCGAGCACGGCGTTGTACGCGGCCATCTCGGCATAGCGGGCGGCCCGGTCCAGCGGCACCAGCGCAGCCGTCCGCGCGGCCGACTCGCCGGCGGTGACGGCAGCGCCGTCCCCCCTGCCGGCCAGCTCGACGATGGCCCGCAGGCGACGGGCCCGGGCCAGCACCTCGTGGGCGCGGTTGGGGTAGCCCGGTGCCAGGCCGTCCCCGTCGAGCCGGCCACGGCGGAGCAGGTCGACCGCCTCGGCGCTGTCGGGGTCCCATCGGGCCAGGTCGAGGTCGGCGAGCAGGTCGGTGGCCTCGCGCAGCGCGACGGCCAGGTCACGGTCGGCCTCGGCCAGCGTCGGCAGTGCTGGCAGCGCTGGCAGTGGGCCGAGGCTGAGCTCCGGACGTGGGGGCGCCGGGTAGGCCGTCCACAGGACCGAGCCGCCGTCCTGCCCGGGGACCAGTCCGAAGACGCCCTCAGCGCGAGGGGGCAGCAGGACGGCCTCACCGGCCTCGAGCGCGGCAGTGGTCATGGCGCTCGCACCGGCCAGCCCGACGGGGTCGCCGTAGACCGGGAGCACCAGGCGTACGGCCGGCACGGCGTACGCGGACAGCCGCGCGAGGACGACCGGCAACGTCTGGCGATCGCCCTCGGGGAGCCCGTCGACCAGGTGCAGCGCGTCGTTGCCCGCGATCCTGGCGGCGGCGAGGTCGGGGCTGACCTGGCCACCGAGGACGGCGTTGGCCCACGCGACGAAGCGCGCGGAGCGGGCTGTCTCTGGCACCCGCCAACTGTAGGCGGGGGCTCTCGTGCGGGCGCGCCGCCGGGGTGCCGTAGGTTTCCCGCTGTGGGAGTTGCCGCTGTCCTCGACCTCCGGGCCGTCAGCGTGGTCCGGGACGGGGCCACGCTCCTGCACTCCATCGACTGGGCCGTCGACGAGGGCGAGCGCTGGGTCGTCCTCGGTCCCAACGGGGCCGGCAAGACCACGCTGCTGCAGGTCGCGGCCAGCAACCTGCACCCGACGAGCGGCCAGGCCTGGATCCTCGGCGAGCGGCTCGGTGCCGTTGACGTCTTCGAGCTCCGACCCCGGATCGGGTTGGCCAGCGCTGCGCTGGCCGAGCTGCTCCCGGCAGGGGAGACGGTGCTCGACGTCGTCCAGACCGCCGCGTACGCGATGGTGGGCCGGTGGCGGGAGCGCTACGACAGCCAGGACGACGCGCGTGCCCGCAGCCTGCTGGCGGCTCTGGGCGTGGGCTCCCTCGCCGACCGACGGTTCGGGACCCTGTCCGAGGGGGAGCGCAAGCGGGTGCAGATCGCCCGTGCGCTGATGGTCGACCCCGAGCTGCTGCTGCTCGACGAGCCAGCCGCGGGTCTCGACCTCGGCGGTCGCGAGGACCTCGTACGCAGGCTCGGTGCCATCGCCGCCGACCCGTACGCCCCGTCGATCGCGCTCGTGACGCACCACGTCGAGGAGATCCCGCCCGGGTTCACGCACGCGTTGCTGCTACGCGGGGGGCGGGTCGTGACGGCCGGCCCCCTCCAGCAGGCGCTGACCGGTGAGGCGCTGTCCGAGGCGTTCGGGCTGCCGCTGGTGGTCGACCACCGCGCCGGCCGGTTCGCGGCGCGCACGGTTGCGTGACCTGATCCGTACCCGCCGGGGCAAAGCGGATCTAGGATCGATGACGTGACCTGGTACTGGTGGATCGTGATCGGGCTTGCGCTTGCGGCCATCGAGATCGTGACGGTCGACCTGATCTTCATCATGCTGGTCGTCGGGGCGATCGCCGGAGCGATCACCGCCCTGGCCACCGACTCGATCGTGGCGCAGGCGCTGGTCGCCGCGGGCATCGCCACGGTCGCCCTGCTGCTGGTACGCCCCGTGGCGCTCCGGCACCTCACCGTGCCGCACTCGCTGCGTACCGGGACCGAGGCCCTCGTCGGCGCAGCGGCCTTCGTCATCGAGCGGGTCGACTCCCGCGACGGCAGGGTCAAGATCGGGGGCGAGATCTGGTCGGCCAGGACGCTCGACCCCGAGCAGGTCTTCGAGCCGGGATCCCCGGTCGAGGTAGCTCACATCGATGGCGCCACTGCCATCGTCCACTCAACGGAGCCGTGATCATCGTGTCCTCGGACGCCGCACTCCCGCTCGTCATCGTCGTCGTCCTCGCCATCCTCGTGCTGGTCACGCTGGCGCGGACGGTACGCATCGTGCCGCAGGCGAGGGCCGGTGTGATCGAGCGGCTCGGACGTTACCAGCGGACGCTGAACCCTGGCCTCGCGGTCCTGGTGCCCTTCATCGACAAGCTGCGCCCGCTGATCGACCTGCGCGAGCAGGTCGTCAGCTTCCCGCCGCAGCCGGTGATCACCGAGGACAACCTCGTCGTGAGCATCGACTCGGTCATCTACTTCCAGGTCACCGACGCCAAGTCGGCCACGTACGAGATCGCCAACTACATCCAGGCCATCGAGCAGCTGACCGTCACGACCCTGCGCAACGTGGTCGGCGGCATGGACCTCGAGCAGGCGCTGACCTCGCGCGAGGACATCAACATGCAGCTGCGCGGGGTGCTCGACGAGGCCACGGGCAAGTGGGGCGTCCGGGTCAACCGGGTCGAGCTGAAGGCGATCGATCCGCCACCGTCCATCAAGGACTCGATGGAGAAGCAGATGCGGGCCGAGCGCGACAAGCGGGCCGCGATCCTCAACGCCGAGGGTTTCAAGCAGTCGCAGATCCTCACCGCCGAGGGCGAGAAGCAGTCGGCGATCCTCAAGGCAGAAGGTGGCGCGCAGGCGGCGGTGATCCGCGCGGACGGCGAGGCATTGGCCATCGCCAGGGTCTTCAAGGCGATCCACGACGCGGACCCCGACCCCAAGCTGCTGGCGTACCAGTACATCCAGTCGCTGCC
>JANMWN010000243.1:0-7924 GCA_031394045.1 Sporichthyaceae bacterium
GGTACGCCGCGCGGGGGAGCAGGTGCCGCACACCCTGTCGCAGCTCGACGGCGCCTTCGCGGACATCCCGGCCGACCAGGCACGGACCGCTGTCGTGGCGTACGAGCCGGTCTGGGCCATCGGCACCGGCGAGGTGGCCACGCCGGCGGACGCCCAGGAGGTCTGCGGGGCGATCCGGACCCGCCTCGCCGAGCTGTACAGCGGCGACCTCGCGGACCACGTACGCGTGCTGTACGGAGGGTCGGTGAAGTCCTCCAACGTCGCAGGAATTATGGCTGAGAGCGACGTGGACGGCGCATTGGTGGGCGGCGCGTCCCTCGACGCCGCAGAGTTTGCCGCGATCTGCCAGTTCCACCGCACGCCTGCCCCGACGCCGTAACCATTCGGTCACGATTCGACGCGATTGCGGCTGTGTATGCCTGAAGTGGGCGTCCACCCGGCTTATGGTGTGCGGGAATCGGATGATCCCGAGTCAACGCCCGACCGTGTACTCCAGACCAAGAGAGCGGGGCAGTCGCGCAGATGTCGGCATTGAGTGGCAATCTCGCCGGTCCGGACACGGGCGACAGCTTCACCGGCCAGGACGGTCCCGACGTCCCCGCCAAGGCAGTTGCGGGTCGTACGCTCCGGTCGCTGGCCTGGAGCCGGCTGAAGCAGGACCGGCTGGCCCTGGCAGGCGGCGTCGTCGTGGTGATCCTGCTCGTGCTGGCGATCCTGGCGCCCCTCATCACCCGGCTGCTCGGGATCAGTCCCACTGACTTCCACAGCGACCTGATCAGCGGCGACACCTCGCTGGCCGACGGACCGGCCGGAGGGGTGAGCTGGGACCACTGGCTCGGTGTCGAGCCCACCAATGGCCGCGACATCCTCGCCCGGATCCTGTACGGCGCCCAGGTTTCACTGTTCATCGCGATCGCGGCGACGATCGTGTCGATGGTGCTGGGCGTCGGCCTCGGGATCCTCGCCGGCTACCGCGGCGGCTGGGTGGACACGGTGATCAGCCGGGCCATGGACGTGCTGCTCGCGTTCCCGGTGCTGCTCTTCTCGATCGCGCTGCTGTCCATCTTCACCGGGCACCTCGGCGGTACGACCGAGCAGCTCGGCATCCTGATCCTGATCATCGGCTTCTTCGGCTGGGCGTACATCGGCCGGGTGATCCGTGGCCAGGTGATCTCGCTGCGTGAGAAGGAGTTCGTCGAGGCCTCGCGCAGCATGGGCGCCCACGACCGACGCATCCTGGCGCGCGAGCTGCTGCCCAACCTGGCTGCCCCGATGCTGGTCTACGCGACCCTGACGATCCCGACGAACATCCTGTACGAGGCCGCCCTGTCGTTCCTCGGGGTCGGCGTGCAGCCCCCCACGTCCTCCTGGGGTCAGATGCTCTCGAACGCGACGAGGTACTTCCAGGTCGACCCGATGTACATGCTGGTCCCTGGGATCGCTATCTTCGTCACGGTGCTTGCCTTCAACCTCTTCGGCGACGGGCTGCGGGACGCCCTCGACCCGAAGTCGAGCCGGTGATGCGACTGCGGCTGTGGCCGCTGCGCTCCCGGCCCTCCATACCCCCGGTCACGAGCCGGGATCGAGCGGTGACCTGCCGCTCGGAAGCCACACCCACAGATCACCTAACGAGAAGGTGGAACACGTCGATGCCAAAATATCGTCGATTGGCCCGAGCGAGCGCCGTCATCGGCGTTGCTGCGCTCGCGCTGGCGGCCTGCGGAGGCAGCAGCACCCCTAAGGCAAGCCCTTCAGGTGGTGCGGGCTCGGTTCCGTCGTCCTTCAACGCGGCCGTGACCAACGTCGTCAACGCGTCCGACAAGACCGGTGGCACCCTGAAGCTCGGCCCCAACAGCGACTGCGACTCGTGGGACCCGGCGCGTACCTACTACGCCTGGTGCCTGTCGAACATGCAGCGCGTCTACGCGCGCACCCTGATGGCCTACCAGAGCGTGCCTGGCGTCGACGGCACCAAGGCGGTGCCGGACCTGGCCACCGCCCCCGGTGCGGCCAGCGACAGCAACAAGACCTGGACGTACAAGCTCCAGAGCGGTCTGAAGTACGAGGACGGCACCACCATCAAGTCGGCCGACGTCAAGTACGCGATCGAGCGGCTGTTCGCCACAGACATCATCAACGGTGGCCCGACCTTCTACTACCTGTGCCTGCTCGACACCTGCGACGCGAAGGGTGGGTCGGTCTACAAGGGCCCTTACACCGACAAGACCGGTGAGCCGATGGTCAACGGCAAGCCGTCGATCGAGACCCCGGACGACACGACGATCACGTTCCACCTGACGTCGTCCTACGTCGACTTCGACTACCTGATGACCCTCGGGCCGTCGTCGCCGATCCCCCAGACGGCTGACAAGGGTGTCAAGTACACCGAGCACCCGCTGTCCTCCGGCCCGTTCAAGTTCGGGACGTACGTGGTCGGCAAGTCGCTGACCTTCGTCCGTAACGACCAGTGGTCGCAGGCGACGGACAAGATCCGTAAGCCGATGGTCAACGAGATCGACCTGAACGTCATCACCGACCCTGACGCGGCCGACAAGGCGCTGCAGAGCGGTCAGATCGACCTCGAGCCCGACGGCGGTGTCCAGGCGGCCTTCCAGGCGCAGATCAACGGTGACGCCAGCCTGAAGAAGTACGCGGACGACCCGGTCACCGGTTTCACCCGGTACATCGCGATCGCTCCGTCGGTGGCACCGTTCGACAACCTCGACTGCCGCCTCGCGGTGTTCTACGCGATCAACAAGGCCGACCTGGTCAAGGCTCGTGGTGGCTCGTACGGCGGCGACGTCGCGAACACCATGGCTCCGCCCAGCGTCATCGGGTTCGACAAGGCTGCCAACCCCTACCCCGTGGGGGCTGACAACACCGGTGACCTCACCAAGGCCAAGGAAGAACTCACCAAGTGCGGGAAGCCCACGGGCTTCGACGTCAACATGGCGTACGTCAACAAGGGCAAGGGCATCGCGGTCTTCGAGGCCGTGCAGCAGGCGCTCGCACGCGTGGGAATCATCGTCAAGTCGACGCCGATCGGCGACAATGCAACCTACTACTCCACCTACATCGGTTCGCCGAGCAACATCGCTTCCAAGAAGCTCGGCCTCATGGTGGCGGGCTGGGCCGCAGACTTCCCGAGCGGCTACGGTTTCTGGAACTCGATCGTCAGTGGCAAGGCCATCCTGCCGACGGGTAACACCAACTACACCAGCCTCAACGACCCGGTCATCAACGGGTACCTGGACCAGGCCCTGACGGCGAAGACGTCAGAGCTCGAGGGGATCTACAAGTCCCTCGACGCCCAGGTCATGAAGAACGCGGTGTACCTGCCGTTCCAGTACGACAAGACGCTCTACTACCACTCGCCACGCTTGACGAACCTGTACATGCAGGCCGGCGGCGGGTACTTCTACGACTACGTCAACATCGGTGTGAACGACGGCAAGTAGTCGCTCCCTCCACCCTTGTTAGACAAGAGCCGAGAGGAAGGTAGGTGGGCCGTGGTTGACGGGATCCGTTCCGTCAGCCACGGCCTGGCCGACAACAGATGATCCGCTACATCATCCGACGACTCCTCGGGGCGCTGCTCGTCGTCTTCGTGATCAGCCTGGCAACCTTCGCGATCTACTTCCTGCCTCAGCTGGTCACCGGCGCCGACCCGACGTACGCGTATGTCGGCCGCCATGCCAGCCCGGCGCAGGTCGAGGCCGTGCGGCACTCGTTCGGTCTCGACCAGAACTTCTTCGTCCAGTACTTCAACTACATCAAAGCCATCTTCTTCGGTCGTGACTTCTCCGACGGGGTCAGCACCGAGCATTGCAGCTTTCCGTGCCTGGGCTACTCGTTCCAGTACCAGCAGAGCGTGAGCAGCCTGATCGCGGACCGCTTCCCGGTGACCCTCTCCCTCGCCATCGGTGCCTCGATCCTGTGGCTGGTCGGCGGTGTCCTCGTCGGCATCCTCTCGGCCCTCAAGCGCGGCACCTGGATCGACCGCACGGCGATGATCATCGCCCTCGCCGGTGTCTCGCTCCCCGTGTACTTCACCGGGCTGCTGCTGCTGTTCATCTTCACGTACGGGCCAACCTGGTTACGGCTGTTCCCGAACGCGGGGCAGGGGTATGTCTCCTTCAGCGAAGATCCCACCGGCTGGTTCAGCGCTCTCGTGCTGCCCTGGGTCTCGCTCGCGTTCCTGTTCGCCGCGCTCTACGCCCGGCTGACCCGCGCCAGCATGCTCGAGACGATGGGCGAGGACTACATCCGCACCGCGCGGGCCAAGGGCCTGCCCGGGCGCATCGTGATCCGCAAGCATGCGCTCCGGGCCGCGCTGACGCCGATCGTGACCATCTTCGGGCTCGACCTCGCCGGTCTGCTCGGTGGCGCCGTCCTCACCGAGTTCACCTTCAGCCTGCAGGGTCTTGGCAAGCTGTCCATCGACGCCATCAACAAGCAGGACCTGCCCGTCATCATGGGAGTCGTGCTGATCGGAGCCGTCTTCCTGGTGCTCGCCAACATCGTCGTCGACGTGCTGTACGCCGTGATCGACCCAAGGGTGAGGTACACCTGATGTCAGCCGTCTACACCTCTGCCGTCGGGACGCCGGCGAGCCCCCGCGACACCTTCCTCGACGTCCGTGACCTCCGGGTGCACTTCCCGACCGAGGACGGCCTGGTCCGTGCCGTCGACGGGATCAGCTTCAAGCTGACCAAGGGCCGCACGCTGGGCATCGTGGGAGAGTCCGGCTGCGGCAAGTCCGTGACGAGCCAGGCGATCCTGGGACTGCACAAGGGGACGCGGGCCAAGATCAGCGGCGAGGTGTGGCTGGACGGCACCGACCTGGTCGCCGCCGACGCCGAAGACGTCCGACTGCTGCGCGGCAACAAGATGTCGATGATCTTCCAGGACCCGCTGTCCGCGCTGCACCCGTTCTTCTCGATCGGGGCTCAGATCGTCGAGGCCTACCGAATCCACAACGACGCGTCCAAGAAGGTCGCGTGGACCAGGGCGGTCGAGATGCTCGACCGTGTCGGCATCCCCAACCCGGCCGACCGGGCGCGTGACTACCCGCACCAGTTCTCCGGTGGCATGCGGCAGCGCGCGATGATCGCGATGGCGCTGGTGAACGACCCGCAGCTCCTGATCGCGGACGAGCCCACCACCGCGCTCGACGTCACGGTGCAGGCCCAGATCATCGAGCTGATGTCCGACCTGCAGAAGGAGTTCGGCTCGGCGATCATCATCATCACCCACGACCTCGGGGTGGTCGCGGAGATCGCGGACGACGTGATGGTCATGTACGCCGGCCGCGGCATCGAGTACTCCGGCGCCGACGACGTCTTCTACCGACCGGAGCACCCGTACACCTGGGGCCTGCTCAACTCGGTGACCAGGCTCGACCGGGTGCGTGAGGACCGGCTGCGGCCGATCCCCGGGTCACCGCCCAGCCTGCTCAACGTGCCGTCGGGCTGCGCCTTCAACCCGCGGTGCCAATACCGCGGTCAGGGCGGGATCCCGTGCACGACCGAACGCCCCGAGCTGGTCACGACCGCGTCCGGGCACACGGTGGCCTGCCACCTGTCTGCCGAGGACCGGCGAGCCACGTTCCTCGGCGACATCAAGCCGAGCCTGTGAACTCCGGAGACCCGCGATGACCACATCCGCCGACGCAGCAGCGAGCCCCATGCACGGCACCGGTGGCACCGGTGGTGCCGCCGGGGGCGACATCCTGCTCGAGGTCAGAGACGCCCAGATGTACTTCCCGGTCACCCGCGGGATCTTGCTGCAGCGTCAGATCGGCGCGGTCAAGGCCGTGGACGGGGTGTCCTTCGACGTCGGGCGCGGCGAGACGCTCGGCATCGTCGGGGAGTCCGGCTGCGGGAAGTCCACCCTCGGTCGCGTGATCACCCGCCTGCTCGAGCCCACCGGTGGCGTGGTCCGCTTCGACGGCAAGGACATCACTCACCTGTCCCGCTCCCAGATGCGTCCGCTGCGGCGCGATGTCCAGATGATCTTCCAGGACCCGTACTCGTCCCTGAACCCCCGGCACAACATCGGCACGATCATCACTGCGCCGATGCAGATCCAGGGCATCAAGCCCCCGGGCGGGACCAAGAAGCGGGTGCAGGAGCTGCTCGAGCTGGTCGGGCTCAACCCGGAGCACTACAACCGGTTCCCCCACGAGTTCTCCGGTGGGCAGCGGCAGCGGATCGGCGTCGCCCGTGCCCTGGCCCTCCAGCCCAAGCTCATCGTCTGCGACGAGCCGGTCTCTGCGCTGGACGTGTCGATCCAGGCCCAGGTGATCAACCTCCTGGAGGACATCCAGAACGAGTTCAACCTGGCGTACGTCTTCATCGCCCATGACCTGTCGGTGGTCCGGCACATCTCGGACCGGGTCGCGGTCATGTACCTGGGCAAGATCATGGAGATCGCGGACCGCGACTCGCTCTACGAGAACGCCCGGCACCCGTACACTCACGCACTGATGTCGGCGGTTCCGGTGCCAGACCCGGAGAAGGAGAAGTCGCGGGAGCGTATCCTCCTCACTGGGGATCTGCCGAGCCCCCTCAACCCGCCGCCTGCCTGCCGGTTCCACACCCGGTGCTGGAAGGCGCAGGACATCTGCTCGTCGCAGGAGCCACCGCTCCTGCAGATCGGACCGGGCCATCAGGTGGCTTGCCACTTCCCGGAGGAGAGAAGCGTCATCTGATGAACTGGATCGCCTACAGCCTGGCCGGCCTGCTGACCGTCACCAGTCTGCTGATCATCCTGCTCGTGCTCCTGCACAAGGGGAAGGGCGGCGGCCTGTCCGACCTGTTCGGTGGCGGGGTCTCGTCGTCCCTCGGCGGGTCCTCGGTGGCCGAGCGAAACCTGGACCGGATCACGTACGCGCTGCTGCTGGTGTGGATCGCCACGATCATCGCCTTGGGACTGATTCTCAAACACGTGACCTGAATCGCCCGATGACGGTGCAGACTGATCCTGCCGTCACACGACCGAGCGTGCACCGACCAGCAGGGAGTCTCATCGTGGCCAGTGGTAGCGCCATCCGCGGCAGCCGGGTGGGGGCCGGCCCCATGGGCGAGGCCGAGCGCGGCGACACGGCTCCGCGGCACCGGATCGTGTTCTGGTGCGCCAAGGGGCACGAGACGGTCCCGTCGTTCGCGGCGGAGGCCCAGATCCCCGAGACGTGGGACTGCCCGCGCTGCGGGTGGCCGGCCGGCCGCGATCAGGAGAACCCGCCCGCGCCGCCGCGCACTGAGCCGTACAAGACCCACCTGGCGTACGTACGCGAGCGGCGTACCGACGCCGACGGCGAGGCCATCCTGGCCGAGGCCCTCGCCAAGCTCCGCGGCGACAAGCCCTAGGTCCAGTCCTAGCCCTCGTGGTCCGTCGCCAGAATTGATCCGGCAGCCACGGTTGGCCACCACGTCCGCTACCGGCGCGTCGGCAGGGCTGCCTGTGGACAAGATCCTCGGGTTGTCGGTCGGGTCTGCTATGGGAAATTGTGTCGAAAAGTTGTTGTGTACCAATGGCTTTCGAACACCTGTTCGAGTAGGATCACGGAATGACGATCACCGCGCAGCACCCGGCGACGCCCCTGGTGGGCGACCCGCTGGGGCTCGCGCGGGCCAGGGTGGATGCGGCGCTGGTCCAGCGCGCCACTGGCGTGCCCGAGCACCTTTCGGGCGGGGTTGCTCCGCTGGGGGGGGCGGTGTGGGCGCGTCGGGTCGAGGCCCGGGTCGCCGCGGTCCGGCTGGTCGCGTTGGGCGAGGCCGAGCGCCGCGGCGCCGCCCGCACGGTCGGGGCGACCGGGACCGCGGCGTGGCTGTCCGGGCAGGGCGTGGCCCCCGGTGTGGCGCGTCGGGACGTGGCCCTCGCGGGGGCGCTTAGTGAGCCGGACCATCACCGCAGGGGGTGT
>JANMWN010000256.1:0-2724 GCA_031394045.1 Sporichthyaceae bacterium
CAGCGCGACCAGCAGCAGCAGGACCCCGTGCATGCCCAAGAGCCCGAGCACCACGGCGGTCAGCACGAAGAGCACCAGCCGCGAGCTGGTGTAGACGACGAAGGGACTGAAGCGCTTCACCCGATGATTGTCGCCTACCACCGGAGAGCCAGCGATCGACCCTCAGCAGACACAGGCATCGGCCCCTGATCCTCCGTCCCTGCCACCCCGCTGCCAGACACGCGGCCAGCCTTCTGTCGATCCAACAGCGCACGAGATCCGGCATTCGGTGCGGATCTTGATCCGGGGTAGAGACACAAGCGATGACCCTCAATGTGCTGAATGCAACTCGCGAATCCTCGCCGCTATGGCGTCGTCCACCGCGTCTACGTCGTAGCCCGCTGACGCCATCCCAAACGTGGCGCGTTTCAGTTCGCCCACTGACCTCTCCGCGAGCGTGGCGAAGAAAGGATCTACCTCGTCTGCTCTATAGCCGGGCCGGGAGATCTTGAACATCTCACCCAGCGACTCAGGCCACTTCGGGCGTCGGAAGTAGCCGACGAGCAAGACGCCGAGCAGCACCCCACCCCCTAGCCTCGATGTTTCATGACGGTCCGGATTCGGCCTGATATGTCGGGTGGCGTCGGGCTCGCGGTGGGTGGGCATGCTGGGGGCCCGGCGGGTGGGCCGGGTTGTGTGGTGCTCCGTGGTCTTCGGGGTGGTGGGCTGGTGGTGTCTGGGTCAGGTTGGCCAGGGTGCTTCGCGGAGCCGGGTGAAGGCGCGGGCGAGGTCTTTTGCCCAGGGCCAGTTCTGGTCCAGTCGCAGGATGAGTCGGCGTCCGGTTCGGATGAGCCGGCCGGCGATGTGGAGCACCCGGTAGCGCAGCCGTTTGGGTTCAACCTTGCGCAGGTCGCCGGTGAAGCAGAGGGCTTGGGCCCAGGTGCTCAGGTCGGTGGCGGCCAGCGCGAGCTCAAGCCAGGCCGCGTTGGTGTGGAAGTCCTGGCAGGGAAGGTTGCGCATGCCGCGGTCTTTCGCGCCGCGGATGCGGTCTTCGACGCGGGCGTGCTGACGGTGCCGTAGTTCCAGCGCAGCGATGTCGTTCCCGCGGCCACCGGTGTCGGTCAGCAGGATCTGGAAGCGGTGACCATCTTTGTCGGTGAAGGTCAGCTGGGCGCCGGGATGGGCACGTTCGCGGCGGCAGATCACCCGTGCGCCGACCGGCCAGCTGCTCAGGTCCAGCAACGCTGTCAGCTCCACGACCTCGCCGTTTCCGCGGACCTGACCGGCGCTGTCGATCGCCGGGGTCCAGGTCTGGGCGGGGACCAGGTCGATGGCGTCCCGGATCTGTTCGGTGATCGTCAGACCGACCGAGAACCCAACCCCGCGAGCACGACAGGCGCTCAGGAAGTCGTGGGTCGCACCGGCGCAGTCCGCGCGGATCAGGACCCTGGGACCTTCCTTCGCCAGCGGCGCGGCGGGGTCTTGCGGGACCGGCCGGGTGTGCTCGGGGAGCTGGCCCAGGGCCAGGTCGAGCACGAGGATGTGATCGGCGGCGGTGTTGCTCCCGGCATTGCCTGGGCGCAGGACCGCGGACAGGGCCTCCCCACCGCAGACGTCGGGGCGGTCCAGGAACACCAGCAACGGGTGGAACCCGAAGCCACGCTTGTAAGTCGGCGCCGCCTGTTCCTTCTCGCTGTGCGCGGTCAGCAGGCTCGCGTCGACGTCCAGGATCAGCACGTCACCGTTGTCGTCCGGCGTTAGGGCCGGGCCAGCGCCAGCGGCCCACACCCGCGCCCGAGCCGTGGCCCTAGCCGCCCGCATCGCCGCGAGCTGGACGGCGCCGACCCGGTCCAGGACCCGATACGACGTCGGGTGCGAGGCGACCGGCCCGAACAGGGCTTCCTGATCGCGCAACGCGGACAGGTCAGCCAGACAGTCACCACCATCAGCCAGCGTGACCGCCAGGTCGACCAGGACCCGCCCAGGCTGGTGCGTCGGGACCCCCCGATAGGTCCCGATCACCGCGCCGGTCCACCCCGCTGTCAGGCCCGAAACATCGGCCAGCTCTCGCAGCAACACCGCCCCAGCGTGCGACACGATCCCCACACCATCAGCAGTGACTTCCGGTCGCGGCGCTCTGGTCGTACTCTTCACTCGCGAAGTGCCTCCCTGTGCGGCGAACCTGGATCCTCAACAAGCCCAGTTTCCCTTACAGGACAGGCACTTTCGCGCTCTATAACCCCGTGTCGCAGCTACCGACGTGAAAACCCGAGGCTAGAAGATGTACGGGCAGAACGGCGCGGGTTCGTGTCGGAACGCGCGGGCCGCTGCGGCCGCAGCGCCCGGCGTGCGTTCGGCCATGTGACCGGCGAGGGCCCGGGCGTGCAGCGAGGTGCCACCCAGGTAGGCCGCGCCCAGCTCGCGCACATCGAGCACGAGGTCCGGCTCCGCGCCGGTGCGTTCACACTCCGCCCCGTCCGGGTGCAGGGCCAGCCGCCAGCGCCCCGCGTTCCATGGCGCCTTCTCGTCGATCACCTCGACCACGCCGTCGTACGCCACGTCGTACGTGCGCGCGGCCAGGGCCTTGGGCAGGTCGAGCAGCCGGACGTACACGGCGTCCTTCAGCTGGGGCCTGGTCCGGCGTGGGTCGGCGAGCAGGTGCAGCAGCGGGTCG
The DNA here is from genome assembly GCA_031394045.1 of Sporichthyaceae bacterium. Taxonomy (GTDB): domain Bacteria; phylum Actinomycetota; class Actinomycetes; order Prado026; family Prado026; genus JANYIP01. Next base: position 2,654 of record JANMWN010000256.1, read on the forward strand.
TCGACAGCCATGGACTCGCAGCTGATCGTTGCCACGAGGTCGAGCGAGAGCAGCAACCGCCAGAGGGCGAC
>JANMWN010000260.1:0-2471 GCA_031394045.1 Sporichthyaceae bacterium
CTCCAGTTGCTCGGCCACCGCGGCGGCGAGCTGGTCCAGCGCAGCATCGACGCGGGCCCGCGCGTGCATCAGCGGGTTGCCCTGAAGGGGCGTCGCCGGGTGCTGCGCGGTGATCGTCATTCCATGATCGTACTCGAACAGGTGTTCGAAAGCCATTGGTACGCAACAACTTTTCGACACAAATTCCCGTATCACACCCAACCGACAACCAGACGATCTTGTCCACAGGCAGCCCTGACCTGCCAGATCAATTCTGGCGACGGACCACTAGGCGATGGTGAGGCCGCCGTCGATGACGAGGGCCTGGCCGGTCATGAACGACGACGCGTCGCTGGCCAGGAAGACCGCCGGCCCGCTCATCTCCTGGGGGGTCGCCCAGCGCTGCATCGGTACGCGAGCGATCAGCGCCTGGCCGACCTCGTCGTTCACTCGCGCGCTATCCCCGTCTTTCGCTCGCGCGAATGCCGTGAGGTCAGTGGCGACCCAGCCGGGCACGAGGGCGTTGACGCGTACGCCGGCGTGCGCCCACTCCATCGCCAGCGAGCGGGTGAGCGAGAGCACCGCCGCCTTGGCCGCGCCGTAGTGGGACATGAACGGCATCGCGCCCAGACCGGCGACGGACGCCACATTGATCACCGAGCCGGACCCGCGCTCGACCAGGTGCGCGCCCACGGCCTGGCAGACATAGACGGTGGAGTCGAGGTTGAGCGCCATCGTCTTCTGCCAGCCGCCGAGGCGCATGCTGACGAACGGGCTCATGAACGAGTTCCCGCCCGCGTTGTTGACGACCACGTCGAGGTGGCCCAGGACGGCGACGGCCCGCCCCACGGCAGTCGCGACGGCGTCGGCCTCGGTGACGTCAGCCACGAGGACGACCGCCTGGCGGCCCAGGGCCCCGATCTCGGCAGCGACCTCGTCGAGCAGCTCCTCGTTGCGGGCGAGCAGCGCGACATCGGCGCCGGCGGCCGCGTACGCCAGGGCGATCGAGCGGCCGATCCCGCGGGACGCCCCGGTGACGAGCGCCTTCTTGCCAGCCAGGTCGATGGTCACGTCAGTCCTCCGGTGAGGTCGTTCCAGGTCTGGTACGGACCCTCCCACGTCGAGGACAGTGGCGGGGAGCCGGGAACGACCCGCGCCACGATCTCGGACAGGACGCGATGGACGTTCACCTCGCCGACCCAGAGGTGCTTGGCCCCGTCGACCCCCACCACCTCCGCCTGCGGCACCCGTGCGAACCGCTCGCGGGCCGCGTCCGGGCGCAGGTAGTCGTCGAGCTCTGGGACCAGCGCCAGCAACGGCTTGCCCGAGCCAGCCCAGGTGTCGAGGTCGGCGTCGGAGGAGAAGCGCAGCGGCGGCGAGAGGAGCAAGGCCCCTTCGACGGTCGGGAGACACCCCCAGCGAAGCGCCAGATCCGTGCCGAACGACCAGCCCAGCAACCACAGGTACGGCAGGCCAGCTGCGCCCGCCTCGGCGACCGCGGCCTCGACGTCGTACCGCTCGCTGCGGCCCTCGTCGAAGGCCCCCTCCGAGGTACCAGCGGCCGACGACGTTCCCCGGGTGTTGAAGCGCAGGACCGCGATCCCGGCCAGGGCGGGCAGCCGCCACGAGGCCTTGCGCAGGACGTGGCTGTCCATCATCCCGCCGTGCGTCGGCAGAGGGTGCAGGCACACGAGGGTGGCCACCGGGTCACGGTCGACCGGTCGAGCCAGCTCACCCACGAGGCGCAGCCCGTCGCCGGTGACGAAGGTAAGGGGCTCGCGCAGGGCTGGCAGGACTGTGTTGGCCCTGATCGCGACCGTCACGGGGCCGTCTCGGGCTCGGCGTCAACCGGAGGCGCGAGAGCGTTGGCCACGCGCGCGCGAGACCGCCGCCGCAGGTGCAGGACCCCTACCACGATCACGAGCGCCGCGACGACGCCGTACGTCCAGTACTTCAGCCCTGTCTCCAGCGATGAGAGCGAGTTCGCGAACACGTACCCGAGGATGACGACGCCGCCACCCCAGAGGAGACCGCCCAAGGCGTTCCACGGCAGGAACGTGCGGTAGGCCATGCCGCTCATGCCCGCGAGCGCCGGGACCAGCGCACGCAGCAACGCCTGCCCCCGCCCGAGGAAGACGGCCTTGCCGCCGTGCCTCTTGAAGAACGCGTCGGCCGTCAGCCATCGGGGTTCACCGACCCGACGGCCGAGCCGTGAGGCCCTGATGCGTACGCCGAAGTGCCGCCCGACCTCGTACCCCACGGAGTCGCCGGCCACCGCGGCCACGATCGCGCACGGCAGGAACAGCTGGATGGGGAAGACCCCTGTCGCGGCCAGGGCACCGCCCAAGACCAGCGCCGTCTCGCCGGGGAGCACGAAGCCCAGGAAGAACGCCGCTTCGGCGAACGCGATGAACAGCAGCAGCGCGAACAGGTACGGACCCCAGTGGTGGTCGACCAGCCAGGTCGATGCGCTGTCCAGCCAGGCCGCCATC
>JANMWN010000288.1:0-8507 GCA_031394045.1 Sporichthyaceae bacterium
CTGGCCGACTACCTGCTGGCCCGAGACCCCGAATGCACCTTCCCGGTCTGCCACACCCCCGCACACGCATGCGACATCGACCACAACCACCCCTTCAACCACCACCCCGACACCAACACAGAAGGCGGCGGGGGCGGGGGCGGGGGCAGCGGGGGCAGCGGCGGCAGCACCAGCTCGGACAACAACGACCCCAAGTGCGGACGCCACCACCAGCTCAAGACCCACGGCGGCTGGACCACCAGGCGCAACCCCGACGGATCCACCACCTGGACCAACTCCCATGGACGCGAGTACCGCTCACCGCCACGGGACCACAGACCAGACACCAGCTAGCTTTACGGCCGAGGGACGTTGGTTGACATGTGGGCGACGAGATCGTCTGATCTTGGGACAGCTGAAGGCCTCGTCAGCCGGTGTTGCGGAGGCCGGCGGCTATCCCGTTGACGCTCAGCAGGAGGGCGCGGCGCAGCTCGTCGTCCGGGGCCTGCTCGGCGCGGACCCGCTGCAGCAGCGAGATCTGCAGGTCGTGCAGCGGCGCGAGGTAGGCGTCGCGCACCTCGAGGGTCCGGCGCAGCCGATCGGCGCCGCCGAGCAGGGCACTCTCGCCGGTGACTCGCAGAACCTGCTCGACCGTCTTCGCGTACTCGGCCTCGACCAGCGCGAACGGGCTGCGCAGCTCGGCCGGCACCAGCGACTCGACGTACCGGCGGGCCACCCGCAGATCGGTCTTGACCAGCGTCATCTCGACGTTGGAGACGAAGGTACGGAAGAAGTGCCACTCGGCGTACATCTGCGCAAGGTCGTCCGCGAGGCCGGCGTCGTAGGCCGCCGCGAGCCCGGTCCCCACCCCGTACCAGCCGGGCACGATCTGCCGGGACTGCGTCCAGCCGAAGACCCAGGGGATCGCCCGCAACCCGGTCAGGCCGCTGCCGCTGTCGGGCCGACGGGACGGCCGCGATCCCAGCTGGAGCGCCCCGAGCTGGTCGGTCGGGGTGGACGCCAGGAAGTACGCGGGCAGGTCGGGGTGGTCGACGAGTCCCCGGTACGCGACGAAGGCGGCGTCCGACACGATGTCCATCGCCGCGTCGAAGCCGTCGAGCAGCGGCCCGCTCTGCCGCGGCTTCGTGTGCAACAACGTCGCCTCGAGGGCGCCTGCGAGGGTGAGCTCGAGGTTCTCCCTGGCCAGCGCGGGCAGGGCGTACTTGTCCGAGATCACCTCGCCTTGCTCGGTCAGCTTGACCGCTCCGTCGAGCGTGCCCCACGGGAGCGCGAGGATCGCGTCGCGGGTGGGGCCGCCGCCTCGCCCTACGGTGCCGCCGCGCCCATGGAAGAAGACCATCCGGACACCGTGTCGCATACCGACCGTCCGCAGCCTGCGCTGCGCACGGTGGATCTCCCACTGGGCCGTCGCGATGCCCGCGTCCTTGTTGGAGTCGCTGTAGCCCAGCATCACCTCCTGCTCGTCCCCGCGCAGCGCCACCAACCGCCGGTACGACGGGTCGGCGAGCAGGTCCTCGAGAACCAGGTCGGCGGCCCGTAGCTCGTCCACGGTCTCGAGCAGCGGGACGAAGCCGAGACGTACCTCGCCCGCCGCCAGGTCGACCAGGCCCGCCTCCCGCGCGAGGAGCACCGCCGCCAGCACGTCGTCGGCGCCGCGCGTCATGGACACGATGTACGTCGGTACGCAGTCGTGCCCGAACCGGTCCTGGGCCTCGCGGATCGTGGTGAAGACCCGGAACGTCTTGAGCTCGTCGCCCGCGAGGGGCACGGGGGTCCCGGCCAACGGGCGCCGGCCGGCCAGCTCGCGGGTCAGCAGCGCCAGCCGGTGCTCGCGCGGCAGGTCGAGGTAGCGCCAGCCCTGCTCGCCCAGCCGGTCCACCAGGGTCCCGAGCGCGGCGTGGTGGGCGTCGGCATGCTCGCGTACGTCCATCGCCGCCAGCCGGAGCCCGAAGGCCGACAGGCTGCGGATCACCCGTTCGATGCGGCCGTGGGCGATGTACGACCCGCGGTGCGCGAGCAGCGAGTCGCGCACCAGGCACAGGTCTGCGAGCAGCCCGTCGGAGTCGGCGTAGTCCCGGCCGGGGGAGTGTGGCGTTCCGGATGCCAGCCGGGCCCGGGTGTTCAGCAGCTTGCGCTGGATGCACGTGGCCTTGAGTCGGTACGGCTCCTCGGCGTTGAGCCGCAGGTAGCGCTGCTCGACGTCCGGCAGCGCGAGCAGGTCAGCCGCGAGCGACGAGCTGAGCTCGGGGGACACCTCGACCAGCCTGGTCGAGGACGAGAGCTCCTGCCGCAGCTGGTCGACGGAGTCGAGCGCCACCCTGATCGCGTGCTCGTGCTGGAGCTCCAGCACCTTGAGCAAGATCTCCGGGGTCACGTTGGGGTTGCCGTCCCGGTCGCCGCCTATCCAGGTCCCGAACGCGAGCGGCCGGGCCGTGGGCGGCAGCTCGATGCCCAAGGTCGCGAGGCTGTCGGCGAGCTCCTCGAGCACCTCGGGCACAGCCTCGCGGGCCAGCACCTCGAGGTAGTAGACGGCGTTGCGCGCCTCGTCGAGCACGTCGGGCCGCGCCACCCGCAGGTCGTCGCTCTGCCAGAGCAGCTCGATGACCTCGGCCAGCCTTCGGTCGGTTCGCGGGCCCGGCTCCTCCTCGAGCAGATCGGCCACCCGCCCCACCTTGGCCAGGGTGGTCCGGCGCGCCGCCTCGGTCGGGTGAGCGGTGAAGACGGGGCGCACCGCAAGCCGGGCCACCCCAGCGCCTAGCTCATCCGGTTCGAGGCCGGCGGCCGCGACTGCTGCGACGGCCCGACGGAGCCAGCCCCCCTCCTCGTGCCGCAGCCGGGCGAGCTCGCGTCCGCGGTGGACCTGCTCGCTGACGTTGGCGAGGTGGAAGTACGTCGCGAAGGCACGGACCAGCCGTCCGGCCGTGCCGACATCGACCTGGGCGAGCAGCCGCCCCGCCGCCGCGGGGTTGTCACGGCTGAGGGCGCGCACCGACTCGACCAGGGCCAGCAGCTCGGGCCCCTCCTGGCGGGCCAGGGTCTCGCCGAGCAGGATGCCGAGGTGCCGGATGTCGGCCCGCAGCGCGGCGTCGGCTGAGTCGGCTGAGTCGGCTGAGCCCGCGGTGTCAGAGGTGGTGGTCGGCACGGGTCGCTTCCGATCGAGGAGCAGGAGGCGGACACCATTGTCCAGACGCGGACCAGGATAGTCGCCGGGCGGCTAGTGTCACCGACCGTGACCCTCGTCTGGCTGCCCTACCCCGACGCGGTCGAGCGCCTCGGCGGCCTGCCCGCCGGCCTGCGGGCCGAGGTCTGGGACGGGTACGGCAGCTGGCCGGCGTCCGTCGCCGACGTCGAGCTCTTCGTCGTGCCGTACATGGTGGGGGAGCGGGCCCTGGCCCCCGTCCGCGAGATGAGCCGGCTCCGGGTGCTCCAGACCCTGACCGCCGGGTACGAGGACGTACTGCCGTTCCTGCCGGACGGGGTGACGCTCTGCAACGCGCGCGGCGTGCACGATGCCTCGACGGCCGAGCTTGCGGTGGGGCTGATGCTGGCCTCCTTGCGAGGCATCCCCGACTACGTCCGCGCCGCCGACGAGCAGCGTTGGGCGGCCGGCCCGCGGCCGGCCCTTGCCGACCGGACCGTACTGATCGTCGGGTACGGATCGGTCGGAGCGGCCGTGCAGCAACGGCTGGCCGGGTTCGAGGTCGATGTCCTCCGGGTGGCGCGTGCGCCGCGCACCGCTGCGGCCGGTCCGGTGGAGGGCTTCGACCGGCTTGAGTCACTGCTCCCGCTCGCGGACGTCGTGGTGCTGTGCGTGCCGCTGACGCCCGCGACGACCGGGCTCGTGGACGCGGCGTTCCTGGCCCGGATGCGCGACGGTGCCCTGCTGGTCAACGTGGCGCGGGGCCCGGTCGTCGACACGGCGGCGCTGGTCGCCGAGCTTGCGTCGGGACGACTGACGGCCGCTCTGGACGTCACCGACCCGGAGCCGCTGCCGCCAGGGCACCCGCTCTGGTCCACCCCGGGCCTGCTGCTGTCCCCCCACGTGGGTGGCAACAGCTCCGCGTTCCTGCCGCGGGCGTACCGGCTCCTGGCCGAGCAGCTCGCACGTCTGGCCGAGGGTGAGCCGCTGATCAGCGTCGTACGCCCGTAGGCTTCGGTACATGAGCGACCACCCGATGAAGCCTCGCAGCACCGACGTCACCGAGGGCTACGAGCGTGCCCCCGCCCGCGCGATGCTGCGCGCCGTCGGCATGACCGACGACGACTGGGACAAGCCGCAGATCGGCGTCGCGTCGTCCTGGAACGAGATCACGCCGTGCAACCTCTCGCTCGCGCGCCTGGCCAAGGCGGCCAAGGAGGGCGTACGGACCGCGGGCGGCTTCCCGCTCGAGTTCGGCACGATCTCGGTCTCCGACGGCATCTCGATGGGCCATGAGGGGATGCGGGCGTCGCTGGTCAGCCGGGAGATCATCGCCGACTCGGTCGAGTGCGTGATGCACGCCGAGCGGCTCGACGGCTCGGTGCTGCTGGCCGGCTGCGACAAGTCGTTGCCGGGCATGCTGATGGCAGCGGCCCGACTCGACCTGGCCTCGGTCTTCGTCTACGCGGGCTCGATCCTGCCCGGCCGCCTGGGCGGCAAGGACATCACCATCCAGGACATGTTCGAGGGCGTCGGCGCCTGCGCGAGCGGCAAGATCACCCGGGCCGAGCTCGACGAGCTCGAGCGGCACGCCTGCCCCGGCGAGGGAGCCTGCGGCGGCATGTTCACCGCCAACACGATGGCCTCGGTCGCCGAGGCCATCGGCATGTCGTTGCCCGGCTCTGCCTCCGCCCCGGCTCCCGACCAGCGTCGCGACGCAGACGCCGTCCGCGCGGGTGAGGCCGTCGTCGACCTGATCCGGCAGGGGATCACCGCCCGGCACATCATGACCAAGCAGGCCTTCGAGAACGCCATCGCCGTGGTCATGGCGCTGGGTGGCTCCACCAACGCCGTGCTGCACCTGATGGCGATCGCGCACGAGGCCCGGGTCGACCTGACGCTGGCGGACTTCAACCGGGTCGGCGACCGTACGCCGCACCTGGCCGACGTCAAGCCGTTCGGGCGCTACGTGATGAACGACATCGACAAGATCGGCGGAGTCCCCGTCGTCATGAAGGCGTTGCTCGACGCCGGGCTCCTGTACGGCGACGTGATGACGGTGACTGGCCGCACGATGGCCGAGAACCTGGCCGAAATCGCGCCGCCCGACCCTGACGGGAAGATCATCCACGCGACCGCCACGCCGATCCACCGGACCGGCGGGCTGCTGGTGCTGCACGGGTCGCTGGCGCCGCAGGGTGCGGTGATCAAGTCGGCGAGCGTCGACGAGCCGACCTTCGAGGGCGTCGCCAAGGTGTTCGACGATGAGGTCGACGCGATGGCCGCCGTCACCCAGGGTCGAATCGTCGCCGGCGACGTCGTGGTCATCCGGTACGAGGGACCGCAGGGCGGCCCCGGTATGCGCGAGATGCTCGCCGTGACGGCGGCCATCAAGGGCGCTGGGCTGGGCAAGGACGTGCTGCTGCTGACCGACGGCCGGTTCTCCGGGGCCACGGCCGGCTTCTGCATCGGGCATGTCGCGCCGGAGGCCCCGCACGGCGGGCCGATCGCGTTCGTCGCGGACGGCGACCGGATCCGGCTCGACATGGTCGCGCGCACCCTCGACCTCCTCGTCGACCAGGCCGAGCTCGACCTGCGCCGGGACGGCTGGCAGCCCAAGGAGCCGCGCTACACCCGCGGGTTCCTCGGCAAGTACGCGCGGCTGGTGGGCTCGGCGGCCAACGGAGCAGTCTGCGACTAGCTTCGAGACCTGCGGCTCGCACACCCGTTCGGAGCAGCCACAACGGTTCCGGTAGGTGCTCGATCACCCTGCGTGGGAACCGCCTCAACCGTTCGTTCAGACCCGAACGGCGCCCGTGGCGTCGGCGTCTTCGACATGCTCGCCACGTCGGCCGGCCTGTGGATCGGTGACGACACCACGAGGATCGCCAACGTGCAGCGGGCCCGGCTGGCCTTCTTCCCGGTGGCGGGGGGCAGCACACCGCCGACCAACAAGGTCGGGGTGCTCCCCAACGACGTCTACCTGCTCGGCAGCCCCACCGCCAGCTCGGACCCGAGCGTGCTCTACCGGGTCAACGCCGGTGGCCCGGCCCTGCAGTCGGTGGACGACGGCCCGGACTGGGCGGCCGACCAGTCCAACCCGAGCCCGTACCGCAACTCTGGCAGCAACCCGGCCGGCTGGAGCCCGTCGGCTACCAGCGACGGAACCATCCCGGCCACCGTGCTGGACCGAGCCCCGCTCGGCCTGGTTCGACTCCGAGCGGTGGAGCCCCAGCGCGGACAACGAGATGCAGTGGAGCTTCCCCGTCGCTGCCGGAACCCATGTGACCGTCCGGATCTACCTCGCCAACCGGTACCCGGGAACGGCATCGGCCGGCCAGCGCATCTTCTCGATCCAGCTGGACGGTACGACCGTCGCCCCGAACGTCGACCTGTCGGCCAGCCCGGGCACGGACATCGGCATGATGAAGTCGTTCGACACGACCAGTGACGGGTCGGTCGACCTGACCTGGCTGCACCACGTCGAGAACCCCCTCGTCAACGGCATCGAGATCATCAATGACGACGTGCCCGCGGGTACGGGTGGGCTCGGCGCGGCGGATGCGGTACGGCGCCAGTTCTGGGACGGGGCAAGCGCTCCGACCAACGCGGCCACGCTTCCGCTCGGACTCCCGTGGAGCGCGTCCCGGGGGTCCTTCCTGGTCGACGGCACGCTGTACTCGGGCTGGAACGACGGGACGTTCCGCGCCAGGTCGTTCAACGGCACGACGTTCGGCGTCAGCACCCACGTGCCGCTCTACAACAGCACGTTCGTCGGTGACATCCCCAACATCACCGGGATGGCGTACACGAACGACCGGATCTACTACTCGCTGTTCGGTGACGACAACCTGTACTGGCGCTGGTTCACCCCGCAGAGCCGGGTGGTCGGAGCCGTCCGCAACACGGTCGGTGGAGACGTCTCGGCGATGGCGCCGAGCCGGGCCGCGGGGATGTTCGCCGCCGGCGGGTCGCTCTACTTCGCCGACCGTGGCGACGGGCACCTGTACTCGGTCCAGCTGACAGGTACGGGCGGCAGCACGCTGAGCGCCGGAAGCATCACCGGGCCGGTCCAGCTGGCTGACACCAGCGTCGACTGGCGGGCCCGCGGCGACTTCGTCTGGAACGGCGTCCCCGCGCCCTGAGGCAGGCACACCGACGGCGAACCAAACCCCGGCGGGCACCGAGACGCGCCATATGCTGACTTTGTGCCGATATCGCCGTGGAACCGTCGAGTGCCGGCGTGAGGTCTCGCCGTACCGGCCTGCCAATGATCATCGCAGTGCTGGCCGCCACGGGGCTGTTGGCCTGCACCCAGCCTTCCAGCCACTCCGCAGCTCCTGGGCAGAGCGGGCTGGGCCCGCCAAGCGCTTCGGGTGGACCTGTCAGCTCCAGCGTCCCGCCAACCCCCGGGGTGTCTGGGGACGGGTCGGTGTACTCCCCGGCGCTGCCCCAGGCGGGGGCGTTCGTGCCGAGCCGGCTGCCACCGGGAGGGCGTCCGCCACAGTTCGTGATCGTCGGGTTCGACGGCTCAGGAGACGTCGACCAGCTGCGGGCCTGGGCCGACCTGACCCGCGAGCTCGACAGCCATGTCACGTACTTCCTGTCCGGGGTGTTCATGCTCACCCCGGGCCACCGGATGGACTACCGACCTCCGCGGCTTCCTCGCGGAACGTCGGCGATCGGGTTCGCGAAACCGCAGGACCCCATCGGTGACGTGACCTCGTTGCTTTCTCAGGCGTGGCTCGATGGCAACGACATCGGCACGCACTTCAACGGGCACTTCTGCGGGGCCAAGGGGATCAACAGCTGGACCACCGCCGACTGGACCAGCGAGATCACCCAGTTCAACAACTTCGTCGATCACTGGCGGTCGGACAACCACCTCGGCGGAGACCCAACCGCGTACGACCACACCGTCGTCGTCGGCGGGCGTACGCCGTGCCTGGAGGGGCGCCCGGCCGCCTACCTGGCCGCGATGGCCGCAGCCGGGTACCGCTACGACACCTCGGGAACCGGGCGCCTCTCGTGGCCACGCAAGACCCTGCACGGACTGTGGGAGTTCCCGCTGCAGCGGATCGCCTGGAAGGGCACCGGCGGCGGCGCACAGCTCGCGATGGACTACAACCTCTGGTACCGCTTCAACCACGCCCAGCCCATCACCACGGAGGCACAACGGGTGGTGGCGTCCAACGCGGTCTACGCCTCGTACCTGGCCGCGTTCCGGGCCACCTACGCGGGGAACCGCGCGCCGCTGTTCCTCGGCAACCACATGAACTACTGGGGCTGCGACCAGGCCTACACCGAGTGCAACCATCGTGGGCACCTGCAGAACCCCTCCCAGCTCGATCACTACGGCCCTTTCGTC
>JANMWN010000328.1:0-2445 GCA_031394045.1 Sporichthyaceae bacterium
CGCCGGCAGGGTCTTGATCTGGACCACGCGGTCGCAGCCGTCGTCGAGCGCACGCGCGAGCGCTACCTCGCGGTCACCGGCGACCCCGAGCTCGCCGCCAAACACCAGGCCCTCAGCAGCGACGCCGCCAACGTGAACGGCATCTGGCGCTACCTCGACCACATCGAGCCGCTCACGTCGCCCGCGGGCACGTCGAGCTCTCCCTAGTCGGTCCGCCGGCTCTCGCTGTTGCCGGCTCTTGGAACTTGAGCGGGGTTGACCTCGACCGCTGATGATTCACGCGGCCCGGAGGGCTGCGCTGTGCAACATGATGCGCCTTTCCTAGTTGGCCTGGTTGCGGAACCCGCAGGCGACCCTCTTGATCTGCTTGATGACGCGGTTGCAGCCCTCGGTCCTGGCGTTGGTGACGCCGAGCTCGAGGAACCCTTCGATCTCGGGCCACCACTTCTCGATCGTGCCGGCGAGGCGGGTCGTCTCGGGCATGTCCGCGGTCACGCAAGCGGCCAGGAACCGGGTCCTGCGGTGTGCGGTCTCGTGCCGGCTGTACCTGGTTGGGCCGTGCGCTGCCAGGAGCTGCCGGAGGAGCTCCTTGCAGGCCCAGGCGGCGCTGATCTGGCAGGTCGAGTCGTCGGTCTTGAACACCGTCTTCAGACGGGTGAGGGCCTTGGGGCTGAGCTGGTCTGCGTTGCGCAGCAGCAGCCGTCGATGGGCCCAGGCCGGGTCGACCTTCATACCTCGTCGTTGTTGCTCACGCCGCGCCCGCTGCCGGACGTCGGTGACCATCGCGTTGCCGAGCATCACTAGGTGGAAGTGGTCGAGCACGATCCGGGCGTCGGGCAACGCCCGGCGGATCCCGGAGGCGTAGGGGGCGCTCGGGTCGATCGCGACGACCTTCACGGCGGCCCGGAACTCGCTGCTCTGCAAGGCGATCCAGCCCTCCACACATGCCCCGGAGCGGCCGGCGGCGAGGCCGATGATCCCGCCTGGGTGGCTGCGGTCCAGGTCCACGATGGAGGTCATCCACGGGTCCGAGCGGCGCCACGTCGAGGTCTGCTCGATGCCGTCCTGGATCCAGCGGACACTGCGGGCGCGGGTCTCAACGATCGGCGATCATCGTGGTGGGTGCCGCCTGGTCAAGGATGTCCGCGGCGGCCTTCACCAAGATCCGATGCACCGTCCCCCAGGCGACGCCGTGGTCCTTGGCGACCTCGCTCACGGCCCGGTTCGTGGTCGTGACGGCAGCGCAGACCTTCACCTTCAGCCGGATCGTGACCCTGGCTCGGGCGGGCAGCTGGACGCTGGTCTCGGTGAACGACCGCCGCTCACACAGCACCTCGATGCAGGCGAAGCGGCGCTTGCGGACCCACACGACCAGCGGCACCGGCCCGTGCGGGAGGTCCTTCACACGGCTCGTCGGCCGGTCCTTGATCAACGCCGACAGGACACCGCATCCAGGGCAGCCGCCCTCGTCAGCGAGGCTCTCCACGAGGACCCGACGGCCCCCACCGGGCTCCAGGGTGACATTCAGGACCCGGAACTCGGGCAGCGCGAACAACAACGTCGTACGGTCGGACATGGCTCGTGGCTCTCTTCGGCTGACGGCGTAGGAACCACCAGCCTGTCGAGACCACGAGCCTCAAATCAGGACGCCACCCCGGTCAAGTGCGAAGAGCCACCAAGCCACTATTTTGTTAACCGGCCCTCTGACGACGCGTGGCAGGTTGTTGTCTGATCTACGGACGCATACCGGACAGCAAGCGAAGAACGCAGCTGCAACAAAGGCGTTAGCGCAGCGGGCTGGTGCTACCAGTTCGTTCGCAACTTTGCCGATCTGACGTAGATACGGTCGGTGCCGTAGCGGTTCCGCAGCGCGTTCTGCGTCGCCGCGGTGGGGTTCACCACACCCACCAGGACGCCGTCGGTGAACACGTCCGGTCCTGCGTCCACCACATCAATGCCCTGGGAAATCAATGCCTTGCGGTCCGCAATGATCTGATCGCGCAGCGCCAGGAGTTTCTCATAGGAGAGGGTGGTGAGGACGAAACGGTATGAGTGGCTGTCGGCGCCCGGCTTCATGTAAACCATGTATGACGCCGGATCAGAGTTGGTAGTGCTCACCACTATTTGTCCAGCGGGACCGTCGATGCGAAGTCCGGCGAAAGAAGTAATCTTGTCTCCCACCCCCGCCGCGTAGTCAGCCAGTACATCTAGGGACTCCATCTTGGCGGCCGATGGCTCAGGACCATTCGTGGCTACGGCAGCGTACGCGACACCGCCGCCGGCCACCGCTAGGGCGGCGCAGGCCACAGCGATAGTTCGGCGTGTCACGTGACGCTTGGCGGGCCGCGCAAGTGCGGCGCGTAGCAGCACGTCACGGGCGCGAAGTTCCGTGGCGTCGTCGACCTCCGGCCGGCCGGACCGAAACGCGCGAAGCTCTTGAAGGTT
>JANMWN010000359.1:0-5931 GCA_031394045.1 Sporichthyaceae bacterium
GCGCGTGGACCCCGGTGAACAACCGGTCCATCCCGCCGTGCCGCAGCAAGTCCATGTCATCGATGCAGTCCGCCCCGGCGACCAACTCCGCCAGGCCGCATCGCTGCGCCAGGGCGACCACCGGAGCAAGCCCACCGCACGACACCAGATTCGGATCGTCGAACACTGCCGACACCCGACCAGGGGCGTGAGAAACTCGCATCCCGCGGATGCTCCTTCTGAGCGGGTAGAACGTGACTGTCGCAAGCCACATTCTCCGTACACAGCAGGACATCCGCGGGTCACGGCCCGCCCCCTGACACTACTTCCGCGGTGGATCCGGGCTGAGGCTGCAGTGGTCCCCGCAGCAGATCGCGGGGTGGCTGCCGACCTAGGTTGGCGTCGACTCCCCCGCCCGACCGAGGTCCCCCCGACCGGGCAACATTTCGCGACTGGCTGTGCTGAGCGCTCACTTGCTATAGCGTTTCCCCTGCGGTCACGGGGTCACCGGTTTCACCCGATGCGCGACTAGTCGGACATCGCCTGTCCACGGCGCAAAACGGCATCCGTTCAGTCCAGCCACATCTCACGAGTTCGAGGGAATCCAGATGAAGACACGAACAGTGCTCGCCACATTGGTCGGTGCCACCCTCGCCCTCACGACTGCCATCGTCGGCCTCCCCAACGAGGGTGCCAGCGCCGTCACCCTTGGTCCCGTCGGCAACCCCGCGCCGATCGGCGGCGGAACGCTCGTCTGGAAGAGCAGCGGGAACTCGTCGACGATCACGTACAGCGCAGCCGTGCCCGGCACGACTCCCCAGACGCTGAGCGGCCAAACCTGCAAGTTCAGCACCTCGGGCAGTCAGTACCTCAGCTTCGCCGTGACCGGCCCGAATGTGTCGTCGTCGACGCCCGCGGCCCCCGGCTACAAGGATCTCTCGCTCGGGGTGCGCTCCGGGAACGAGAGCAACGGCACCCAGTGCAAGCAGGTCAACCGCGCCACCACACCCGTCGAGACGCTCACGGTGGCCGTCAACCGAGCCGCAACGGGCCCACTCGCGGGCAGTTTCGGCGTCCCCTCGGTGAGGTCCGCGCTGCTCGACCTCAACCTCTCGGGCAACGCGATCGTGCGTGCGGCGATGTACAAGGTCGGCGTCGGACTCGTCGGAACCGCCGAGATGCAGACCGGCTTCAGCGCACCGCAGACCCCTGGGGATCCGGCCGGCCAGCTGTTCACCTGCAACTTCGCTTCCAACTCCGGCCCGCAGAGCGGGTTCAACAACAACTGCTACTGGGCGATCAGTCCGCTCCAGTCCAGTGCGTACACCAGCACTGCTCCTGGCCTCGAAGGCTACGTCGGGCCCGGCGGCTACGTAGGCCCCACGCTGACGGACCCGCCGAGCGCCGCCGCGACGGACTGGGACTACCTCGTCCTCACGCCGGTGATCGGTGACTTCAGCATCCAGGGCGGAAACTCCTACCCGTCGAGCCTGCCTGGGTCCGCCGGGACGGTCTTCAACATCGAGTCGCTCAGCGACGGTCAGATCGACTGCTTCGACCCGAGCGTCCCCAGCAGCCTCGCCGCCGCTCAGGCGTCTGCCAACGGTGACCCGAGAGCGGTGATCACGCGCCTGCTGCTCGGCGACCAGACAAAGACGTGCGCCAAGAAGCCATACAGCTACTCCGACAGCGGCAACACCAGCACCTACCACCAGCAGAGCACCGCGGACCAGTCCACATCGCAGTACACCATCGTGCTGCCCCGAGACTTCACCGCGGCGCAGGTGACCGCGGCGGCCGCGTCCGCAACCTCCTGGCCCCCGCTTCCCAAGACCATCGCCAACTGGGAGGACGGGAGCCCGGACGTCACGCTGAAGTACTGCATCCCGGGACTCATCACCTCGCCCGGCACGGAGCCCTACTACGTGCCGACGGTGGACTACAGCAAGATCACGTCGTCCACGACCTCCCTGGACCAGTCCGCGAGCAGTCCCTTCATCCAGTACGCGTGCATCTACCGGCAGAGCAACGTCGAGAACCTCGACGGGTCGGTCACCGCGTTCGACTACATCTACTTCCTGGGGGACATCCGCCTCAGCAGCGGCTGACCGGGTGGGTGCCCGGGCCGACTGCGCCCTGTCCCGGGCTAGGTGGCGAGCCCCAGCCGACGAAGGACCTCGTCGGCTGCCTCTGCCGCGCCGGCCGCGGCCAGGTGGTCTCCTTCGGCTAGCGCAACGTCGACCGACAATCGAAGCAGGGTGGCCTCCTCGTACGGCATTCCGTGCGTCCGGGCCAGCTCGAGACCAGCTGTTACTGCCTCTCGTGCGGCAGCGACGCTGCCGAGAGCGAGCAGAGCCCGGGCACGCTCCTGCTCGACGCGGGGCAACAGGGCCACGCCCTCTCCCCGAGCCATCTTGGCGGACAGTCCAATGAGCTCGAGCGCCAGTTCAGGTCGTTCGAGGCGTGTCACAGCCTCAGCCCTGACGAGCATCGCCTCCGCCGCGCTGGTTCGCTGGCCGAGAGCCGCCAGCTCGCGCTCGACGTCCAGAGCCATCGACTCCGCCTCTTCAAGGTCTCCGCGGGCAAGGCGGCTTCTGGCCAGGTGCATCCGGCCGTAGGCGGCGTCATCCAGCGCCCCGGCAACTCCGAGGACACGGACGGCGTCGCCTAGGACCTCGTCCGCCTCGTCGAGCCGCCCCTGGCTCACGAGCAGCTCGCCGAGGTTGAGACCCACGAAGGCAGACCCGACGACGTCGCCGATGTACTGGCCCGTCTCCCGCGCCTTCGCGAACCATTCAGCGGCCTCCGACCACCGCCCGGTGACGAACGCGTAGGCTCCGAGGTTCGACTGCGCCATCGTTGCCCGCTTGAGGTTCCCTCGTGCCAGGGCTGAACGCAGAGCCTCCTCCGTTCCCGCACCGACCGTGGTGTCGCCGAGCTGAAAGAGCGCAGCGTCTAGGACGATGAGCGCTGCCTCGAGGGCCTCGTACTCTCCGAGCTCGCGCGCCTGGTCGAGGACCGCGCGCGCCTCTGCGATCGTCTCTGCTCGTCGCTCCTGCTCCTGACGCACACCGGCGCGCATGCTCCTGATGCGGACCCGTTGCCGTCGGGCGGCGACCGACGAGTCGTCGCCGAGCAGGCCTTGTGCCCTCGTGAGGTCGCTAAGCGCCGCAGAGTATGCACCGGTGCGCTGCCTCGTGCGCGACCGCTGGAGCAGGAGCGAGGACGACTCGATGGCGTCACCACGGGTCATCCCGAGCGCCCGGGTGAACGCGGTCACGGACTGGGGGTACATGCCGGCCAGGTCTCGGACGGTTCCGAGTCGCTCCCAGAGCAGCCTGCGTTCGTCGTCGGTCGCGTGCGGGAGCCGCCGCGACGCCTCGATCGCGCGCTCGTAGAGAACCGCCGCCTCGAAGTTGGCGTATGCGCGCGCGGCTCGATCGCCGGCCATACGGGAGTACAGCCACGTCCTGTCGTCGTCACCGCCACGCCAGAAGTGCAACGAGAGCGTGTCGGAGTCTGCGTCGAGGTCGAACGACAGCTTCTCCACGGCCAGCCCAGCGGTGGTGTGCAGCTTCGTACGGAGCCGGTACGAGAGCCCCTCGTAGGCAGCGTCGCGGATCATTCCGGAGCGAAAGCGCAGGCGCGTCCGGCCGTCCCCCTCCAAGTAGTGTGCAAGCCTTGAGAGCGTGACATCGTCGAGGTGCAGGCTTTCGGCCCGCAGTGTCTCCTCGAGCACCTCGGTGCCGAAGCTGCGGCCGAGCACCGAGGCGTAGCGCAGCACGCGACGGGAGACGGTCTCGAGAGCGTCGATCTGCGCGTCGAGCGCCGCGTGGAGGCTGTCCGGCAAGTCCTCGAGCGAGCCAACCTCGCGAAAAAGGCGGGCCAGCTCTTCCACATACAACGGGTTGCCACCGGCACGCCGCAGCATCTCGTCGACCTCATGCGGGCGGACCGGCGCGGACGCGGTGGCCGCGAGCACGATCCGGCGCATCGCGTCGTCAGGCAACGGGTCCAGCCGGACCGTGGTGCCGGTGTCAGGCACGAAGCCAGCGCCGTCTGTACGCCGGGCGACGACAACCGCCCAGGGTCGGCCCCGTGCTGCCGAGACGATGCGGTCGAGCACGGCGATCGACGCGGCATCGGACCAGTGGGCCTCTTCGACCACGAGCACGAAAGGACCACTGACCGTCTCCTCGATCAACCGCACCACCACGTCGCCGATGCGCGCCGGACGGAACTGGGGCTCGATGGCGGCGGCCTGCTCGGTGGCCGGTATCGGGACGTTGATGACGTCCTCGACCAGCGGCGCCATCGGGAGCAGGTCGGGATCGATCCTGGCGAACCCGGCGAGGGCCTGCTCGGCCATCACGAGCGGGTCGCCGCGCTCGATCCCGAGCGCGGCACGCACAGGATCGCGCAACATCCGGTAGGGCGAGGTCATGCCGTACGGTTCGGCACGCACCCGTACCACCGTCGCCTCCAGATCACGGATCGCCTCGGCGATCAGGCGGCTCTTGCCGAGACCGGTCGCGGCCGACACTGTGATGACGCCACCTTGACCACCGAGTGAGATCTCGAGGGCTGCACGCAACGCGGCGAGCTCGGCCTCCCGGCCGATCAGCGGGAGCTCAGCACGGGTGTCGACCTCCCGTGTCCCGAGCTCCTCGCCGACGTCGAGCACCGGTACCGGGACGTTCTTGCCCTTCATGGCGAACGGCCCCGCCGGCACTGCGCTGAACAGCGTCCGTGACTGCTCGACGACCATCGGGTGCGCGAACAGCACGCCCGGCGGCGCCTTCGCCATGATCCGCGCAGCCGTGTTCGTGGTGTCACCCATCGCGGAGTACGCAGCCCGCTCGGCGGCGCCGACCTCGGCGGCGAAGACGTGCCCCCTGTTCACCCCGATCTGCAACGGCAGCGGCGTACCGATGTCGAGGACGTGGCGCATGGCTCGCAGCATCCGGCCCTCGTCGTCCTCGCTCGAGAACGGCACACCCGAGCTCATGAACAGCTTGGCACCATCACTGTCGAAGTCGGTGGAGAGCAGAGTCACGCCTTCGCCGATGAGCGCCCCCTGGACGACCGAGATCGTTCGGTGCAATGCGTCGGCAACGGCGTCGTGGCCTTCAACGGCCAGCAGGTTGTCAGTGCCGGAGACGCGAGCGAACCCTATGGTGGCCAGCTTGTGCTCGGGATCAGGAACCCGCTCCCCGAGATACTCCCCGAGCGCATTCGGAAAGAGGGACAGCAGCCTTTCCTGCGTCACCGCCGGGGCCGGCGGTCCCTGGCCCTCCGGGGGCAACGTGAACCGCCAGCGCAGCCGGTGGAGACCGTCCGGGCGCTCGTGCGTCGAGCCGAGCGGTAGGCGGGCCGCCGCACTGCCCGTGATGAGGATCTCGCCGGCGACCGCAGCATGCTCCGCCTCCGCTGTGGCGGTGGCGGCCGGGCCGAGGATCAACAGCTCGCGCGTCGGCGAGCCGACGAGGAAGAAGTCCACCGGCCCGGAGTGGATACCGACCGACATGGACAGCCTCAGCCTGCCGACCGACGTGGTGATCTGTGCCGAGTCACGCAGTGCCCGGCGCATATCGACCGCGGATCTGCAGGCACGCATCGTGTGATCGTCACCACGGAACGTGAAAAGCAACGCGTCGCCACCGAACTTGAGCAGCTCGCCGCCGCGGATAGACGCCTGGTCCAGCATCGCGCCGAAGACCCGATTGAGCGTCTCGATCAGCTCCTCGGCGCCGATGCGGCCGCGACGTGCGAGCCGCTCGGTGAGGGCGGTGAATCCTGAGATGTCCGCGAAGACCAAAGTGGCATCGACCGACTGCCACTGGCGAGCGGGAATCTCGTCGTCCCACCGGAGCGCTACCCGGGGTATGTGCCGGCGCAGGTCAGTCACGAGGCCCCTCGAGAAGGCAGAACGTTGCGGCGCAACGTACGCGG